>JBAQFX010000325.1:0-20603 GCA_049287485.1 Anaerolineales bacterium
GTCGAGCATCATGCAGTTTCCCGTACTGCTGAACAGCTTGCCAATCTTCATGGATTTGAGCTGGAATATTTACCTGTCGATCATTTTGGGCGAACCTCTGTTGAAGATGTTGCCTCCTGTTTACGCCCGGATACTGTTCTCGTTTCCATCATTTATGCCAACAATGAAATCGGCTCGATCAACCCAATCTCCGAAATCGGCAAATTATGTCGCTTGCGAGGTATCACCTTTCATACCGACGCCGTGCAAGCAGCAGGTTACCTGAATATAGATATCCGTTCACTCAACGTTGATTTACTCTCCATTGGGGCACATAAATTCTATGGGCCAAAAGGTATTGGTGCGTTATATGTTCGCAAAGGATTATCTATTCTCCCGGCGCAGACCGGAGGCAGCCAGGAACGCGGTTATCGTGCTGGCACTCAAAACGTCCCGTATATTGTTGGGATGGCAGAGGCTTTACACATTGCACAAAACGAGAAAGATGATCGAATTACTTCACTGAAGCCCTTACGCGACCATTTGATCGGTTCGATCCTGGAAGAAATCCCAGATGTTCAATTGACTGGTCACCCAACAGAGCGTTTACCAAATCATGCCAGCTTTCTCTTCAAAGGGATTGATGGAAATGCTCTCCTAATGATGTTGGATATGGAGGGTTTCGCCTGTTCTTCAGGATCAGCCTGTAAGACGGGTAACCCAGAACCATCCGATGTGTTAACCAGCCTGGGTTTCACCCGCGATTGGGCGCTTGGTTCACTTAGGGTTACATTAGGGATGAATACCAAGCCATCGGAGATAGAAAACTTTATCAGGGTCCTACCTAAAGTGATTTCTAAATTACGCAAGTCAAGCTAGGTAAGTAGAGTGACAAAAAAACCTGTCGTCGCTGTTGCCATGAGTGGGGGAGTAGATAGTTCCGTTGCAGCTGCCTTGTTGGTAAAAGGTGGTTTTTCGGTTTTTGGTTTGATGCTTCGTCTGTGGAGTGAGATAGATGATGACAACGGAAACCGCTGTTGCAATCCTGATTCGGTAGCTTCAGCACGGCGGGTTGCATCGAACTTATCCATCCCTTTTTATGTCTTGGACGCTCGCCAATTCTTTTATGATACAGTCATCACATCTTTTATCTATGGCTATACGCACAACCTAACCCCTAATCCCTGCATCACTTGTAATCGTAACATCCGCTGGGAATTCTTACTAAATTATGCCTTATCAGCCGGGGCTGATTATCTGGCAACCGGTCATTACGCACGCATCTCTCAAAATCCAGGGCTTTCGTACCAATTATTGCGTGGCATCGATGGCAACAAAGACCAATCTTATGTCTTGCACATCCTGACCCAAAATCAATTAAGTGTCGCTATGTTCCCGCTAGGTGAATACACCAAATCTGAGGTTCGTCAACTGGCACAAGAGTTAAATCTATCCGTCGCAGAACGCCCTGATAGCCAGGACCTGTGTTTTATCGGAGCAGATCGTAATTATCGTCAATTCCTGATGAGACATGCACCACAATCACATAACTCGGGTGATATTGTGGACCGGCAAGGAAATATCCTCGGTAGACATGAAGGATTGGCATTCTACACCATCGGCCAGCGTAAAGGTTTACGCATTGCCTCAGCCATGCCTCTATACGTCCTGGAAAAAGATCTCTCACGTAATCGATTAATCGTCGGTCCACATAACCAATTTGGACAATCTCAGCTGATTGCCGAAAAAGTCAATTGGATTGCTGGGGAGCCACCAGGTTCTTCATTCCCCGCACAGGTAAAAATCCGTTACAAGGCTCAAGCTGTTCCGGTTGAGGTTAGTCTCATGCCTGGTGATGCGATCCATGTTCATTTTATCAATCCAGTCCATGCTGTCACACCTGGACAGGCTGCGGTGTTATATAATGGTGAGGTCTGCCTCGGTGGCGGAATCATATCAAGCACTACCCAGTAAGCAAAAAAACCTGCGAGGGAATTTATGTCCATACCAACCATATTTCTCGGCCTAATATTATCAACTTTATATGGGGCATTATTTCATTTGTGGCGTGGTGGTAATGCCGGACGGCTGCTTTTATATCTGCTCCTCGCCTGGATCGGATTTTGGCTGGGTCAGTTACTAGGTAATTACCTTAAAGTCTCCTTTGATACCCTCGGACAACTGCATCTCGGGATGGCGACATTGGGTAGCTTGATATTGTTGGCGATTGGCTATTGGCTTAGCCTGGTACAGGTTGAAAGTAAACCCAATTAAATAAAAATCCCCTCACCAATGTGAGGGGTATGCAATTTTTGAGGGAAATTATTATTCAACTAATTTTATGACGTTTGCCGCCTGCAGTCCTTTTGGGCCTTGCTCAATCGTAAATTCAACTTTTTGTCCTTCGTTGAGGGTTTTAAAGCCCTCAGAATCGATCGCCGAGAAATGTACAAACACATCTGGGCCATCCGCGCGTTCAATGAAGCCATAACCCTTGCTTGCATTGAACCATTTGACAGTACCTGTCACCCGCTCACTCATCTTTTCTACTCCTTACTTTGTTGTTATTTTCTCCTGGGCAATTCCATGTTTTCTATTCGACAAGTCATATTAATAAAAACATCCGATCCGAACTGCACTTACGGTTCAGACCGGTTTCCTATGAACTCCAGAAAGAACACACGTGCCACATGAACTAGTAATCAGTTTATCAGGCATGTTTATTTTCGTCAAGGTTTTAACCTTTTACTAATCTTTTTCACCTTGGCTCACTTAAATCATGCACCGCAGATATTTTGAAGGTACAATTGTCTCCTAACTAAATTAGACAAGGACGGGATATTTCTATGGCAAGAATCGATTCTTTCCTATCCGCACGGTTATTCTTTGCGCCGCAGTTGGTTGATGCTCGCATCTATTTTATAAGCAATTTAAGTGGTCAGCTGAGTCTGTACTCGATGGCTTACGGAGGGAGTGTACCCCAGCCTCTTCTCCCTCCAAGTATTGCCTTGCAGAACCCCGATTTGATTGGTGGGAACTCGTATTTTGTTTTTCCGAAAATCGGGAAAATACTGGTCATGTTGGATCAGGATGGAGATGAGAATTATCAACCAATGTTGATCCCCATCTCTGGGGGATATCCAGAGTCTTCGTTCAATCATTTCTTCGAGGATTATCGAGTTCGTTTATTTTCATGTGACCCAATAAATGAAATTTGTTATTTATTAGCCGAGTCTCATACGGAACAAATGAATGAAGCTTTTATGGGTAATCTAAATTCGGGTAAATTAATCAAACTTGCCCAAAGTCAATGGGGGGCTTATGTCGATGCGTATAATAAAAATCACTCCAAGGTAACCATTATTGATGGTTTCTCGGCCGGAGATAATGTGCTTTATTTATGGAAGAAAAAAAACAGGAGCATTCAATTGCTTTATGGCACTCCCCTTGAGGATCGCAAGCCGGATCAGGCTGTCCCGCTCAATTCGATCAACTCCACTCATTTTACCAATCACGATCAGAGTTTGATTTTCGTGACTTCCTTATTTGATGATAGCTTTGGACTCGGCTATCTAAATATTAAAAAACCATCAAAAATAAAGGAAGTCCAAATCACCGGGAAAAAACATAAGGGTCGGGGTGAACTTAATGATTTTATATGGGTAAAAAAGAATACTTATCTTTTAGAATACAACATAGATGGATGCTCCTGGCTTTATGAGGCGAAATTCGACGAAGACGATTTAAAAATGAACCTGGGCAGGGTGATCACAGGTAAAGGAATCATATCCAACGGGGTATTGGAATCAGTCAGATACGATAAAAATAGTGACATCTACATATTAAATCATTCAACAGCTACCACGCCAACCCAAATATTCACCATTGAAGGGAAGAAAAGGAAAAGGATCGTATCCCATACGCATGAAAGTGTTTTAGGGATTTCAGATTCCCTCCTTTCTGCAGGAGAAAATGCTTCCTTTTCATCTTATGACGGTTTACGCATCTCCGCATGGTTATATCTGCCCTCTCCAGAGACATCCTACCAGAAGCCATACCCTCTGGTATATTACATCCATGGTGGTCCCCATAGCCAGGAACGACCGAATTTTGCCTGGTTTTCCATGCCACTCATCCAATTTTTAACCCTCAATGGTTTTGCGGTTTTTGTGCCAAATGTACGCGGCAGCTCGGGGTATGGGTTGAGTTATATGAAGCAAGTGGATCGCGACTGGGGTGGATTCGATCGCCTGGACCACGTACACGCCATGAAAATATTGAAAAAGGATACCAGAATTGATGTCTCACATGCGGCTGTAGTGGGCCGTTCATATGGGGGGTATATGTCTCTCACCATGGCTACCAGACATCCAGAGTTATGGTCCGCAGCGGTAGATATGTTCGGACCTTACGATTTGCTGACATTTAGCGAGCGTCTTCCAGAAACATGGAAGCCATATTTCCAAATCGCACTGGGGGATCCGGTAAGGGAACGTGAGTTTTTAATCGAACGTTCTCCCCGTACCTATATCGATCAAATCGAATGTCCTTTACTCGTGATCCAGGGTAAAAATGACCCACGGGTAATCGAGCAAGAATCACGTGATCTGGTCGAGCATCTACGCAGCATAGGCAAGCAAGTTGAATATTTAATGTTTGAGAATGAAGGACACGATGTGCTAAAGTTTGAGAACCGTATCTCCTGTTACAACACCATCACAGATTTCTTCAAGAAGCATTTGATGAAATGAAGGATACATCAGATATTACCTGTGCACAGATTGGTGATATCGCTCAACTGATCAGTGCACAGAATAAGCGCTTTATATTTCGTCTCAATCGGGATGGAAAATTTGAGACACACCGGGGATTCCTAAGCCATAATGACCTGATTGGTAAACCTTGGGGTAGCCGGGTCTACACTCATATGGGTAGCCCCTTTGTGCTCCTTCAACCCTCCCTGGCAGACATCCTGATCGAAACCCGGCGAAATACACAAATCATGTACCCCAAGGATATTGGGTTCATCTTGGTCTCCATGGATATTGGCCCCGGGAAACATATCATCGAGGCTGGTACGGGGTCCGGATCATTTACCACAGCCCTGGCAACTATGGTTGGAGCGGAGGGTTTAATTTTTTCCTATGAATCACGCCCAGAATTCCAATATCTGGCACGTAAAAACCTAGATCGCCTAGGACTGGCTGAGCGGGTAGATTTTAAACTGCGCGATATTGCCGAGGGTTTCGATGAGAAAAACGTAGATGCAGTGTTTCTCGATCTACCAAACCCGCAAGATTATATCCTTCAGGCAAAAGACGCTTTAAAACCCGGAGGCTATCTGGGAAGTATTTTACCGACTACCAATCAAGTCTCCTTGTTATTAATTGCCTTACGTCGTGCAAATTTCGCATTTATTGAAGTGTGTGAAATCATCCTGCGCTATTACAAAGCATATGCCGATCGGTTACGTCCCACCGACAGGATGGTAGCCCATACTGGATATCTGATATTTGCCAGGTCTGTATGGGATGAAAGAGTGGCTTTTGAACGAACAGAGAATGCAGAAGAAGGAAACGATAATCCTGTAAATTGACCGGGCAACATTAACTCTCTTCAAAGTTGAAAATGCAAGCGCTTACAGAAAACTATATCGCCCATCGATTAACCGAAACGTTGAAATATCCAGACGAAGAACTCGACTATTCTACCGTCTTATCTAATTCACCGCGTCCGGCTGCGGTACTGATTCCATTATTCTACATTGATGCTGAGGATAAAAAAAACCACGTTTGGCAAGTATTACTTACCCGCAGAACAGAGGCCGTAGCGGAACATCAAGGACAGGTCGCTTTCCCCGGCGGTCAGGCTGATTCATCAGATAGCTCACTCGAAATGACTGCCCTGCGAGAGGCACAGGAGGAGATTGGATTGGATCCCTCTCGGGTCAGAATTCTGGGGAATATGAATCGTGTCTGGACGATCACGAATTATCTGGTGACACCTGTAGTGGGGGTGATACCATGGCCATTCCCCATCCGCCTGGAGAAAATCGAGGTCAGTCGCGTTTTTTCCATCCCACTGGATTGGTTAGCTGATCCCAATCACCATGAAATTCGCTATCGTGCCATCCCCAATCCATATTCTCAAATCTTGAAAAGGGAATTCCATCCGGTGATTTATTTCCAACCCTACCAGAATGAGCTACTTTGGGGAGTAAGTGCAGAAATCACATTGAGATTTGTCAAAATCTTATTTAACTAAAGAACTGGCGGGCAACTAATTGCCCGCCAGGTTTTATTTTTCCTCGTCCCCTTCTTCTTCTTCCTCTTTCTTGCCCCGTTCAACAACCTCGGGTTCTTCAGCCAACACCTCTTCTTCTTCAGGTACGGCCTCTTCCTCTTCTGCTACTTGAGCGGTGACCAAAACCACCATTGTATCTGGTTCTTCGAGGATTTCCACCCCATCAGGAACTGCCAAATCTCGAACATAAATCCCATCGCTTATTTCCTTTAATCCAGAAATATCCACTACAATTCGCTCTGGCAAATTTTGTGGCAAACATTCTACTTCCACTTCATCCATACCGGTCACAAGAACACCATCGAAATCTCTGATGGCTGGTGAAACTCCAACCACCTCGATATATACCTGTGACCTTAATTTCTCTGTCATGGAGACTGCCAGAAAATCAACATGCAGGAGTGTGCCGGTAAGTTTATTACGTTGTTTTTCTCTGACGAGGGTTCTATGTTGGGTACCATCGACATCTACGGTTACGAACGTGGATGGTGCAAGTCCCATCAAAGATCGTGATACATCCCTCAAATCCATCTCAATCGCAATCGGATCAATATGGTGACCATAAATCACCGCAGGAAGTTTACCTTCCCTTCGAATCGCCTTTACTTGCTTTCCCAATACAGAACGGCGATTTGCCTTAAGTACTACCTCTTCCATGATTCCCTTCCTCGAGCGCCTCTCACCTCTCAGCGGGTTTCGTGCTGAGGATTACCTTCGCTCTATTGAGTATTCCGGTATCAACCGGTTTAATATTACATCGAGAATAAAAGTGCTGAAATGATCCTGGCAATCTTACCACTTATATATCCTCGAGCAAAAAAATCGCCTCCAACTCGGAGACGTCGATAAAGCAGGCTGAATTTTAGTCGTACAATCCAATTTCGTCAATACCATGTAATTCAAGGGATATAATTATGATATGCATGCGACAAAAATACTTCCTATCGATTACCAGCATCACAAGACTCTGGATCTTTCTAGTTCTCGGATGATGCTCTGGTTAAATATAGCTGCCATCCCCTTACTCTTCATCTTTGGTTGGTTGTTTAGCCAAGCAATGATCCTGGTAAATACCACAAATCCATTTCCAAAGGGCATCTGGGGAGTCTTCACTGCCTTTACGGGATTGGAAATTATCGCGTTGCCAATATCAATCCTGCTCATGCTTGTTTTTCATGAAATGGTTCATGGAATATTCTTTTGGATATTTACTCGCGAACGACCGAAATTCGCCTTCAAAGGGATGTATGCCTATGCAGCCGCTCCGGGGTGGTTTTTGCCGAAATCCCAATATGTTATTGTCGGATTATCGCCATTAATCGTCATCTCTTTACTCTCGATTTTATTATCCCCTTTTGTATCAGCCTCGATCATCCCCTATTTATTTATCATTGCAATTTTCAATGCTGCCGGAGCTCTTGGAGATATGATTGTCGTTGCCTGGGTGATTGGACAGTTCGATCAGCTCTTGATCCAAGACCAGGGAGATAAATTCCTTGCCTTTTCCCCACGAAAAGAATAATAAATCGATCATGAGCATCAAGTCTTTCGTGTCTTGCTCCCAAACACAAGAGTTACTGGTTAATCTTAATAAGGAACTGATCAGAGTCATTACCAAGCCAGGATTTCCTGAATGGAATAAAATTACTCCTGCCACACAATTGCTGGCAGTATATCCGATCATCAACCCTGATGATATTATTTTGCTACTTGGCTGCTATCAGGGTGCATTAGCTGTCCATCTGGCGCGAGGCTTACGTGAGGGAAATCTCTTCATCTGGGATCACAACCACACCGCCCTGGAAATGACCCAATTATCGCTTGAAGCGAACAAAATCTCTTCTTTTACAATCGTATCCGAAGTTGAGCTTCCACGAGATTTGTATCAAAGATTTAGCAAGGTTTTTCTTCAAATCCCAAAAGGCAGGCAGTTATCACGAAGATGGCTCGTTAACGCACGAAATGCGTTGGAGATTGGCGGTAGTTTGTACATTGCTGGAGCAAATAACGAAGGTATTCACTCATTGATCAAGGATGCTCATGAATTATTCGGTAATGGCCGGGTCCTGGGGTATAAAAAGGGTAATCGGATTGCACAATTTTCTATGTCAGATAAAGATTTCCCTGTTCCTGAATGGGCTCAAGCACCTGGTATAGCTCCCGGTACCTGGGTAGCTTTTCCACTACTGTTTCCCAATCGTAGCTATCAAATTCACAGCCTTCCTGGTGTTTTCTCCTATAACCATTTAGATGCTGGGACCGAAATGCTGCTGAGTGCCATCAGCATATCACCCGGCGATAAAGTCCTGGATGTGGGATGTGGCTATGGGATTATTGGCATGGTTGCTGCTTCCGAAGGTGCCGCTTTGGTACACCTGGTTGATAATAACTTGCTTGCCATCGCATCGTGTAACGAAACGATTGCGCTGAATCACATCAACCATACAGAAGTCTTCGCTGGTGATTTACTAAATCCAATCGGCCCGTGCATGTATAACCTGATCCTTTCCAATCCCCCATTCCACGCTGGTTTTGATGTGGACTATCAAATTGCTCATTCGATGATAAAACAATCCTATGAGGCACTCCTCATAGGTGGGAAATTAATGATCGTAGCCAATCGCTTCATCCGATACATGAATCTGATCAAAGATGTTTTTGGGAATGTCTCAATCTTGAAAGAATCCGAGAAATTTCACGTCCTTTCTGGATTAAAATCTACCGAGAAATTCTACTCGTTGAAAGGGAAGGCGAATGAGTGACCCAACCATCCACACCATCGACTTACAATTTAGAGGACGAAGCGGAACCATCGGTGCTTATTTAGTCCCTCATTCCAATGGGGCAATCCTAATCGAAACAGGACCTGGGTCAACCATTCCCGCTCTACTTGCAGGACTGAAGCATTATGGATATGAGATCGAAGACATTAGTGACGTCTTCCTCACCCATATTCATTTAGACCATGCAGGTGCTTCTGGCTGGTTATCTCAGCATGGTTGTCAGATCCACGTGCATGAGAGGGGAGCGCCCCACCTGATCAGTCCAGAGAAATTACTCACCAGTGCAGGACGCCTGTATGGCAACATGATGGATACATTATGGGGAGAATTTTTACCGGTGAAACCTGAAAAGCTTACGATTATGCATGATAATGAGCAAGTTACCATTGCTAATTTATCGATTCGTTCACTCGATGTGCCCGGTCATGCCAGCCACCATCTCGCCTACCTGATCGGTGATGCCTGTTTCAGCGGGGATATTGCCGGGATCCGCCTCAGTCCAATCCATTACCTGCGTTTACCCATGCCGCCACCTGATCTGAATGTTGAACAATGGCGTGAAAGTATCGAACATATCCAGGAATATGATCCTATTCGCATAGTACCCACTCACTTCGGGATCTATTCTGATGCCAGCTGGCAATTGCAGGCTGTAATGGATGAGCTCAACGATGTGGAAGCCTGGATAGAAGAAAAATTACCTCAAAATCCTTCATTGGATGAATTACGCCAGGAATTTATTGAATTTGAGGAAACACGAGCAGGAAAATACAACGTTGGAAAGTCCATCGTGGAAGGCCAGCAAATTGCCAATCCCTCCTTCATGTCTGCCGATGGCATCTACAGGTATTGGAATAAATATCGAAAACCAACATAAATGGATTTTGACCTGACCATCCGGGCACCTAGACAACATCGAGTGCATTGCGACTTGATGTTAAAGGACTGAAATTTACCGACATTACGCTAACTACAAAGATCAATCATCAGTGTACAAAAACCTAGATATTGGAGAATAACATGGAATTTAACCATTATTTTACGAACGAGGAACTATCTCAGTTAATTGATGATTGGAAGCTGAAATACCCCAATCTAATCCAGGTCAATTCGATTGGGAACAGTCATGAAGGACGGCCGATTTGGCTATTAACCCTGACGAATCAAGCTACCGGTCCTGATATTGAAAAACCAGCTGTGTGGGTGGATGCCAACATCCATGCCACTGAAATCACGGGCACCACTTCAGCCATTTATATTGCTTATCATCTATTGTCTGGTTATGGGACAGATGAACAAATCACCCACCAGCTTGATCAAAGCGTGTATTACATCGTCCCGAGGATAAACCCGGATGGGGCTGAGTGGGCAATGGCTCCAATCCCCCGTTATGTGCGTTCAGGTGTACGTCCATATCCCTGGGAGGAAAAAGAAGAAGGGCTGTTTACCCAGGACATCGATGGGGATGGCAAAATCCTGCAAATGCGTATTCAGGATCCCAATGGTGATTGGAAGATCAGCTCACTCGACCAACGCATGATGGAAAAACGTGCTCCGAACGAAAATGGCGGTACCTATTATCGCTTATTATCTGAAGGTTTACTCGAGGATTTCGATGGGTATTTAATCAAGGTGGCAAAACCATTGGAAGGCTTAGATTTCAACCGTAACTTTCCCTTCCAATGGCGGACGGAGGGGGAGCAATCTGGTGCTGGTCCTTACCCTGCCTCTGAGCCAGAAATTCGTGCTTTGGTCGATTTTGTGATCAAACATCCCAATATCAATCTGGCCATTACTTTTCATACATTCAGCCGGGTCATCCTACGTCCATATAGCACGAAATCCGATGATGACATGAATACAGATGATCTGTGGGTCTTTAAGAAAATCGGAGAATTGGGTTCAAAAATAACCGGGTATCGTTGTGTATCCACCTTCCATGATTTTAAATATCATCCCAAGGAGGTCACAACCGGCGCTTTTGATGATTGGATGTACGACCACCTGGGAATTTTTTCCTATACCATTGAGTTATGGGATTTACCCACCGAAGCGGGCATAAAGGATCGGAAATGGATCGAGTGGTGGCGTGATCACCCACACGAAGAAGACCTGCAAATCCTGAAGTGGATCGATGAACACGGTGCCTCCGACGCATATATGAAATGGGAACCTTATGAACACCCTCAATTAGGTAAAGTCGAGTTGGGCGGTTGGAATAATATGTATACCTGGCGTAACCCACCCTTGGACTATGTGGAGTCAGAAGTAAAACGGCACTACCCATTCATTCTTTCACTAGGGGAAATGCTGCCTCACCTTTCTGTTCACAGGCTGGAGGTTCAAAAAATCAGTGATGATAAGTACCATCTCAATCTGGTCGTGGAAAATTCTGGCTTTTTGCCTACCTTTACCAGCCAGCAAAGTAAATCTCGCCAATCCATTCGTCCAGTGCGGGTAGAACTGGAACTCCCCGAAGGAGCCTTTTTAACCAGTGGCAAACACAGGGAAGAATTAGGTCACCTGGAAGGTCGTAGTAATAAGTTGGATGTAGGGGCTAATTCTGCCGATAGCCCTACAGACAATCGTGGGCGTCTTGAATGGGTGATCCAGGCTGTGGCGGGATCAAAAATCAAGCTCAAGATATTGAGTGAAAGGGCAGGTTCGATCATCCGAGAAGTCGAGTTGCAATAATAAGTTTCATTAACATAAGAGGACACCATGATGCAATCACTCGTCCAGGAAAAAGTTCAACAAGCTATTGGAATATTGCAGGAGATGGATGTCGACATGTGGTTAACATTCGTCCGGGAAACCAGCGCGGGCAGTGATCCGATTCTACCTTTGATCTATGGATTGGATCTCACCTGGCAAAGTGCGCTTATATTTACTCGCTCTGGGGAACGAATTGCGATCGTCGGTCGTCTCGAAGCAGAAGCTGCCCGCCGAACAGGCACCTATGATACGGTTATTTTTTACGACCAATCGATCCAGCCTGAATTAGTAAAGACGCTTATGAGGCTAGATCCGAAACAGATTGCGGTTAATTATTCACTTAATGATGTTCATGCCGATGGATTAACGTATGGGTTGTATCAGTTATTAGTTAGATATCTGGATGGCACACCATATCTATCCAGATTAATCTCTGCTGAAAAGCTCCATTGCGCCTTGCGGGGGCGAAAAACCTTACAGGAAATTGAACGCATCCGTAAAGCTATTCGAACGACATTCACTATTTTCCAACGCACGTTTGATTACATTAAGCCAGGAATGACTGAAATTGATGTCAGTGACTATATGCATTTGCAGATAAAAGGGCTGGGAGTTAAGCCAGCCTGGGAGGAGCTTAATTGTCCAACCGTAAATACCGGTCCTGAATCAGCTATCGGTCATCTCGGACCCACCGATTTGACGATTTCCCCCGGGCATATCGTCCATTTTGATTTTGGCGTCTTGCAGGATGAATATTGTTCTGATATCCAACGTGTGGTTTACTTTCTCCGCCCAGATGAAACAGCTCCCCCGTCAGAGGTCCAGCACGGCTTTGGCACCATCCGAAAAGCCATCGAGCGAGCCCGAGAAGCAATGCGACCAGGAATGCCCGGTAAATATATCGACCAGGTTGCCCGCCAAACGGTCATCGAGGCTGGCTATCCCGAATACCCATACGGCACAGGTCATCAACTGGGTAGGGTCGTACATGATGGCGCGGGTATGCTTGGTCCGGAGTGGGAGCGTTATGGTGATACGCCGAATTACCCGCTGGAAGCTGGACAGGTTTATACCATTGAACCGGGTCTGGTCGTCCCTGGATTCGGCTATCTTGGACTGGAGGAAGACGTTGTGGTCACTTCCAATGGCGCTGAATACCTGGGTGACCCACAAGAGGAATTGATTATTAAACAATAATATTTATATTTCACTGGTTATTCAAAGCAATGCGATTGCCTGGGCAATATTCTGGCGAAACTCAGAACGGCTAAATTTTATCCACAATCCTGGGAAAGAGCTGGTCAGTCGGTAGCGCTCGGCATAAGAGTAAGCCAGGTAGGTCACGATTGGTTCAGGATTTACCCTTTCAGCAATAGGAATTCCTGCCTGTTCACCTTCCCAAGCTACTAAAAAATCTCTGATCAGATCGCATGCAACATCAGCATCGTGAAGCTCACCCAGATGGTCTTGCAACTGCTTTAATTCTGAGATGATCTGACCAACATTTTCTCCAAGTATTTCTCGAAAATATTCCAAGGCATATCTGAATTTCTTAAATTCGATCCGCAAGGCATGCAACTGGTTCATCGAAGCTGTGGGCAGGATGGTCTCATATGCTCTGACGGCTGCATAACGGCTGTAAATAAGGACGGGAACAGTATCACGCAAGCGCGAATTTATTCCTTCGGCGAGGGTATTAGAGTCTTTGATTGAATCAGGCCGTTGTAAGAATAAGTTGAAGTTATTTTTAAAATTCTGATACTCCTTACTTTGCAAGTGCCTGGTCATTTTTGAGCGCTTCTTCTCAATCTGGCGCCTATAGTCGGCTAACAATGGTTCTAAACCTGAATGCATATTTTTAGGTGAATTTTTCTGATAGGTTAACGCGTTATCCAGGATGACATCCATATCCCGGACTTTTCCCAAAACATTCCCGGCCTTCCGTAAGCCATTGAGATACCGTTTCATGATTTTGGGGTTAAATGCTGGACTAAATATATCAAACGCAGAGCGCATACGCCGGGTAGCTACACGCATGTCATGCAATTCTTCATTATCATCGCCCCGCAAAGTACCTTCTTCATGGTTGATCATCAAAGCAAAATGGTAAAGCCACACCTTGCGACCCGCCTCCGCCAGGGTATCATCCGGATTTATCCCAATGGATGGCAACGGTTTCGGATAAGGAATCTCTAATTGAGCACCGACATCCTCCAGGAGCTGTTCCAATGCCGTATCTGGTGATGTATCTTTGGATTGTTTACCAGTTGAAGAGGCAGATTTACTTTTAGAAATCTCGCCGGATAGATCGAGATCGAATATCTCCATCCCCCTGGCTAAAAACTGGCGTTTCCAATAACGCGCTCTGCCACGCGATATCCCCGCTTCGCCAGCTGCTTGCATGGTAGGTTTACCATCTGCATATGCCAATATCAAGCGCGCCCGGTGAACAAGCAGCTCCGGGGCGGTTTGAGACAGGCGCAATAATTCGCTTTTTTGATCATCAGTTAAAAGAATGGTGCTCATGTGAACCATTATAGCATGACCAAGATATGGGCTATCTGGGCATTGCCGGAAATAGCCGAATAGCTGACTCCTCGTATGATAACTGCCCAGAATATCAACATATCATGGATCCATTGAATGGAACTTGATGACTACTGGTTGAGGTCAATTTTGTGACTGTTATGGATCAATAATATTGCTTATCCGTATATATCTGTGTTGGGGGGTTATAACCTAGCATAACCATCGGATAAAGCTGCTGATAAATCTAGCTCGTTCTGGATTTTCCTAATCGGGATTCCCAATAGCCTGACACTTGCCACCAGTTCATCCGAGCCTGGTGGTCCTCCAAACGAAGATGCATCAATGATCACTGCGATTGGACGCAAACCACGCTGTAAGAGGAAATCCCCGATGATAGCCACTTCCCTTGAAGTGGATGGTGTGATCAGAACGACGGTACTACCTCTCACCATGTGTTTTACCTGGGTTTCAATTAATGCCCGTAAGGGTTGGTTTCCATCGGCATGGGTGAGGGCAAGGGCTTCTAGAATTTTCCCCAATTGTCGCCCACCTCGATCAGGCGAGATCAACTCCACGTGTTTCCCTGCACATGCTAAGCCTACAGCCCTGCCTCTGCGTAAATAATCCCTGACCAGCGATGCTGCAATACTGATGCCATACTCCTCCGTAGACGGAGGCAGAGGAATTTTGCCTCCGTGACTCCAGAAATCTTTGGCGTATGCATCCTGCTCAGCCTGGGGCAACTCCGCCTGAACATTCTTTGCTGCATCTAAAAAGATCCAAACATCCGCCAATGGATCAAGCTCGAAATCCTTAACGATGAGTCTTCCACGTCGCGCGGTGCTCAGCCAATGGATCCTGTTCAACGGATCACCGGTTACATATTCACGCACACCCGACGCATTGGGAGTTATCTGGTGCGTGCGCCGGCGTAAGGCTTCGCCACCCGGTAACAATCCCGGTGGGTTAGGGAACCCGCGTACATCTACCATCATCGGGTATACCAGCAAGGAATCCTTTTCTGGCATGGCAAGTTCTACCGGGAATAATCCAAACAAATCACCCGTTGCAATGATCGTGGGACCGAGTGGAAACACTCCCCGTTTAATCAGACGCACGCGAGCCAGGTATGACCTGCCCTGTTTTCCACGAATCATGGTAAGGACCCGCGAACCGTCAGCCCCAGGCAATGTTGATTGATCGCGAATTTCCACCCAAAGACGGGGAAACCGATTTAGATTCTGAACTTCAAATCGTTCTTCGAATATTTGGCCAACCTGCGCACGCAGTGTTCGCGCTGAGCGCTTAAATTGTAAGCCTTTCAATGAAAAACTTGACCAAAACCATGAGCCAAAAAACAATAGAGCCCAAAAAACAGACAGGCGGTAATAAAGCTTTCCGCCTGTAGCGAGTCCTGCTAAAAGACTGAAGGCTAATAAGGCTAAAACGACCTTTTGCCCGGTAGTCATTCCTTAGAACTGGCCCTTAGATCTCCCCCTGGAACGGGTACTTTACTTATGATTTCATCAAGAATTTGTTCGCCACTCAAGTCGCGTAACCGAGCAGCGGGCCCGAGGATGACCCGATGAGAAAGGGCAGGTATGACCAGAGCTTTAATATCATCAGGGAGGACGAAATCACGGCCCTGGATGGCTGCCCGGGCTTGTCCTGTGCGGAATAATGCCAGGCTACCACGTGGGCTGGCGCCCAGGTAAACATCCACATGTTGCCGGGTTTGGTGAGTCAGGTCGACAATATATCGTTTCACTGGAGGCGCCACGTAAATAGACTTGACCGCTTCCTGCACTTGTAAAAGTTCCTCTGCTGGCGCGACCTGCTGCAAGTCGTTCACCGGATGATGAAACTGCTGCCGTTCGAGAATATTGATCTCTTCATTAATCTCCGGGTAACCCAAGGTCAAACGAACTAAAAAACGATCTAATTGCGCTTCCGGTAACGGGAAAGTTCCTTCATATTCGATCGGGTTTTGGGTTGCCAGAACCATGAATGGCCGCGGAAGAGTATGGGTCAGGCCATCAACCGTGATCTGGCGCTCTTCCATCGCCTCTAATAATGCAGCCTGAGTCTTTGGAGTGGCCCGGTTAATTTCATCGGACAATACAATTTGTGCCATGATGGGCCCTGGACGGAACTCGAATTGCCTGCTCACCTGATTATAGATAGATACACCGGTCACATCGCTGGGCAGCATATCAGGAGTGAATTGGATACGGCTGAAATCGCATCCCAACGATTTGGCCAGACTACGGGCCAGCACAGTTTTGCCTACCCCAGGAACATCCTCGATCAACAAGTGCCCCTGGCATAGGAGGCTGATCACCGCTAACTCCACCGAGCTACGTTTGCCAACGATCACTTTTTCGATGTTGCGGATGATTTTTTCACTAAAACTCTGGATATCTGTCATGTTTGCTCCAATTCCCAGGATTTATTTAAAGAAAATCATTGAGCCTGTGCAAATATTATCATATTTTATGAACACGCCACGATAAGTTTACTTATGCACGACACTTCAGGTTCAGTTAAATTAACAGTAGGTAAGAATCGTGCTAAAATCCAACAAGAGGTGTTTGCCATATGGTAGCGAAAATCATCCTTAACCCTTACGCGGGGCGGTGGAAAGGTCTGCAGAAAAGAACTGAGGTTGAAAACCTGATGAAATCCATGGGTCTGGATTTTGAATTGGTGGTGACTGAAGCCCCGAATCATGGCACTGAGCTTGCGTATGAAGCAGTGAAAAATGGCTATTCTCCTATCATCTCGGCTGGCGGAGATGGAAGTGTCAGTGAAGTGATGAATGGCATGGTTAGCGCTGCTCAGGAAACTCAGACAAATCCGGTGCCGATGGGGATCTTCCCGCTCGGTTCTGCCAATGATCTGGTGGTCAACCTGGGATTGCCAACTGATTTACAGGGTGCATCCAAGATGATTGCGGGTGGTCAAACTAGACGCATTGACCTTGGCGTCGTCACCGCCTGGGATGTGGGTAAACAAATCAGTAAAAAGCGATATTTTGATAACAACAGCGCCATCGGCTTGGAACCGACCATCACCCTGATCCAGCAACGCATATCCTGGTTGCGCGGGTCGATCCGATACGTGGTGGCTGCCTTGCTGGGTGTGGCAAAAAATCCGCAGTGGAAAATGCACCTGCTATGGGAGGGTGGTGATTACCATGGACCGGCAACGCTGGTCACGGCCGGGAATAACCCACTGACGGGTGGCGTTTTTTACATGGCACCGCATGCTGACCCATATGATGGAAAACTGAATTGTGTTTTTGGCTTTATGCCCTCCAGGCTTCAAATTCTGCGCTTGCTGCCAAGGACCATGAAAGCAGGTGCGGGAAATTACGTCGAGCACCCTGCGATCCATGAGATCGATGTCGGCTGGTTAAAAATCCAAACGGACCAACCCACCCCGCTGCATGCAGATGGAGAAATCCAGTTTGAAGCCACGCAAGAAATTGAGTACAGTATCCTCCCGGATTATTTACCGGTGCTGATGCATGCAAAACCGTGAACATAAGGCTAATTCAGCTCGTCGATCGCTACCGAAGCGTTTCCTGGTAATATTCTTACGTATTTTCTTTAAACTACTCTATCACCAATTTGCCTGGACATATGATGGCGTGGCTTGCGTGGTATCTTTAGGAGCCTGGCAAAAATGGGTTCGCTCGCTCGTTCCATATATTGACAGTCCAAATGTTCTAGAGATAGGATTCGGGCCCGGTCATTTATTGGTTGAGCTATCCCAGAAAGGGATCACCACGTTTGGACTGGACGAAAGCCAGCAGATGGTCAAGCTGGCCAAGAACCGTCTGGAAAGAAAAAGGTTGCCCTGGCTTATAATGCGTGGGGAGGCCCAAGCCTTACCTCTGGCGGATGAGTGCATGTACCAAGTGGTGATGACTTTCCCGGCGGAATACATTCTCAATCCAACCGCCCTATCGGAAACCCGCCGGATCCTGATCAAAGGGGGTAAGGTGTTGATCCTTCCGTTTGCCTGGATCACCGGGCATACTCCCTGGCACAGGTTGGCTGCCTGGGTGAACCGGATCAGCGGAGAAGCGCCAGCATTGGACGAGAGGGCACTGGATCCATTGAAAGAAGCAGGATTTGCGGTTGGCTGGGAGATGAAAGATTTTGGCTCCAGTGAAATTGTGCTCATCCATCTGGTTAAACAATAACCAATCTGGTATCCTGTCTGAATTTCTCGCCGATATTGTTGTACAATGTAGGGCATGGAAGTAAAGCTGGCCGTCGCAAAAATCAACAAATATGCCACGTCTGAGAGCGGCGATTCGGTCGAGGTGGTTGAGCGCCCAAACGGAGGCATCTCGGTGGTGATGGCAGACGGGCAGAGCTCGGGCAGGGGGGCCAAACAGATCTCCTCGCTGGTGGTACGGAAAGTCATCTCACTGTTATCCGAAGGGGTGCGCGATGGGGCAGCTGCCAGGGCGGCGTCCGATTACCTGTTCACGGAGCGAAAAGGTAAAGTGTCGGCTACGCTGAATATTGCTTCCATTGATTTACAGACAGATACCATGGTGATCACGCGTAATAATCCTCTGCCAGTAATCATCGCCTCCGATGATCAAATTTGCTCTTTTGACGACGAGTGTAATCCGATAGGCTTATATCGCGATACACGGCCATTAATCAGTGAAATGCCCCTGGAACCTGGGCTGACTGTGGTCCTGTTCACCGATGGATTGGTGCATGCAGGCTCGCGCACGGGTGACAGCCTGGATATCCTGACATTTCTAGCAGCCCATGCTGAAGATCAAGACGATCCGCAAGAAATTGCGGATGCCCTGTTAACTAGTGCCATACACCTAGACCATGGGCGACCGGTGGATGATATTTCCATCGTGGTCATTCAGGTGACCAATCAAAAGAGTGATGCAATCAGGCGCATGACGGTTGAACTGCCACTCAATGAATAGTATTCGAGCCATTATTACCTAAAAACTTGCGGCGATATGGGACAACCAATGCTGGGTAAGAAAGCTAGAAGCTAAATGTATGTGCTCACACCCACACCTCCGACCCTCTCCCTGACAGTGAATATGGGGTTAAGGGGAATGGGAGAGTAGCTAAAGCAGAATGGCATGTTGCTTGACCCTTGTTCGGTGAATTTTGTACTCATGGCTGAGGACAGGTTCGAGATGATCATTGGAGTGGTGGGTCCATGTGGTGCTGGCAAATCTTCCCTGGTGGCAGGTTTAAATCGTCATGGTTACACTGTCAGGCATATTGCCCAGGAACATTCGTACGTCCCTGATATGTGGGAACGGATGACGAATCCAGATATCCTGATTTATCTGAAGGTCTCCTATGAGAATACCGTCGTGAGGCGAAAATTGGATTGGACGATTGAAGAGTATACAGAGCAATTGCAGCGATTAAAACACGCCATCCAACATGCCGATCTGATGGTGGATACGAATTCATTCACAGTCGATGAAGTGCTCTCCACTGTTATTTCCTATCTCGAATCAACTAAGCTTCTGTCCAAGGATAAATAGACAATCCGAAAAATCAGGGGTATAATCGCTGGCGCCAGTCGTTTCTGGTAGTTCGCCAGGTTGCGGCTGGCATTTGTGTGTAAGATGGAGGATAAATTCAGCAGATGAGCCGTACATATCGCCTTCTGATCCCTATTGCTGTGATCCTGTTAATCGCAATCTATATTGATCTACCAAACACTCCGGGGCTACACATCATCGGCATCAACCGTGACTTCAGCACGCGGCTGGGCCTGGACCTGGTTGGGGGAGTGCAAGCATTACTGGAAGCCGATGTCCCAGCCACACAGGCGGTCAGCCAGACCGATATGAGTGTGGCAGAGAAGATCGTGGAGAGCCGGGTGAACGCCCTGGGTGTCTCGGAAGCGGTGGTGCAGCCAGCTGGCTCGCGCCGTATCGTGGTGGAGTTGCCCGGGGAAACCGACCCGGCGAAAGCACTGGACATCATCAAGCAGACCGGTCTGCTGGAATTCGTCGATATGTCTGGGTTGACCAACCAGGAAGCGGCGTCTCTCTTGCACACCAAGATCAATACCGATTGGATGCCCAGTAGCAGCCAACCATCCCAGGGGAATACCTCACCGGAACCTACTACCACACCTGAGATCTCCATCACCCCATCGGTAACAGCTACCTCGACCATAACCTCAACCGTGCCAGTACCCACCGGACCCATCTTCCATACGGTGATGACCGGAGCGGACCTGACCAACGTTGGCGTGCAGACCAACTCAGGGAGTGGA
>JBAQFX010000326.1:0-3309 GCA_049287485.1 Anaerolineales bacterium
GCAGGATGGAAGGCCAGATTGGTCTCCAGACGGATCAAAAATCGCCTTCGACTCCGATTTGAATGGAGAATTTGAGATCTATGTTATGAATTCTGATGGGAGTGGGTTGCTCCAGATAACCACATTAACGAATTGTTTTTCGCCTCAATGGTCACCCGATGGAACTCGTATTGCATTTTTTACCGTCCAGAATTCAGATAATATTATATATACTGTGAAACCAAATGGGAGCGACCTGTTACAGGTGACTGATCCCTCTATATTTTCCATAGATCCTTATTGGTCACCAGATGGATTGAAGATAGCTTTCACTGGTCCAGTAGCTCCCGCAGGAATCTACACCGTGAATGCCAACGGTTCTGATCTGGCGTTATTACTGGCCGTTAATGGATTGGCTTACTTTGCCTGGTCTCCTGACAGTGTACGGCTGGTCTTGTCAAAAGTTACACCGCCAGATCTAAATTTTGACCTTTTTAGTTACAATATAAATTCAGGCGTAACAAACCGTTTGACTGATTCACTTGTTAATCATAATTCTGTTGATTGGTCACCAGAAGGACATTACTTGATCTTCCATTCGTGGATGGGAGACTTCCCGGTAAATTGGGAAATATACACGATAACTTCGGATGGTAAGAACCTCAAAAATCTGACCAATAACCCAGCGGCAGATGCTGAACCAGATTGGACGAAGTAAAGGGTCTGATTAACTAAATATAATACGTAAATGCAGGATTGAATTTTCCGGTTTGTTCATATTGCCGGTTGAGTCTAATTTACAAACCCATCCGATTTCTCTCTGCGTGGGAGCGATTTTCGCGATTAACCTGTCTCGAAAGTGGTGAGGGAAAGTAATCTATATTTTTTTTCGTTAGAAGAGCGTGGATTGTGATTAGCTGGCTTCTTTTCATACAAGATTGATCACTTTATGCGAAACTCAACCCTGTTCCTCTGTGTATTCCTCGGGTTTCTCTGATCATTCACCTAGAAGCTTATGGTGCGTGAGTGCTTTCCGGTGTTACCGTAGCTATGCTCGGTAAGGGTGCCAGCACTTCTATCTCCCTCCACGACACCCAAGACGGGCTCTCGGTAGTCACCACTCGCACATAACGGATATTTTCCAATGGCATAGCCGGGACATAATTCAATACATCGAAGTCATACTCCCTACCGGAAAACTCATATACCAGCTGCATGGCATCTGGGCTGGCACCGGCCCACAACTGGTGCATCGTGATACCAGCGGGCCACTGACCCACTGTCAGGCGGATCGCACCCACCTGATATCGAGCTCCCAGGTCGATCTCGATCCATTGCGTGGGATATGCCCCTGCACTCCATTGGGTGTTGGGATCACCATCCACCGCCATCTGGGGAGTCTGGTCGGGCAGGGCTGCTGAGACCTCCACCCCTTTGCCCAGTGCCAGGTTGCGCCCGGGCAAGACGGTCACTGCGCAGGCATCCGGCTGGTTTTGCGGCGATAGGGCTTTCAAGATTAGATCCCGGTCATCCACAAAACCCCAGGTTGCTTCAGGCAGACCTGCCGGAACGGGATAATAACCAGAGTACAGCCAGCCAGTAAAGCCATAGCCACAGGAGGCTGCAATCCAATCCTGGGTGGCAATCGCGCCGTCTGTAACCTGTGGGTAGCTCCAGGTGGAGGCACCTACCGCGCCCATGATCACCGGTTTGGTGACGTGCTCTCCCAGGCCGAAGTTCTGGGCAAGCTCATCCATGCTCGACCCCGAGTCCGGGCTGGCGTGCAGGTCGAAGAAATCCAGCGAGCTTTCGTCTAGCAAGGCAGCGGTCTCCACGTATCGGTTGTCGTCTTCACGCCATTCGTTGGGCGTATTGGGGGCGAAGAAGCCCATGGTTACTAACGTCGTCGGGTCATAGGCCAGGATGGTCTGACGCAACTGATCGATGTAATAACGCATACCGTCTAATGCCATGGCATTTTTTTGGCTTAAGCTGGGCATGGTGTAAGTTTTCCCATTAGCCGGGGTCACTCTCCCGCTGTCCAGTGAGAACGGTGGCTGGTCGAAAATGTAATACTGTTCATCGACCAGTTCCCAAGCCAGGATGACCTCGAAGGGGGCCTGGCGCGCGGCCAGACCACTGATCAAGTCAGACCAGTATTGCTGGGCAGCGCGGATGCCATCGGTTGTGAGATATTCCGCGTTGCGTCCAGGTGCAAAAGAGGCGTTGGCAGCCTGGTTAGCCATCGCAGCATACCCGCCCAGCTCAGGCAGCTCCTGCGAGGCAAACAACACCAACAGGTTGGTTGTTTTCGCCAACATCATCAGGTCGACCATATTATCGAGATAAGCCGGGTTTAACCCTTGCCCATTCTCCATCCCAATGCAGCCGCTTCCGCTGGTGCAACCGTCCAGCAGGATGCGCACCGTGTTATACCCCGCGGCGGATAGCGCGGAAAGATCAGCCTGTGCGCGCTTGTGGTCGTAAATTCCTACTCCCAGCACGCGGTCCTCATAATGACCAAGCACCGGCACGAGCATGAAATAATTCACCCCCCGAGGGATGAAGCTGGCAGAGGTTGCCCGGTCATAGAACTCAGCAATCCCATAGATACGGTGGGTAGCGATGCGGTGAGGAGCTACCGCAGGTGGTGAGGTTGCTTGGGCGGTTGGATGATGGGTAGTTGTAGGCAGGACAGGGATGCCGGTGACCAGGCTGGTGGGGCTGATTTCTGACGTGATGGGCAGGCTGGTTGGTGTGGAGGCAAGAGTCTCCGGTAACTGGCACGCTAGGCTGGTAAAGATGAGCAGAATCAGGATGGTGAGTAGAGGTAATTTGTGCTTTGAAATCATGCCGGTGAGATAACCTTCTCAGCTGAGCAGACCATTCAGCACGAACAACAGGCTTCCCCCAAGCAGCAATAAACCGAGGATTGCACCTGCCAGTCTCGTGCGCCCATCCCGCGTACTCAGTAAGGCGCCGATCAGGAAAGCTGGCAGGCTGGAAAGCAAGGTCATCTTGCCCCAATTATAGATGGCTGAATCCAGCCAGGGGACATGGATGTGCAAGAAGGATAAAGCCTCGAGCAAGAAAAATCCTGGGGAAATCATGCCTACCAGGATGGTATGGATCAACGAGAAGGGTTCAGAAGATTGCAGATTATAGATCTGGATGGTATAGGGTACGCCCCATTGGTTGAGTAACCATACATGCAGTGTGCTCAGGCTGATGGCATAAACCAGCCAGGTAGCCGTGCCACCGATCAGCCAGATGGGAATTTGTTGGCGATTTTGCATATCATTCGTGTGCATCTTCCAGGATGATTTAATT
>JBAQFX010000327.1:0-2680 GCA_049287485.1 Anaerolineales bacterium
TTGTCGAGTAAAAAATAAATTTTCAGGGCACTAAGCCCGTTCGAAATTGGCAGAACCAAAGACCTCTGAAGAGGCAAAAAATGTGCTATATAAGTTGCTTTTGGGACACTAAAATGAGCAAGTCAGGGGCAGGCGTTGCCTAATAGTGTGGATAAGCGGCAGCGCTGATTGCCTGCATTCCTAGCGAAGCAACGTACACAATCTCACGGATAATACTGATTAGCCCCACAAGATGAGCGGTAAGACCTCCCCAGCAAATTAGATTATTGGTATGTTTGTAAGACCTCCCTTATGTGATTAATCACGTTACCTGGGTTGGGGGACAAGTCCCAACTTTTGAAATAAGCCCAGGTTATCCGCAAATTGCCATGTCTCGATTAGTTTATCTCCCTCAACGTGGTGAATTTGTAAACCGGTCATGGTTAGCCGTTTCCCCGTCGGGGGAATTGGGAGGGTTGGCCTCTGTCCTGAGTGAGTGCCCGTCCAAGCATATCTTACAGCAAGTTTCTCACCTTCGAGAATCAGTTCATCGACTGTGAGGTGAAAGTCAGGAAAGGCAAGGTGAGCTCCAGCCACCGCCTGCTTGAACGCATCGAGACCGACTACATCTGGAAAAGGAGGGCGATGTTCAACATAACCGGTGGAGTGAAGCTCATCCAATGCATCCAGATTACCCTTGTTCCACGCTTCATCTACGACGCGGCGAAATTTATTTTTAATATCTTCTGACATTTAGATCCTCCTTTTCTAACTCCGTGGATCTATTTATTCTATTGAAGCGCGTTTTCTCTCGGCATGTTGTTCGCCCTGACCAATCTTTAAAGTGAGCCGAGTGTCGCTATGCCAATAAGCAGGTCGGATACAGTGAGAGATTGGGCTGTGAGGGTGCCTTCTACTCCAGCCAATCTAGGCGCTCATTGAGCAGTGGTTTACCACGATGCTCTTCACGCACGTACTTTGACGCTTCATCGAGGAAAAACCCCAGCCCCGAACAAGCTTCAGTTGGGAGAACGCCGTGCTGAGTGGCTTACCCCCTTAAAATCCGCAGTGCTGTAATGATGAGGGGCACGGTGGTCCAATTGAGAATAAAAGAGGGCCAGTACAGGTATCGTGCATTTCGCCCCTCCTTCTGCCCTTCAGCTACGGCCCACATCCCCCAGCCCTTTGGATAACCGGGTGGAGATACGAGCCAGTGTTCTTTTTCTTCCACGGCTGTCTCGAAATAATCCAAGGTTGCCCCGATCCAGTCGGTTTCACCGTTGGCGATCTTTTTGCTTTTTTGGATGAACAGCTCCGCGAGCTGAGGGGGAATCCAGCCAAGCAGACAGCTCACCGATTTAACTCCTGGCAGGGAGGATGGCAATGTGAGTATACTTGGAGAATCTATGTGGTAGGCAATGATCTTGGATCCCGAGGGGTAAATGACTTCAACGGGATTCTCCAGTGGATCGAGGTGCATGAACTTACCATCGCGGTATGTGAGAATAGGTCCTCCGGCAGTCTCGATTAAGTCCCAGCTTGTTTCAACCTTCCCTGTTTCACGCACTCGGGCGAGGCATTGTTCGGGGAAAAATGGTCTCCCGGAGAATGGTCAAACAGCCAGCAAACGGTCATCTGTTCCGTCTCATCCAGCTGGTGGGAGGCATGAACCGCCATCAGGCCGGTCGTAGCTACCCAGCCCGAAGCTATAATGGCAGTTACATTTCTGGCTCGCGCCTGTGCGTCCAGCATAAGCGTCTCCTCGGCGTATTTTCAAATGGTGGCCAGGTCACAGTAATGGGTGCCCGCTTGAATGGCTGCCTGCATAGCTGGAACCTGTACCTCAAACGCGGGTCCGGCAGTGTTGATAATGATGTCATAACCAGCAGCAGTAGAAGACAACTGTGACCGGTCACGGATATCGACATATACACCGTGTGCCTTATCGCCAATCTCGGCTGCAACCCCCTGTGCGTATTCAAGGTTACGGCTGGCAATCCCGATTTCGGTGATGAGGCTCTCGCAGGATAGAAGAACCGCCGTTTGCTTGCCAAATGAGCCTGTACCACCCAGCAGAAGTACTTTCATGGGATACTCCTTGATTTATCTGGAGGAATTCGCTCCAATTAACCTTATACATAACCATAAGTAACAGCAGAAGAGGTCATCTACAGAGGGACCTGATGAAGACTATCCAGCTGATCCACTCTTCATAGTCACCAAGCTGGATAAAATTCGGTGGTATGCGATATAGCGAAATATATCACATAGTTGTGTTGGCTACACTGATTAGCCAAACTGTTTGATGTACCGTTTTAATGAGATTCAAATCCTTTTTACATGCAGATCTATTCGTCCCGATCAAGTAAAACGAGAATGGGTTACACATTGTCGATATAATAAATTTCTCGTATCCGCTCAGCCTATCTTTAGAGTCATTGCGCGGCATCTGACCCCATCCTGCCTCATAACGAGGCTTTTTTTGTTTTAACAGCCATTGCAATGAAAAGAAACCACTGTTGCGGAACTAATTGAGCAGAATTGTATGCACCTGAATACTAGGTGCGAAAAGCAAATGTCGAGATATATGTAATTGCACTATCGCGACTTCGTATATCGATTATAAGAATGGGGTAAAATTCAAATAATAAAGAAACTCCAATGGTGTTACATCTTGGGAGTTTACTTAGCTGGGGTGAAC
>JBAQFX010000328.1:0-10965 GCA_049287485.1 Anaerolineales bacterium
GATTACAACACCACCCG
Organism: Anaerolineales bacterium; assembly: GCA_049287485.1. GTDB lineage: Bacteria > Chloroflexota > Anaerolineae > Anaerolineales > UBA4823 > FEB-25. The sequence goes on from JBAQFX010000328.1 coordinate 18, forward strand.
TCCTGACCTGCGCCCGCTGAGTGAGGAGATGATGGGCGGGAAACCCGAACAGGTACCCGAGCGCTATTTTGAGCGCTCACCCATCAATTTTGTACACGATGTTCGCGGTAAACTTTTCATCATCCAGGGAGCCCTGGACCCCAACGTCAGTCCAGAAAATGTGCGCCAGGTACGCCAGCAATTGGCACAACATGCCATTCCTTATGATTTGCTGGTCTATGATGATGAAGGTCATGGGATTGGAAAACCTGCCAATCAGGAAGATTTATATCCACGCATTGCGGATTTCTTTGAGAGTGCCTTCAGAGGAGGGTAACCTATGCCTGATATCTTGGTCGTCGAAGACGATACCGCCTTGCGAGAAACCCTGGTTTACAACCTTTCCCGCCAGGACTATAAAGTTCAGGCTGTTGGTGATGGTCTTTCTGCCCTGAAAGCCGCCCGCCAGTCTCAACCTGATCTTATCTTGCTTGACCTGATGTTGCCGGGCATGGATGGCTTTGAAGTCTGTCGCATCCTGCGTCAGGAGATGAATATCCCCATCCTGATCCTGACTGCCCGCGATGAAGAGATTGACCGTGTTATCGGCCTGGAGATTGGCGCCGATGATTACATCACCAAGCCGTTCAGCATGCGTGAGCTGATGGCGCGCGTGAAAGCCCACCTGCGTCGCGAGCGCCTGATCCGCCAGGAAGTTAACCCGCAGGTAGAAGCTACCCAGGATGTGCTCGATTTTGGTAACCTGAGCATTGACCTTTCCCGCCGCGAGGCCTTAATGGATAATGCACCGATTGCTCTCAAACCGAAGGAATTCGATTTGCTCGTTTTCCTTGCCCGGCATCGCCGGCAGGCCCTTTCACGTCAATTTTTGCTAGAACGCGTTTGGGGCTGGGATTTTGCCGGTGGCACCCGCACCGTGGATGTACATGTGCACTGGTTGCGTGAAAAGATCGAACCCGATCCTTCCAATCCGACCCGTATTGTCACCGTGCGGGGTTCTGGCTACCGCTTCGAAGGATAATCGCAAATGTTTCGTTCCATTCGCTGGCGTATCGTCTTCCCCTATGTGACTCTTATCCTGCTAACCATGCTTGCCCTGGGGATTTATCTTTCAAACTTTGTCCGCCAGGCATATATTGGCGACATGGAATCAAAGCTGGCTGATGAAGCCCGTATGATTGGGGATGTCATCACGCCTGATTTGTTATCCTTTGGAGCAAGCCCTGACCTTGACCCTCAGGCGAAACATTGGGCAGCCGTGTTGGATGCACGTGTGACCATCATTGCTCCCGACGGCACCGTTTGGGGTGAATCGCACGAGGATCGAAGCTTGATGTCCAACCATAGTGACCGCCCCGAAGTGATCCAGGCCTTGGCCAACGGTGTGGGTAGCAGCATGCGTTTCAGCCAGACCCTGGGGGTTAACATGATGTACACTGCGGTGACCGTGGTACAGCAGGAGAAAACCCTGGGTCTTGTGCGAGTTGCTCTTCCCCTGGAACATGTCACTGCCAGTATTGCCAGCCTCCAGCGCGTGCTTATCGCTGCCACAATCCTGGCGACGTTGCTGGCATTGTTGTTATCCATTCTGATCGCCGGTCGCATCTCACGCCCCGTACGCCAGCTTACCCAATCGGTTTTGCAGCTGGCTCCCAGCAAGCCGACAGACCAACCCATTCCCTCCCAGAAGGACGAGATCAGCCAGCTTGCACAGGTTTTCAATATCATGTCTGTGGGCTTGAACGGCCAGATCAACGATTTGAAAACCGAAAGAGCTACCTTCGAGGCTGTTTTGCAGAAAATGACCGATGGCGTCCTCATTGTGGATGCCCAGGGAGTGGTCCAGCTGGTCAACCCTGCTGCCGAGAAGATGTTCTCCTTCTCCCAGGCTACCTCTGTTGGTAAACCGCTGATCGAAGTGGTCCGTCACCACCAACCTGCTGAGATGTTGCAGCGCTGCCAGGCGACGGGTGAGCCTCAAAGGATCGATTTTGAGGTGGGTCATCGCTTATCTCTGCAAGGCATCGCCACCTCCCTCAGCCCGGCTATATCAGGCAGCACCCTGCTACTTTTTCAGGATTTGTCTCGCCAACACCAGATTGAATCAATGCGGCGCGATTTTATCAGCAATGTCTCCCATGAGCTGCGCACTCCCCTGGCAGCTCTAAAAGCTCTTACCGAAACCCTGCAAGCCGGTGCTTTAGATGACCCTCCTGCAGCTCGCCGCTTCTTGGATCAGATGGAAACAGAGGTAGACTCACTCAGTTTAATGATCAATGAGCTGTTAGAGCTCTCCCGCATCGAATCGGGTCGCGTACCGCTCAATTTGACTCCTACCCGTCCCATCGATATCGTCAATCCGGCATATGAACGCCTGTGCCTGCAAGCCGAACGTGCCGGGCTCAGCTTCAGCCTGGAGTGTCCCGAGGATTTACCGCCTGTATTGGTGGATTCAGCTCGCATACAACAGGTACTGGTCAACCTGTTGCACAATGCCATCAAGTTTACCTCATCGGGTGGGCAGGTGACCATGAGCGCCATGCAGCAGGGTCAGGTGGTTCGCTTCGCCGTCGCTGATACGGGCGTAGGCATCGATGCAGATGATCTGCCACGCATCTTCGAGCGCTTTTATAAAGTAGATCGTTCGCGAGCCACCAGCGGCACTGGCCTCGGGCTGGCCATCGCCCGTCATTTGGTTGAAACCCATGGGGGTCGGATATGGGTGGAAAGTGAAGTCGGAAAGGGCAGTACTTTTTATTTCACCATCCCCATAGCTTAATCTTAGCTATCCCTCCTTCGCCCGTATGTAGCCATACGGGCGTTTTTGTTAAATAACATTAACAATATGATTGCAATATCTTTACTTTTCATTAAACGGATGCAAACCATGTGCTGTTATCGTATAGGCATGGAAAAATATATGATAAACATACTCTTATTAAAAATTTGCGTTATCACTTTTTTGATAACTATTATCGGTAATTACCGCATGAATTTTATTACCAGGCTGGTGCGAAAATGAATATCCTGGTCACCAACGATGATGGGGTGAATGCACCCGGGTTGCTGTCTCTGGCTCAAGCGATGCTCCCCTTCGGTAATGTCAAGGTCCTGGCTCCAGACCATAACTGGTCTGGTAGCGGGCATGTCAAAACACTGGATCGTCCCTTGCGGGTAAAAGAAGTGAAACTCACCGAGAAACTTACCGCCTGGGCGAGCGATGGCGCACCTTCCGATTGTGTGGCTCTTGCCCTACTTGGATTCTTCGAAGAAAAGATTGACCTGGTTGTCTCAGGGATTAACCCCATGCCCAACCTGGGTCATGACGTCACCTACTCGGGAACTGTAACTGCAGCCATGGAAGCCCTCATCTGGAGTGTACCTGCTATTGCTTTTTCCTTGGGCTCTGTCGAGAATGGACTGGAGATCTCCGATTATGCTCCGGCCGCTCACCTGGCACAAAATGTCGTTGAGGCGGTCATCCAGAATGGCCTCCCCGATGGCACGTTGCTCAATGTCAACATTCCCATGCTTCCCGAAGACCAGATCAAGGGCTTCCGCACCACCCGGCTGGGTTTGCGCGTTTACCGCGATCGTCTTGATCGTCGCATGGACCCACGTGGGCGTCCTTACTATTGGATCGGCGGTGACACCCCTACCGGCATCCCCGAAGATGGCACGGATATTGGCGCTCTATCCGATGGATATGTCTCGCTTACCCCCCTCCAGCTTGATCTCACTGCCTACAATGCTATGGGATCGATTAAAAAGTGGGGCTTGGATGTTAACACTTTGATAAAAAATCAATTACAGTTGCTTAACCTGGCCTTTCAGGAACGTTAAACAATCCATAGTATCCTCCAAGAGCAAAAATTAAAATATTTTATAGGAGAAGTAAGAAATGCCAAGAAAAATATCTTTGTTGTTTGTTGTTATCACCGTGATGTCTATTGTTATAAGTGCCTGTGCCACCAGTACACCTACAACTCAGGCACCGCCTCAGGCTCCAGCCACGGTTGTAGTTACTCAGATCGTTGCTGGTACTCCCCAAACGGTCGTCATTACTGCCACACCTGGGCCTACCGAGCCTCCAGCTCCGACAGCTCTTCCCGCTGGTTCGGTTCAAATTAACGGTGCAGGTGCTACGTTCCCTCTTCCCGTTTATACGGAATGGATCTACGCCTACCAGTACGTCAACCCATCGGTTACCCTCAATTACCAGGGCATTGGATCAGGTGGTGGGAAGAAAGCCATCATCGATAATACTGTGGACTTTGCCGGATCAGACTCCTTGCTTAGTGCGGATGAATATACTGCCGGTAAGGACCTCCAGATGTATCCCATGGTCGCTGGGGCAGTTGTGCCAATTTATAATGTTGAGGGTGTCACTCAGACCTTAACTCTGGATCGCAATACCATGGTTGGTATCTATGACGCTACCATCACCATGTGGAATGACCCAGCCATCGCCGCATTAAATCCTGGGATAGCACTACCAGATGCTGCCATCACTGCTGTTCATCGCTCCGATGGCTCAGGCACCACCGAGATCTTCACCAAAGCTCTCGCCTCCTTTAGCGATACCTGGAAAAACAATGTAGGCGCCGGAACTTCGGTTGAGTGGCCAGTGGACAAGGCTGGTAGTGGTATCGGTGGCAAGGGTAACCAGGGTGTGGCTGCTGCAGTCCAAAACACCCCAGATTCGATCGGTTATGTTGAGCTTTCCTACGCCATTGCCAATAATATTGCCTTTGCAAACCTGATCAATAAAGCTGGTAATACGGTCACTGCCGACGCTGATACTCTGGCCTCTGCCATGAACGATTTTGCTAACACCTTTACCGATCAGCTCACCAACACCATCGTCGACGGTTCAGGTGCCAACAGTTGGCCGATCGCTGGTTACACTTACATAGTCCTGCACACCACAAGCATGACTGATTGTGTCAAAGCACAACAGCTCGTGGAATTTCTTAAATGGGCTCTTACCGACCCGGGTGCAGCTAAGCGTGCCGCTGATCTGGGTTATTCCGTCCTACCCGATGCTGTACGTACCCTGGTCCTGGCGAAATTAGGTGAAGTCACCTGTAACGGAACGGTAGTTAGCCCTTAATCTATACTATCATTCTCCTTTTGTGATAAGTTGCGCAGCGTTCATCGCTGCGCAACTTAGAATTATTATAATTATACAAGGTTAGATTGTATGGCCAAAGAAATGCCCTCACTTGCCCAACGCCGTCCTCCTGCTCAATGGATCATGCGCCTGCGCCTGGCTCTTCATTATGGTGATCGGCCTTGGAACGCCTTGACTATTGGCATGGCGGTACTCATTATCTTGCTGATGTTATCCATCGGCATTTTGCTATGGGTTGATTCTGGGCAGGCGAGGGTGACATTCGGCTTGGGTTTTCTCAAACCGACCACAGATGCCTCCTGGAACCCGGTGAGCGGTAACTTTCAGGCCTGGCCTTTCATCTATGGCACTCTGGCCACCTCCCTGATGTCCCTGGTGCTGGCCGTACCCATCAGCCTGGGAGTAGCTGTATTCCTGGCTGAGTTATGCCCTGCCTGGTTGCGTCTGCCCCTTGGTTGGTTATTCGAATTACTGGCGGCTATCCCGTCTGTGGTTTATGGTTTATGGGGTATTTTTGTATTTTTACCTAGTGTGGTTGAGCCAGTGGGTAATTTTCTCGCCTCGACCCTGGGTGATGTGCCCGGGCTAAGCATATTCTTTCACGGTCCAATTCCTGCCAGTGGTGCCAGCCTCCTGGCAGCCTCCCTGGTATTAAGCATCATGATTACCCCCACTATTGCGGCCATCACCCGTGATGTATTCCTTGCCATCCCTGACACCCAGCGTGAAGCTTCATTGGCCCTGGGTGCCACTTATTGGGAGACGATATGGAAGGTGCTTATTCCTTATGGACTCTCGGGGGTACTTGGCGCGGTGATCTTGGGTTTAGGTCGTGCCCTGGGTGAAACCATGGCGGTGACCATGGTAGTTGGCAATAGCACTGGCGGTACATTATCCTTGCTGCGCCCTGGCTACACCATGTCCAGTATCATTGCCAATGAATTTGCCGAAGCAGTCAGTGTCTTGCATTCCCAAGCGTTGATCGAGATAGGTCTGGTGTTGTTCATCATCACCCTGGTGCTGAATATCCTGGCACGCTTGCTGGTCTGGCGAGTTGGGCATGGTATTCCCAAGGAGGCACGTGCATGAGCGCAGAATCAAAGCTATGGTTGGGCGCTTCTACCCGACAATTGATTCAATCCAGAGCAGGTTTCCGCCGCCGAAAGCTATCCAATGTTCTCATGTTGACTATTACCGGGTTATTCACCCTTCTGGCCCTCGTCCCGCTTTTCTGGATTATCGGTTATGTGGTTTACAAGGGTGGGCAATATATTAATTTGGATTTCTTCATCCATCTTCCCACCCCACTAGGTGTCACCGGAGGCGGTGTGCTGAATGCCATCGAAGGTACCATTGTGCTCACCATCTTAGCCGGCTTGTTTGCTATTCCGCCTGGGATATTGGCAGCCTATTATGTGGCATACAAGCCCAATACGGTCCTGGGCACTCTAGTGCGCTTCGGCACAGACGTATTAGCCGGCGTTCCTTCCATTATCGTCGGTTTGTTCGGATATGCCCTGATTGTCAAGAATCAGGGGCATTATTCTGCCCTGGCGGGTGGGATTGCCCTGGCCATCATCATGTTGCCCACCATTATTCGCACCACGGAAGAGATGATCAAGCTGGTTCCCCACTCCCTGCGCGAAGCTGCCTTGGCTTTAGGCTCTCCGGAATGGAAGGCCGCGCTAAGCGTCACTCTGCCTGCCGCCAGTCAGGGTATCATCACCGGCGTCATGTTGGGGATTGCCCGGGCTTCGGGTGAAACTGCTCCTTTGCTCTTTACTGCCCTTGGGAACGAAAATTATAATGTTGGCAAGATCATCCAGTTGGGGGTAGCCAGTCACCAGAATATCCTCACCATCCTGGGTAGCATTATCAACCAGCCAGTCGATTCACTGCCCCTCACCCTGTGGAAGTATGCCCAGCAACCTTACCCTGAACGCGTCAACCAATCTTGGGCGGCTGCCCTGGTGCTGATGATTGTCGTATTAACCATAAATATTCTCACCCGTGTTTGGGTGCAGTTGCGTGCGCGTCGCATGCAAGGCAAATAATCGTATGATAACCAATTTGGAACCATCTATGGCAGAAGAAAATCAAAAGACCACTCCCACATTGAAGATCAATATTACTCCAATGAATGATGAAACTCAACCGGTAAGTGGGAATAAAATCGAAATTCGTGATTTTTCCTTCTATTATGGCAAGTTCAAAGCCCTGGGGAATATAAACCTGCTGATTCCTGCCAATCAAATTACTGCTATCATCGGACCCTCCGGATGTGGTAAATCTACCTTATTACGTTCGATCAATCGCATGAATGACCTGGTACCTAATATTCACACCGAAGGTCAGATTCTGTTGAGCGAGGAAAATATCATTGGTCAAGCTGTGGATGTGGTGAATGTACGGCGTAGGGTTGGCATGGTCTTCCAACGTCCCAATCCTTTTCCAAAGAGTATTTATGATAACGTTGCCTATGGACCGCGCCTGTATGGCATCAATCGCCATTTTGGCCTGGATGAAATGGTCTACAATGCATTAAAACAGGCCGCTTTGTGGGACGAAGTCAAGGATAAGCTGCACCAATCTGCCATGGCACTTTCAGGTGGTCAGCAGCAACGCCTGTGTATTGCCCGTGCCCTGGCGGTGGAACCGGAAGTCATCCTGATGGATGAACCTGCCTCAGCCCTGGATCCGGTGGCAACCTTGAAAATCGAGGAGCTGATGCAGACACTCAAAGAGACGTATACGATTATAATTGTCACGCATAACATGCAGCAGGCCGCTCGCGTTTCAGATTCGACCGCCTTCATGATGATCGATAGTCCCGAAACACGCACAGGCGTCTTGGTGGAATTTGGGCCCACCTCCCAGATTTTCACCAATCCTAAAAACAAGCAGACCGAAGATTACGTTACTGGTCGCTTTGGTTAAACCTTGGAGAAACCGATGGCACGCGAAACATTTGAACGACAGTTGCAATTAATCCTCGACCAGGTGCTTATCCTCGGTAGTATGGTTGAGCAAGCCGTCCTGGATGCTTTGGATACCCTGAAGCGACGTGACTTGGTCGCCGCGCGTCGCATTTATGCAGCTGACGCCCAAATTAACGAAAAACGCTATTCGATTGAAAGTAACGTGATCACCCTCATCGCCACCCAACAGCCCATGGCGCGTGATGTGCGCTTTTTAGCTGCCATCCTCGAAATCATCACCGAGCTGGAACGCATCGGTGATTATGCCAAGGGGATATGCAAGATCACCCAGCTGATCAGTGAAGAGGAGATTGAACCGGTACTAGTTTATAACCTGCAACAAATGGCCAGCTTCGGCCTGGATAATCTGCGCCGTGCATTGGATGCATTTGTTGCTGGTGATGCCACTACTGCCCGCCAGATTCCCTTGGAAGATGATAAGGTAGACCAGCTTTACAACCAGATATACCATAAGCTGATGGAGCAGATGGCTGCTGATATTACCACCATCGATCGGGCTAACCATATCATGTGGGCTGCCCATAACCTGGAACGCATGTCAGATCGGGTAACCAATATTTGTGAGCGTATTGTTTATGTGGCGACTGGTGAGATGAGAGAATTGGATACAGAAGAAGCTGGCAAGGCTGGGTTGAATTGAATCAAAAAGAAAGAGTGTTATTTCTGTGCATCGGTAATTCATGCCGCTCACAGATGGCTGAAGCTTTTGTCAACGCCCGTCTGGGTGATCGCTATGAGGCCTTTAGCGCTGGTTCCCACCCCAACGGCTTTGTGCATCCACTGGCTATAAAAGCCCTGGCTGAGATAGGCATTGATCATCATGGTGCCTCGAAGCTCGAGGATGAGTTTCGAGGTCAGTCTTTTGATTGGGTCATCACCTTATGTGACCCGGCTGCGGATGAGTGCCCAATCTGGCTGGGCAAGGGGAAACGGGTACACATGCCTTTCCCCGACCCGGCTAAAGTGACGGGTTCAGAGGCTGAGCAAATGGCGGCTTTTCGTGAAGTTCGTGATGGTATCGCCACACAAATTTCCGATTTACTGGATCATTAAAAATCTATTGATCACTCCGCCTTGCGCACGATCAGCCGCAGGCCATTCACCCTCATCACTTCCACCCGCGTCCCCGCCGGGATTTTACCACCACCCTCTTCCAGCTCAGCAGACCATAGTTCACCCCCCACTTGTACACTACCTTTCGGCGCGAGGTCTGAACGCGCCACTCCCAGCCTGCCATTCATGCTCTCCTCACCGGTGCGTACCGGTGCACTTTGCGCACGCACCGCTATCATCATGATGGTAAAGAAGATCGCTCCACTGACCAGCGACACGCCAACCACCAGTGGCACCGAGACGTGCTGGAAGCTGGGTGTGGCGGGCGTATTGAATAGCACCAGCACCCCAATGATCAGGCTACCCACCCCGGCAGCCGTCAGCCCGCCATGCGTGGGAGCTTTGATATCCAGGATAAATAGCACGAATGATGTCACAATGAAGAGCAACCCGAAATAGTTGACCGGCAGGATACCCAACCCATACGTTGCCAATCCCAGACAGATCACCCCGATGAAGCCGGCCACCCACCCACCTGGGCTGGAGATCTCAATGATGATTGCCTGCACGCCGATAGTGATCAGCAGGAAGACGATATTGGGGTCCGTCACAATCAGCAGCAATTCCTCGATGAATGAAATGTTGATCGTTTCAAAGGTGGCATTGGCGGTGTGCAGCGTGACAGGTTGCCCGTTGACCTTAACGGTGAAGCCATCCAGCTGGCTGCGCAGATCATTCAGGTCTGTAGCAATGAAATCGATCAGGCCTGCCTGCTTTGCTTCACTGGCAGAGGCTGCTACTGCGTTTAGGATCGTACTTTGAGCCAGGTCCATTGCAGCTTGTCCACGGCGTTCAGTCAGGGAGCGTACCGTAGCTGCCATAGCATTCTTAAGCTTGGCTTCTTCGGTTGAGCTCAGGTTTTCCCCCTGGCTGCCCACCGGACTGGCAGCACCGATCATGCTTTCGGGTGTCATCGCCGCTGCTTGCCCTGCCAGGGTGATGATGGTGCCTGCGCTGGCCGCCATCGCCCCTGAAGGAGCCACATACACGATCACCGGCACAGTGGATGCCAGGATCATCTGCTCCATCGCCGTCATCGTGTCCACCCCCCCACCCGGCGTGTTTAGCTGGAAGATCAGTGCCACTGCCCCCTGGCGTTCAGCAATCTTGATCCCGCGTGATAGATATTGCGCCATGGCCGGGGTCACCGGCCCATCTGCATTTAACACCACGATCTGGGGTGTACTGCTCTGAGCATAAGCCACCTGACCCGCAGCAAGGCTGAAGGATATTAGTGCCAGCCAAACCAAAATGACAATTTTTTTCGCCATTCTGTCCTCAATTCTATTGTACCTCACATATCTGGCGATCATGATGAGTGGGTATCCTTTGCAAGCGAAGCGAGCCGATTTTTTGGGAAAGCCAGAGAGGTGGGATGATTTGTTTCGCGAAAAAAATAAATCGATTCAATTCCGCTGGGTAAGAACCCTGGTGATACTTCAGGCAAAAGGCGCCTTCGTTCATGCCTCATCGATAGAAGGGGTAATCGCATCTGGCGGGAACTAAGCGGTGCGAGGATGGATCGGGATGGTTTGAGGGTAACAGGTGAGCATGGAATTCGAGGTTGACCTTGGGAGCATCACGACGGCGGGGGGAGGAAGGGATGTTTCGAAAAATAAGCGTACGCAGGGGCTACGCTCCCTGCGTACGCTTATTTTTCGAAACATCCCTTCCTCCCCCCGCCGTCGTGATGCTCCCAAGG
>JBAQFX010000329.1:0-10635 GCA_049287485.1 Anaerolineales bacterium
GGTTGAAGTTGTTGAAGTTGAAGGTGAACGAGGCAACCAGTAATGGCCCGACAGCCACCAGCAGGAGCGGTAAGGTGATATACCTGAACTGCTGCCATCGGTTGGCGCCATCCACCTGGGCTGCTGCGTAGTAGTCTTCAGGGATGGACTGCAGCGCGCCGCTGCAGATCAGCATGAAATAGGGGTAGCTCAGCCACAGGTTGACCAGTAGGATGGCAATTTTCGCCCACCAGGCATCGGTGAACCAGGGTGGAGACCAGCCAAACAGGCTGTTCATGGTGCGGTTGATCACTCCAAGATCGGGATTCATCATACCGCGCCAGATCAGGATGGTGATTAGAGCTGGGACGGTGTAGGGAATGATCAGCAGGGACCGGATGAGCTTCTTCACCGGGAAAGAGCGCTCGCTGAATAAAATGGCGATAGCCAGCCCCAGGGAAAAATTGAGTAACAGGCTGAAGAAGGCAAATCCGAAGGTCCAGGCAGTGACACTGAGTAAAGGCCCTCGCAGGGCAGGACTGGTGAAAAAATCCCTGAAATTGGTGAACTTGATCGAGGCGATGAAGCCAGGCTGCAGCTTACTGCCATCCGGGGCGGTAAAGATGCCTCGCAGGTTGCGGTACACGACGCCGGTTTCCTGGTTGATCATGGCATCCTTGGCAGGATCATAGACGTATAAGGGCAATAACTCGGCGGCTTCGCCGGGGGATCGTATCTGGATGGTCTTTCCGGCTTCACCAAATAAGATCTCGGTCAGGTTTTTATCCGTCGCTGCGACGAGCACATTTAAACGCTGGTAGCCTTCTATTGTTACCGGGATGCCCTTGTCATCCAGTTGCCCTACCCCCTCTTCACCTGGTTTGGGTTGGCTGAGAGGCTCACCTGGCTTGGCCAGGTATCCATTGCCTGCAATGTCCTGAAGCCAGAGGGCATAATCGCCCTGCGGGGATTTGAATGCCGTCCAACTGTACGATGCTCCCGTGGCAGGCAGATATTTCATTTTTAAAATCTGGGTGATCGCCTGCTCCTGGGTGACAAAATGACCTTCACCATAATTAGTAAACGAAACCCACACGGTGAAGAGGATCGGATAGATGGTAAACAGTGCCATCAGCACCAGCCCAACGATCATCCAACGTAACGGATAGGCCTGCCTGAGCAGCAGAACGAGGTTGGCCGCCACTGCGATAATCAGGATTGCGGCACCAAATGGATAGTACCCCAGGGCTATCAGCTTGTAGAATAGCCAACCAGCCGCTGCATCTAAGGCAAGGAGAAGCACCAGGCGCTCAATTTTTGGTAAAAATGATACAGGAGAGGGGACCTTCTTTTTTCTGGGGGTCTGCGCAGCTTGATAGGCCATGCCTCCGCCTCCTCTTATTCATTTTAACTCAAGGGATGAAAAGAAGGCCGGGGAAATACCCCGGCCTTGATTCTACAATAATTAGATTATTGTACTGTGGTTGTCACCAGGTGGGTATCTGGATCATATGTGAAGGTCACACTCGAATCGGCATCCAGGGTCAGGGAGTAGTTCGGTCCATCCTGTTTGCCGTCCGAACCATAGTTCACGGTCCAGGCACCATCCATGGCAACCTTATACTCGTAGGTTCCCGCCGGCAGGCTCACGGTGAGGGTAAACAATCCATCCTCGCCTTGCTTCATCCCGGTCGCCGGACAGGCCGGATCCCAGGTACCACCGCAGCCGACCTTATCCTGGTAGTCGCCGGGCAGGTTGACCATGCCAGCCAGCGCACCGGTGATCAACGAGCGAATCTGAGTGGCCGCATCTTTCATAGCCCCTTCGGCGTCTTGCTTGCCTGTGGCAGCCAGGGTGATGCCATTGTCCGCAGCCGTCCACACGGATCCCATCTCGGGGATGTTCGGCATGGGGATGGCATTGATCCCAGCCTGTCCCATGGCTTTCAGATCCGCATCATCCGTCTTCTCCAGCACGGAGGTAAATGCTGACGGGCGATTTCCGGTCACATAAAGTTTTTCCATCATGTCGTCGGTGGCAATATACTCGGTCAGGAAAGCTTGAGCCAGCAGCACATTCTCGCTGTAGGGGTTGACGAAGAAGCCCTGCACACCGCTGAATGGGACGCCATTATCGGGGAAGCTGGTAGCGACGGCATAATGCACGCCCGAGCTACGCATGCTGTCCAGCGCCCATGGGCCAGTCATCAGGAAGGGGATTTTGCCGGTCTCGAACATGGTTTCAGCTGCCGAGGTGTCGAAGGTGTCGGGGATGAGCCCGTTTGTGACAGCTTTTCTAAACCAAGCAACCCCGTTGATGAAGCCCTCGCTATCAATCCCGACATCCTGGGGATTCCAGGCACCGCTATCGGTCTTCCCGAAGATATATCCACCAAAGGAAGTCCAGATGGGTAATGCGTTGTACAACGGCCCGGCGGAAATCGCCGTGGCGTAGTCAACTTTACCCTCTGCTTGCAGGGTCTGGCCTATCTGAAGCAATTCGTCCCAGGTGGTGGGTGGGGTTTGAACCAGGTCGGTGTTGTAGAATAGGCCGATGTTTTCCGTCGCATATGGCATACCATATAATTTACCGTCTGTATAGGTGAATGCCTCCAGGGTAGACGGGACAAACTGGCTGGCCTTGTCTCCCAGGTCAATAGGGGCTACGAGCCCGCTCGCAACCAGTGCCCCCAACCAGTCATGCACACCGATGTAGATATCCGGACCCTGGCCAGCCGGGATGGCAATGATCGCCTGAGAGCGGATGTCCTGGACCACGCCAAGATCCTGGACTACCAACTGCACGTTATATTGGGTCAGGAAAGAATCCGCTAGCTCTTGCAGGATCGGTGTGCGGGTATCATCAGCCCAGATCGTCAGGGTCGCTGCAGGGGCCGCTTGCGTAGGCTCAGCAGTGGGTTCGACAGTGGGAGCAACTGTAGGTTTCGTGGTGGGCTGTACCGGGGCCGCAGTAGGCTGCACTACTTCCTCCGCAGTTGGTACACTTGTTGGAGCTACAGTCGCTGCTGTACCACAGCTGGTCATAAGAATGCTCAGCAGCAGTACGATCAAAATAAAAGACAAACTGGATTTCGTGCGGGTTCTCATCTTTTTCTCCTTATGTGAAGTGATTGGTTGGCGGGAAAACATGAGGACATTTGCTACTTAGGACATTGTGGGCCCCGCCTTGTATTGGGTTGTCGATAAACAATATTGTGAACGTTCACATTAAAATAGCATAAAAATAATAAAAAGTCAATAGTATTTTTAATAATTGGTGTAATTAAAGTGTTTTATGAGCTTTTTACTGCTAAAATGATTACCAATTGTGTACAAATTATGGTATAGTATCTGTGAACGTTCACAATTATCCTTTAAAAGTGTGGAAGATGCACTCAAAAAACAATTCTAAAGTAACTATTCTCGATGTAGCCAAAAAATGCGGAGTTTCTTACCAAACTGTTTCGCGAGTGATTAATAACAGACCGGAAGTCTCCGCAAAAACACGGCATGGGGTATTAAAGGCAATTAAGGACCTTGGTTACCACCCCAATCAGTTAGCCAGAAGCTTGAAGACACGTCGGTCATCCATTCTTGAAGTAATTACCTTTGGCGTTGAGACATTTATCCCACGGGGCTTGATTATCGCTTTGAGCCGTGCTTCTATTGAACTGGGTTACAGCCTCATGTTCACCGATATTCCATATGATAATCACGAAGAAGAAAATCGCTTATTCGCCCATCTAAACAGTGGTTTATGCGATGGAGCTATCCTTACAGCTCCGGTTGAAAGCAAGTTATTTGAAAAAATCTCAGCTGATCCACCTCTGCTTCCCATCATCCAAATCCGTAATAAGCAGGGCTCACCGGTACCATCAGTGATTATCGACCAATATTACGGGGGTCAGCTGGCCACCCAGCACTTGCTGAATTTGGGGCATCGGGAGATCGCTGAAATTTGCGCTCCCCTGAGTTATCATGAGTCTTTCACCCGTCACACAGCATTCCTGGATACACTGGCTTCAAGTGGACTTTCTCCTATAGATTTTATTGAAGCTGCAGAATGGATGCCAAGTGATGGATATACGGCAGCGAAACAGCTTCTAAATCGCAACAGAAACTTTTCCGGTTTAATTATCTCGAATGACTACCTGGCACTTGGGGCAATCTTGGCACTAAGTGAGCACGGCTTGCGTATCCCTGAAGATATATCGGTTGTCGGTTTCGATGATACGCCGGAATCAGCTTACTATACGCCCCCATTAACTACGATCAAGCAAGATTATGATGCATTGGGTAGTGAAAGTATCCATTATCTTGTGGAGTTGATCAATAACCAGGAAACTTCCTCCCACCAGCGAGTTTTGATGCCGAATCTTGTGGTACGGCAAAGCACTTGCATGTTTGATACGAAATTTCGTAAAAACCGATAATCATAGAATCGACTGCCCTATGTTATTTTTAGTGTCAATCTATATCTTCTTGAGAAAAATAATAGCTCCAACCAATGCCCTTAGGCTGTAAAAACTCCATCTAGAGGATTTTCAGAAAGTAAAGTCAGAGACAACCAACCCATTATTGATTTTTCTCAGGTAGAATGAACACTCATTCCACTTTGAGGTGAAAAAACTATGGCTTGGTTCGTATTGGCAAAACTTTTCTCTGTTCTGATTTCACTCGTCCGCCTCGGACGTTTATCAGATCCAGAGAAAGACCTTGAAACCCTATTGTTACGCCAGCAGATTTCCATATTGCTGCGGAATCAGGATCAACCAGTATGTGCCACGCGTTTTGAGAAGCTGACTCTGACCATCATCGCAGCCAGGTTGAAAGAGCTAACCCATCGTTCTGCAAGTCAGTTGGGGGAGTTCATCCGGTTATTTCAACCCGAAACGGTCTTGGGTTGGCACCGAGAATTGGTACGGCGTAAATGGACGTTTCCACACCAAGCGAGAGGCGGAAGGCCAAGGATCAGCCAAGAAATTGAACAGCTGATCGTTCGAATGGCAAAAGAGAATCCTCGCTGGGGGTACGGCAAGATTGAGGGGGAGCTGCTAAAACTGAATTACACAGTTTACGGTCAGCCATTCGAGACCTCCTTAAACGCCACCCTATCCAACCCGCACTAACACGCAAGGAATCCTTGAGTTGAAGGCATTTCATGGCACATGGAGCAAATCCTGGCCTGTGATTTCTTCACGGTGGATACGCTGTGGTTGAGGCGGTTATATGTCCTGTTCTTCATCGAACCTGGAACACGTCAGGCACATCTGACAGGAATCACTGCTAATCCCAATGCTGTTTGGGTAACGCAACAAGCCAGACAGGTGGTATGGGAGCTCGCGTAAAGGGCAGCTGATATTCGCTTCCTGATTCGCGATCGGGACAGCAAATTTACCCAGCAATTTGATACCGTTTTCCAATCCGAAGGTACCTATATTACTCAAACTCCATTTCGAGCACCCAATGCCAACACCTATGCCGAGCGTTGGGTGCGGACAGTCAGGGAAGAATGTTTAGATCAGATCCTGATCCTGAATGAATCCCTTTTGAGGAGATTTTGAAGACTTACGATGATTACTATAACAGACAACGGCCGCATCAAATTCCCATCTATTATGACTAAAGATGGGGTTTTTACATCCTACGGGGTTGAGCTTGATATGGGAATGAATTCTGTCAATCCCTGGATGATGCCTAAGATGATTGCTTGAAGTATGATCTTTTTTCTCGATATATTGCTTCTATTTGCAATGAAATTGATGTGGATGAAACCTAAACGAGCAATTCAGACGCGAATTATATTTACCTATTATTCTATGATTGCAATTTACCTGCCTTGATTTGCCTCAGTTTTACCTTAACTTCCAACCTGTTTTTTATCAACACTCTCTACTATATTTTTTAGGTATCCAGAATTATTCTCCATTCTGATTATTATAGGTTGCAAACAAAACGAATAAATAGTTTGAATTGTATTGACTGGTTAAAAATTATTTATTCATATATCGTGAAGCTATCATCCAAATATGGAGGCTGGGATGTCCAAAAGAGTATTTTCCAGGCTATTCACTGGGTCAAAGATCACGCCTCCGGAATACCACCACCGTAATGCCGAGAGCAACCACTAGATAGAAGAACGCATATCCGATCATAAGCAGGCTAGGAACTGAGGTCGTTCCAAAAGGCGATATACCCAGCATGCTCGATAAGGGAGATTGCATTTCATAAGCGGCCCTGCGCCAGATGGCTTCACTGGGGATGACCAGGCTGGTGGCGATGCCAATGTTAATGGCTGTCTGATTCTGAAGCATGGCACCGAATTGCTCGACCCATCCTCCAATAAAGGCCATCCCATA
Source organism: Anaerolineales bacterium (assembly GCA_049287485.1). Classification (GTDB taxonomy): domain Bacteria; phylum Chloroflexota; class Anaerolineae; order Anaerolineales; family UBA4823; genus FEB-25. The sequence goes on from JBAQFX010000329.1 coordinate 6,339, forward strand.
CAAGCCAAAGATCACTCCTCCAGTCGCCAGTGCCGTAAGACGACTGGAGAAAAGCAAGGCAATTGTCATAATCAGCAGGCCTTCCAGGTATATTAAAAGCAAACCCGCTAATAAATGCTGAGGTGTAAACCCTGATTGCACCCATACACTCACCACTGCCCCACCAGCCATCAATAGCACATACAACCCAAGCAATCCGGCAAATCCAAACCATTTACCTAAAACCACATCCGAGCGTCGAATGGGTTTAGAGACAATGGTTTGCATGCTTCCGGAATTGATTTCGCTAGCCAGGGTATCTGCTCCGAGTAAGGCCGCCATGGCAATGGATAGAAACGCAACTGCATACAACCCGGCCAGGAGCAGAGCATTATCCTTTTCCGTATTGATCACATCTTGAATGCCTTGCCCATTTTCACCACCAGGTACGATCATTGCGTTAGAGCTTGAATTGATAATATGGAAACCAATCGAGAAAACGATTAGAAAGCATATGCCCAACACCAGACCAGTGAGCACAATCTTCCGGCGAATGGCCTGGCGAATAGTCATGCGGGTAAGCACAAGGATTGACCTCACAGCCCACCTTCTTTACCAACCGTTTCGATGAATAACTCTTCTAGCGTGGGATGCTTCGGTGTTATTTCGTAAATTTCCACCTCTTGTGCGACCAGGTAGCGAGTGATCTCTGGAAGGACTGCCTCGCTCTTAACCTTGAGGGACAGGCAACTATTTTGAAGGGAAATATCCTCAGCCCATTTGGAAACCCCGGCTGCTATTTCAGGGGAGAGACCGGAAGCTCTGATGCCCACCATAATCTGACCAGTATCCAGTGAGGCAAGCTCAAGCATACGCACTACTTCGCCATGGCTGATGAATGCCACCCGGTCACAGGTCACCTCGATCTCACTGAGCAGATGGGAATTCAGGAAGACGCATGTGCCCTCGGTGCGCAGCTCACGGATAATATCGCGCACTAAGATACGACCGACGGGATCAAGACCCGATGTCGGTTCATCAAGGAAGACTAATGCCGGCCGGTTAAGCAGTGCCTGAGCCAGTCCAATACGTTGTAACATGCCCTTTGAAAAGGTGGAAAGCCGATGATCACGGAACTCCATCAAGCCTACACGTTCGAGCAGCGTGCCAATCCGCATAGCTAAATCGTGATGATCCATCCCGAATAATTGTCCATGTAAATCGAGAAATTCAGCCGCGGTCAGCCACTCCTGGAAGTGGAAATGCTCGGGCAGGAAGCCAACCCGAGCAAGCGAATGGCAATCACCGATCGGGGAGCCGAGCAGAGAGGCGCGGCCAGTCGTAGGAGAGATTAATCCCACGAACATCTTGATCGATGTGGTTTTGCCAGCCCCGTTGGGTCCCAGGAATCCAAATACCTCACCCTGCTGGATTTGCAGGGTGAGGCCTTTGACCGCTACCAGGTTGCCGAAGACTTTGCTCAGCCCTTCGGTTTCAACAGCAGGTACAGGTGACATCAGTGATCACTAAGGCAGCGAATTCGCCATTTGGATCGCTTGCTGCGAATTGCTTCCTAGGCTGCTAATGGCATAGATGATACCATCCTTAATCCACACAAGGATGTATTGCGGAGCATCATCTGCCGGACGCTGGATGAGAGTGCCTGTAACGCCATCAACCATCACTTGCTCATAGGTGGCTGCGTTCTTTGGGATCGGGATCACCAGCGAAGAAGTCCAGTTCACCGTCTTGGTGAAAGCTGCAGCCTGGTCGCTGGTCATGCCGGTAAATTCAAAGCCGATCTGGGCGAGCTGGGCGATATTGATATCCGCAGGTGCAGAAACAGTCGGACTGGGGAGCTCTGCCAGGATCACACAATCGGGATAACGTCGGCCAGCTGAGCCGTTCAAGCTGAGATCGGAATCGTTTTCCTGCGCACCGGGCTCGGGACAAGTACCATAGGCCACGCTAACGCTGGCTGGGATGTTGATGGAGACTTCAGCCCCGTCTATCGAGGCCGGTAATACCAGGTCTGACCGTCCAGCCTCGTTCAGCAGTGCCTGAACTTTGGCTCTATCCAATCTGAAAGAAAAAGCGGAACTCTTCTCCACACTGATGCGAGAGGGGCTCATTCCCTGAGGCAAGCGAACAGTGAAACCGGCCAATTGGCTTGCTTGAGCTGCATCCGTGGCAGTAACAGGTGCACCCGGTTTTTGTTCGGCAGTTATAGAGGTGGAGATCAGCTGGCTGAATTGGTTGCCAAGGGCGCTGTTGCCGGTTAGCTGTTCCATGCCGGTGTAGTCCACCGGCACGACCACAACCTGCTGGACGCGGAACAAACTGAGGAATTGGCCGGCCAGCGTGCGCGTGGCGGGGACAGATAGCACAATGACCAGAATCAGGACTACTGCCAGCCCGATCTTCAGAACGGGGGAGGCAAAAAGTTTTCTAAACATAGTTTTCTCCTTTCGGATCGAGTTGAAATGATAAAAACTTGGCAGAGCAGCCTGCGCATCCAGATGAGTTTCCTTCTCATGGGAGGTAAGGAAAGCCAAGTGGTCGCCTGTTGGTCGAATTTGATGCTGAACTTGTGCCAGGCGCGCCTGGCAGTTCGGGCAGCTATTCAGGTGTTGCTGCTCAGCTTCTGCCAGCTCACCATCCAGTGACGCCCGCAGCTGGCCATCATTCAAATGCTGTTTCATGTTTCCTCCTTTGACAGCGAACGATATCTGCGCGCAAATTCACGTTCTGCACGCAGGAGCAGTGGTCCGATTGAGCTCGGGGCCAGTCCCATCGCCTGGGCAACATCCTGATACGACAGGCCAGAATAACGCAAGCTGAGCAACTGCGCCTGACGTGGACGCATCTGGCTGAGCACCAGGCGGGCGAAGCGATGCGTCTCCTGGCTGTCCAGAAGCTCTGCCGGCCTGTTCTCTGGAGGATCTTCCAGGGCAACCTTACCGACTGCCTGCTCATAACGCTGGCGGCGCTGGTAACTGCGGATGGAACGCAAACCCAGGTTAGTTGCCACCCTGAAAAGCCAGCCTTGCAGATTGGATCCCTCTCCAGTTTTGGGTGGGTGCTGATATAGACGAATGAATGTCTCCATTGCCAGATCTTCGGCCTCAGCCGGATCGCCCGTCAGACGCGCCAATAAGCGATAGATTGCAGTCCAGTACTTCAGGAAGAGTGCCTCGAAAGCACCAGGATGGGAAGAGTCAGCAATGTTTTCGGTTCGCTTCTCATCCATCATGACTTCGGAAACCCTCATCGGAGGGAAAATCCTTGCTCGGGGATACGCATCATTCATCGGTCCTATTTTCTTCCTATTATTTAAATCCCTCTGGTTGTGATTATAAGACAATTCTATGAACTTTAACTAAGAGAGTTTTTCCACAAAATGCCAGCCAATTTGTTTCTGTAGGTACTACCAGGAAGCTTATTGCCAGCATGAATCTACATGAGTGTGGTTGGGATATTGGATGGGTTCGCCCCTAATATAATACAATATGCACAAGCCCGTTTTTTCTGGAACTGTTTTAAAGGCACGTCCATGTTATCTATAGCCAATAATTGCCTTTCTGCATTTATTTCATAAAACCGATAATGAGGGTTGAGATATCTAATTGATACCTTGTGTTTACATGAGTTGGCAAACAATTGTAAAAGACTAAGAAATATGATGATTCAATTTGCTACAACAAAAGCAGGTAAAGAAATATTAATCCACGGTATGTTCTTTGGCTTTCCATGGTATCTCATGGTTACACGCGATTTGATTATTTTCCCAAAAACTAAACCTATACACCCATTTATAGACACAATTAAATAATATCCGCTACCCGTGGGGGTAATTTTGTGAACCTGGCGGGTCACCTGCCGCTTGCCGGCGGATTCGAACCCACGCCTTCTTCAGTACGATAGATAAAAATGTAGGGAAAAATGGGAAGATTGTTGTCGATTATGTCAAATATATGCCAAAATTACGATGATATAGCATTGTCATTGACTAGTGTTGATTGGTGTTGACTGTCGTTGACTCCCGTTGACTGGTGTTGACAAGGATAAATTTAGTTTTGCCTAGTACATTGGATGTGATACTCCATTTTTGACATAAAAATCATATTTCAATGAGCAGGTATACAGTCTGTTCGAGTAAAAACACAAAATGTGGCATTATTAAAATAAAGACCCCATTGCTGTCTATTGTGTATGAAGCACTTGCTTTCTGAGAAGATCTAATGCTTTGTGTTTTATCAGGTCTTGACTATAGACCGAGTGGTAATGGATCAAAGTGGAAACTGTAGCAACAGGATCA
>JBAQFX010000330.1:0-2442 GCA_049287485.1 Anaerolineales bacterium
CCAAATTCCTGGAATTATGGCGGTTTATTCCAATTCTCGTGCTCCCGGCGGGGCCACCTGCTGAGGTCTCCAGCGGATTCGAACCCACAACCGTCTGATCCGAAGGCTAATTGAAGACTGTCGATAGCGTATACCTGGTGGTAAAGTATTTATCCACTCCCCACTTTTGGTGGTTCCCATCTCTTCACGGATTTTTCAAAGCCTTATCGTGCTTGGCGACCACGCGTAAGACCAGTGTATCGTCTTCGTCCCGTTCGTAAGTCAGGCGATAATCGATATCCACCCGTGCCTCATAAATGCCAGGAGCTCCCTGGATAGGTTTGGTTTGCAGTGAAGGATGCCGAGGGTCATTTGCCAGGAGGGCAAGCTGCTTTTTCACCTTTTCTTGAACAGGAGCTGGCAGGTGGGTAAAACTTTTTAAAAAGCGTCGGGTGAACCTAATCCTCGGCATCGTCGTCTGCCGGGATTTTTTCCAGGGCTGCCAGGGCTTCGGCAATGTTGGCGTATTCAACGATACGTCCGGTATCCAGATCAGACTGGGCTTCGTGTTCCATGAACTGCCAGCGGTCGCTCCAGAACCAGGCTTGTTCGGGATCAATGATTTGGGCGCGGGAAACCACAACCCGCCCAGCTTTGTCGATGTAAAACAGCAGGTCGTCGCCTTCTTCTGCCCCTAATAAGGTGCGAATTTCCTGTGGGACAGTAACCTGGCCTTTATTGCGTAAGCGAGACTTATAAATGGTCTTAGCCATCGATTGGTATCCTTTTGGTTGGAAAATCTAACTTTCTAACTATTATACCACATTTTCAAAAAGACTCTCCTGAACATCCGGCGTAAAAGTGATCCGTGATAATTGAAAGGATTATGATCGCGTTTTTCCGTCTGATGTTGGCACGCCAATCGGAGGCGACCGTATCACGCATGAGTTTCCAGTTCTCGCCAAGCTGGCTGGCCTTCCCATAATCAGGTTACATGATTGCCGGCATACGGCAGCCTCAATCATGCGTAGTCTGCGGATCCCTCCGGTGATAGCGGCTGGGGTCACCTGCCCGAATTTTGGGCGGATGCTAGGCCACTCCCTGGCGATCTCAAGACCCGTTATGCTCACTTAGCTCGCTTTGCTCGCTATTCTCGCTTCGCTCGGAATATTCCAGGGACCCAGGATGAGCCGCTCGGCTTCGCCCCCCTTGCTTCAGCAGCTCGCGTGATGGATGATATTCTCTCTCCGATCCCGATCGATCTCAGGGATCTGAAAAGGGAAAAGAGCTGAGCAGCTGCCGATCTGTCTGAAATTTGTTGAATTACTCACGAAACTAACCACAAGGGTAATTTTCATTAGTCACCCTTAGTCTCCAGGACACGAACCTGGAACCGAGCGGTTAATGGTTCAAATCCAGTTAAGGGGTAATTTCGGTAACATAACGGTTTGGCTCACCTGCCGCTGGGACGGGCGGGACTGAACGGCTTGAAATCACATTTTCAGCGAATGACTGCCGCAGACCCGCGCCGAAGGCGGTCAGGTGAAGCCATTGTTATTGGGCCATATATTGGTGAATAAAGTATGTCATGTTCCTAATGCGAAAGAAGCGCGTAAAGCAAGTTTTGACCAAGAAAGCCTCTTATGAACAACAAATTCGTACCGAAGTAAAAGAAGAACAATACAAAACCAATTTTTATCACTAACAATATTGCCTGCCACCATCGAATAGGCAATTTAATAAATTCGACATCTCTGATCCCCATTGCTTTGGTATATGCAAGAAATGCGGGTCTCCAATATAGCATGAGCCAGGCAACTCCAAAGATAACACCATGAATGATGACAAAAAAAGCGAATCCCAGTAGAAGCGCGCCAAATTCCAGCCCGGCTAGAACTAGCCACCCACGAAGAAAAAGCCTGGGATTAGATAGTTTTGAAACGTACTCTTGTAATTCCGGAGAAATTCCTTTTGCCATTGTAAAATACCTTCTTGTACGGCCCAACAACGAATTGATTCTACGGCATATTTGCAGTATATCATGTCTATTTTGGATATTTTACGGATTCAAAAAAAGAAGATTATAAGAGTGGTTATTGGAACCTAGCAATAAAAGGTTCAAATCCAATTGAGGGATAATATTAATTATCGATCGATATTAAGCGAATGAGCTGATCGGATTTCACACGGATTGCATGGGAACATTGCCTACAACAGCAGATTCAAAAATCGGTCGTAGTTTTTCACACGGACCATTTTTAAATATTATTAATGGCGCTAAAATGTTTGGTCACTTATCCGAATATGGCTATATGTGGGGGTATATAAACTATTATCCCCATTGCTGTCTATTGTGTATGAAGCACTTGCTTTCTGAGAAGATCTAATGCTTTGTGTTTTATCAGGTCTTGACTATAGACCGAGTGGTAATGGATCAAAGTGGAAACTGTAGCAACAGGATCA
>JBAQFX010000331.1:0-2945 GCA_049287485.1 Anaerolineales bacterium
CGAGTTAACCGCAGTCGAAGAAGAGGCGGAGGAAGAAACTCATCGCGCCGTGGCTGTCGATGACAATTATCTGGCCAATATCGATACAGACGATACGATCGGGCTGTATTTAAAAGAGGTTGGGCGAGTACCACTGCTCACCGCCGAAGAAGAAGTGCAACTGGCAAAGCGCATCGAGAAAGGTCGCATGGCGCGAGAAGAGCTGGCCAAAGGAAATGTTAGCCTACGCCACAGGGGCGAGCTGCAGATGCACATCGAGGACGGCTGGTTAGCCCGAGAACACCTGATTACGGCAAACTCACGCCTGGTGATCAGTGTGGCAAAAAAATATATGGGACGGGGAGTACCATTCCTGGACTTGATCCAGGAAGGGAATATCGGGCTGATCCGAGCCGCCAAGAAATTCGATTATCGACGGGGTCATAAGTTCAGCACCTATGCCACCTGGTGGATCCGACAGGCGGTCACACGCGCCATTGCGGATCAGGGAAGAACGATCCGTGTGCCGGTTCATATGGGTGACCAAATCAATAAGCTGCTGCGCGTGCAACACCAACTGACCCAACGCTTAGGACGTGACCCGAGTGTGGATGAGCTGGCGGAAGCCCTGGAGGTGACCCCGCAAAAAGTGGAAAATATGATCCAGGTGGCGCGCAGGCCGCTATCACTGGAAACTCCCACGGATGATGAAGAAGATTCGGTCCTGGGAGATTTCATCCAGGATGAAGAAGTGCCGGCCCCAGATGAGACGGCAACATATAATCTATTACGGGAGCATTTGGATCTCGTCCTCAACGGCTTACCCCCACGTGAGGTACGCATTTTACAGTTACGCTATGGATTGTTAGATGGTCAGGCTTACACGTTGGAAGAGGTGGGACGGAAAATGGGGGTGACCCGGGAACGTGTGCGTCAAATTGAAGCCCAGGCGCTCAGCCGCTTACGGCATCCGGCGATACGGCGTAGGTTAAGAGAATATCTGGGATGATAAATTTTAACATCGACCAGCGGGTAAGATCCCGCTGGTTTTTATATATAATATATATATGCCCACAGCAATCGATTATTTGATATCTGCCCAACATAATAGCGGTGGTTGGGGTTATTCGAGCACGCAAAAACCGGTGGTGGAACCAACATCGGCGGTCTTACTGGCTATCAGAGATGAACCCCAGGCTTATGAAGCTTATCAAAAGGGTATTGCCTGGTTGGTAAATTCCCAACATCAGGATGGGGGATGGGGAATCTGTGAGGATGACCCGGAAAGTGGCTGGCAAACCGCCTGGGCGTTATTGGTTTTAAAACAATCCATCCCGAAAACTGAAGTCATAACAAAGGCGGTGGAATGGTTAGTCACCGTTGGAACATATGATATAAGTGGGGAGGAATTCATGAAGCCAGACTTTCCACAAAGTGCTAGTTACAATGCACTCATATGGCCCTGGTTACCCAAACAGGTAGGATTCGTTGAACCGACGGCAATGGCATTATTAGCATTGGAAGGATTGACTGATTTGCAGGTAGCCGAAGACAGGATCAGTGTTGCTCTGCGATATTTTCAGGAAAATAGAACTCCAGACGGGGGATGGTCGACAGGCAATGCAGGTCCTTTAGATACAATAGTACTGCCCCGCACATATCCAACTACCTTGGTACTACTAGCGCTCGCATATTATGCAAAACAAGATATCCTCCCAAAGGATATATCTGCACTCGAACAAGATATGCAACGTGATCCCGGAATATTAGCACAATCCTGTGGCGCACTTGCCTTGCAAACACTAGGGAAGAGCGATGAGATGTTAAAGATGAAAATAACAGGGCAACAGCAAGCGGATGGAAGCTGGAATGTTAATCCTTTCCATACGGCGTGGGCAATCATGGCGTTGAGGAGTTATTTTGCATGACTAGGTTTAATATTAGTCGGCGCGCTTTCCTCCGACTAGCTCTTTTGAGCGGGATAGGCGCAGGTGTGGTCTATATCCAGCACCAAACCGCTGGAGTAGGATTGATTAATATCCTGCGCTGGAGCATCAGAGGGCAAATACAAAGATTTAAACCACCGGCGATTGTTGGATTGGGTAAATGCCCTTCCTATGATGATGATTTAGTTTCACAACTTCGCTCTCTATGGAAAATTTCTGAAATGCCAGAACTACAGGGAAAAAGTATTTTATTGAAGCCAAATCTATTAGATGAAATAGATAATAATCTAGCAACCACCAATCCCTTTATTGTAAGTGCTGTGATTGCATTGCTTGATGAATTAGGTGCAGGAAAAGTGACCGTTGGGGATGGTTCTGCTTTTCGACGGGATACCTACTCGGTGGTTAAGAGTTGTGGACTTGCCAAGCAACTGGAATCACAAGGTATTCCATTTGTTGACCTAAATTATGATGAGCTCGTTCCGGTTGAAGTGCATGATGGGTGGATCAGGAATGCAGACACCCTGTGGCTTCCCAGACTTGCCTGTGAATCTGACTACATCATCTCCATTCCGAAATTAAAAGCCCATCATTGGGCAGGAGTGACTCTAAGTTTAAAAAACTTGTTAGGGATCATTCCGGGTAGCCGATATGGCTGGCCTAAGAATATCATTCATATAAACGGAATTAATGCAACGATCCTCGGGCTCTACCAGTCGCTTCCGCCGGTGATATCTATCGTCGATGGGATTATTGGTATGGAAGGTAATGGCCCATTGTGTGGAAAACCGGTGCAACATGGGTTACTCGCCATGGGGAATGACCCAGTGGCGGTGGATATAACTTGTGCACAACTGATGGGTTTTTCCATCGACACGATCCCACATTTAATTGGAGCGGCGATGGCAGGAATCGGTCAAGCCAGGAAAATTGAAACGCGTGGGATTTCTCCTGACCAGCTTCAACAACATTACCAAGCTCCTCCGACAATATAAAAAAGCGGGGTCTAAATGACCCCGC
>JBAQFX010000332.1:0-3648 GCA_049287485.1 Anaerolineales bacterium
GGATTATTGATTTCTATCAAAAAAACGACATCTAATTAAGGTATAGATTGCTTCATATCCATCAACCCATGAGATTTTCTTCCCGGATTGTACGGTTCTGGGTTTGTACGTGACAGGCACCTCAACGATACGATATCCCTTTTTGAAAAAATTCGCTGTTATCTCTGGTTCAAAATCAAAACGGACACATCGTAATCGTACACCATCCAAAGTTTCCCGAAGGAACATTTTGTACGCAGTTTCCATGTCAGTAAGGTGACTGCCATAGAGAATATTGGTTAAGATGGTCAAAAAACGATTGGCAAGGAAAGAAGTTCTTTTTAATTTTAATTTGGAATGTAAAAATCTTGAGCCATACACAATTTTCGTTTCATGATTGAGTATGGGTGTGATTAAGGATGGATAATCATTCGGATCAAGTTCAAGATCTGCATCCTGAATCGTAATTATCTCACCCGTAGATATCGCAATACCTATGCGTACCGCAGCGCCTTTACCAAGATTTGTTGGTAAGTGATATGAAATTAATCCTGGAAATTTTTCATGCAAATCTTGTATGACTTGATCCGTCTTGTCCCGCGAACCATCGTTTGAGATGATGACTTCTTTATCAATATTGCCTAAATTAACTGCAAATACCCGATTTACAATTTCCTCCAATGATTTTTCTTCGTTGTATACGGGAATAATGATGCTTAATTTCATTAATTTCTCCATAATGGATGATAGTCTTTATGGTACCCAGGTATTTAATCCATAAAGAAGTAACAAGAAAAACATACTGATTGCACTGAATCCAACAACCAGGAATCGCGCCCACATTTTATTTATTGATGTAGCTAAACCTATAAAAATAGGGAAGGCTAAGAACAAATGGCGTGATAAGCCCATATAAGGATGGGCTGAACCGGTGTAAAAACTAAAACTAACCAGTGCGATGACTAGCGAATATACCCGATAACTCAGGCGCATTTTTTTCCAGGTGATGGCTAAAATAATTAAAAAGAATATACCCGTGATGAGATCCACCCATACATCAAGATCTGGTTGGGTGACCAGTTTTAAAAAGGAGTAGTAGAAGGCTTGCCAGGGCCAGATGAATTTCTGAGTTGGGACGACTTGAGTTGCACTTGGTGAAATTAGGGCTGAGTAAATAAATTCCTGGAAATTACTCGTACTTATTTGCACGTCGTTAATAAAGAATGCTCGATATAAAAGCCAAACCAGCATTCCGACTGGGATTAAACCGAGCGTGATCCAGTCCCGCCATTTTTTGATCAGGACCTTCAGTTCACGTTGAGAATTTTCCCATAACTCCACAATCATTGGAAAGAACAAGAATAATCCCTGTTGACGGGTCAACGTCGCCAGTCCACCCATTAAACCCGATAACCACCACAGCTTTTGTCGGGCGAAAAATAAACACAGGACGGAGGTGAGCAGAAATAATCCCTCGGGATAAGGAGCGAATAAGATGAATGCTGGCGGTGCAAAAGCGAGGAGTATAAGAGCGAAAGAGGCATCATTAGGAAGAAGATCTAACTGTGCGAGTTTAAAAAAACAATAAAATAAGGCAATTCCAGCTAGAGAACTGATCATCAGCAAGCTTAAAGAAGGGCAAATACCTATTCTTATTAGGGGAGTCGCTAGCCATGCAAATAAAGGATGAAATGGAGCAGTTCCATCCGTGGCCGAATACCCTTGAATAGCGATTCGCTGGTACCATAAAGCATCCCAACGCATCCAGGGAGACATAAATATGCGATCGAACCATAAGCTGATTGGGGATGTGATCGGCAGTATAGGGATAGTTTTTTCAATGGATGTAATTGGTCGCAGGACAGAAACAAAACCTGCGATTGCGCTCGTCAAACAGCGAATAATGAGCCAAAGTATCAATACTTGCATATATCCCTGGATAGTGTTTATTTAGTAAGATCTTGTCATTACAACCGTTGCAATATTCATACTATGTGGAACTTTATGCAAAAAATATTCTAAATATAAAGACAGCTGTGATTACCCTTTTATATTAATGATATTAACCTTATTTTTATCTCGATATGCATAGATTATACAATGGTGGGGATTCCATCCAGTTATTAGATTTGTTAGCTTACGGTGGTTGCTCTTGGGATATACTATGCTATACTCAAAAAGAATAATCCGGGTTTGGATATTGAGGTACAGGAGTTATAAACATGAGTTTACCAAGCAAATCTCAAGTTAGCGAGGATCTTAGCGTTTGGGAAAGCCTTAAACAGGATTGTATTACAGAGCTTGAGCGAGCACAAAAGGAATTGAAAGAGATCATTGTGCTGATCGACCAAAGCCAACTTGAAACTTCTAAACTTCAACAAAGAAATGCATCGATTTCAGCTCACTTGCAACAGATTCAAGGTCAATTTGAGGCAACTTCCAAAGCCGATATCCGAGTGGCATATGATGCGGCACTAGATGCACAACAAAGACTCTTTGTCATGCGAGGGCAGATCGATAAATTACAAAGCGATCGCACCCACATCGAACAGTATATCAATATATTGGAAAGGGTGAACCAAGTGTTAGAATCTGATGTTATCGAAAAGAGTAAAGTCGATCAAAGCCAATTGGAGGTTGGTAAGTCTGTTGAAATGATCATTCAGGCTCAGGAAGCAGAACGTGGTCGATTGGCAAAAAAAATGCACGATGGTCCAGCTCAAGCGCTTTCAAATTTTATCCTTCAAACCGAGATAACGATGCGATTATTTGATGTCGATCAGGGCAAGGCAAAGGAAGAACTACTTGGAGTTAAGACGGCTGCATCATCTACTTTTCAAAAGGTACGGGATTTTATCTTTGACTTACGACCCATGATGCTAGATGATTTGGGATTGATGCCAACCATAACCCGATATGTAGAAACATATAAAGAGCAATCAGGAATTGAGGTCAAGTTGGTTTCCACTGGATTGGAACAAAGGTTTGAACCATATATCGAATTAATGGTGTTTCGAGCGATCCAGGAATTATTGAACAATATTACCCTCCATAGCCAGGCAACACAGGTTATCCTTCAGATAGACTCCTCTCCAACCAATGTGAGAGTCAGTATTGAGGACAATGGTAAGGGATTTGAGGTTGAAAAGGTGGAAGAGAAAAATAGTATGGGTCTCAAGGTGATCCGCGATCGTGTTCAAATGTTGGGAGGCTCCATGGAAATACACAGTACGAGTGGGCAGGGTGCACATATTTTATTTCAAATTCCAACAGCACCCGCAGCAATCTTTGCATAAATGATAGGTAGTCTTAATCGAAATAGTATTGATTTTTACTGTGAACTTTCTTATAATCTAGCTAACTTTGGATGATGACCAAAGAATCCACGCAGGGAAGGAGGTGAAAACCATGTTATTCTCGCCCAAGGAAAAGGGTCAAGGTATGGTCGAATATGCGTTGATTATTGTATTGATTGCGATTGTAGTTATAATTGTTCTTACCGTCCTCGGCACCCAGATCTCAACGGTCTTCAGCCAGATTTCATCGGCTCTAGGCAGTACGACTTAGTTTTCTCATCGTCAGAAAACGGACCCGGCTTGCCGGGTCCGATTTTTATACGAATATGGTCTAAATCTTGCAGCGATAGGGTGGCAAAGTTTTATGGTTTCA
>JBAQFX010000333.1:0-3074 GCA_049287485.1 Anaerolineales bacterium
GGACTATTCTGACCACAAGGGGATAAGCTTCAAGATCCAACGGGTCATATACACGCCAAAGAAAGATGAGCCAGCAGTGACCGGTAACATCACCAGCCAGGCGCGATAATCCAATGGGATGACCCCAAACAGGTTTCGCAATGGTGTGTATAGGGCTAACAACTGTAAGCCAACAGCCACAGCGTAACTGATCAGCAAGGTTTTGTTAGACCAGATGGAGAGATCATCCAGCTGCCTCACCACCATCACGCGGGTAAAGGCATGCAGGACCACGCTGGTGAAGAGCATGCTGCGAGCGTAATCCAGTCCACCTAGCTGTAGACCCGCCCAGAAAATTAAGCTATAAGCGATCAAGGTACGAAAAATGCTGCCGGCAATGGTGGCATAGATTGCCTTGTTCATGATTGGTTCATCATGCCGGCGTGGACGGCGATTCATAACATGACTAACAGCCGGGTCTGCTGCCAGGGCACTGGCTGGTACCAGGTCGGTGACCACATTCAACCATAACAACATAATAGCCGATAGTGGAAAGTAACCGGCTATGGATAGAGCCAGCACCACGAACACCTCGCCCAGGCTGGTGCTGAGCAAATAGTTGGTGAACTTGCGAATATTATCAAAAATACGACGCCCTTCTTCTATGGCAATCACGATGGTGGCAAAGTTATCATCCAGCAATACCATCTGGGCTGATTCTTTGGCGATATCGGTGCCGCGTAAGCCCATAGCCACACCCACGTCAGATTGTTTCAGTGCGGTGGCGTCGTTCACTCCATCACCGGTCATCACGACAAAATGTCCTGCCTGTTGCAGCTCCTGGAGGACGATTTGCTTGACCTGAGGCGTGGCACGGGCAATGATATCCATGTCCTTTACTTCCTCAAAGAGCTCTGAATTGCTCAGGCCGGTCAGATCCCGTGCATCCACCACGTTCTGTCCGATCCCCAAACGACCCGCAATGGCTTGAGCAGTGAGACCATTATCTCCAGTGATCATCACCACCCGAATCCCTGCGGTGTGGGCCTTAGCGATAGCTTCAGCAGCTTGAGGGCGCGGGGGATCCATCAGCACCAACAAGCCCATAAAAGTCATGTCCTGTTCAACCTGGGGGGTGATTTCAGGCGATGATAATTGCTTACTTGCCAGACCTAACACGTACATGCCTTCACTTTGCAGCATATGAATGGTCCCCTGAACATCCTGGCAGCGATCGTCTGAGAGTGAATAAACTTGCCCATTGGCCTCAAAATTTCTACAATGGGTCAGGACGATTCCGGGGGCACCTTTCGTGATGGCAAGGGTGCTGCCATCGATCTGGTGAAGTGTGGTCATCATCTTGCGTTCGGAGCTAAAGGGGATCAGATCAATCTGGGGATGGTTTGTACGAACAAGATCAATATCTATTCCAGCCTGTCGTGCAGCTGTCAACAGGGCAGTGTCCACCGGATCTCCCAGGATTTTGAGATCGGGTTCTGCGCTAATGGTGGCTTCATTGCATAAGATGGCGCCTTGTAGCAATTTAAGGGTCGCTTCATCAGCAACAAAACCGTCCGAGAAATCCACCAGCTTCTCTCCAGCAAATAATTTCTGTACAGCCATACGGTTCTGGGTGAGCGTACCAGTTTTATCGGTACAAATCGTATCGACCGAGCCGAGTGACTCTATTACGGATAGATTTCGAACAACTGCTCCTTCACGGGCTATCTGCCGAGCACCCAACGCAAGGGCAAAGGTCAGCACGATTGGCAGGCTCTCGGGGATGGTGGCTACCGCCAGGCTGAGAGTATTGAGGGCCACATCCACTAACGGCTCATGCAAAACGAAGTACAGAACGACTGCTACAATGAGCGCAAGCAGACCGATGATCAAGGTCATCTGGCGCGCCATTTTTTGGACTTCCACCTGGAAGGGGGTTGGACGCTCAGCCATGATGCCCAGGGAAGTGGCGATTTTTCCTACCTCAGAAGCACTACCTGTGCTAACGACTATGGCTAACCCGCTGCCATAGGTGATGAATGTTGAGCCATAAACCATACAATATCGTTCTGCCAAAGGACTATCATCCGGAAGAGGCTCGATCGATTTATCCACCCCCAGACTCTCACCAGTGAGGGTTGATTCGTCGGCACGTAGACTAAATACTTCAAACAGGCGCGCATCTGCGGGCACCTTTTGCCCTTGCGATAACACCAGCACATCGCCTGGTACAATTTGGGCGGCATTAATTTCCTGCCGAATACCTTCTCGCAAGACTTGAGTATGAAACATAAGCAGTCGGCTTAATGCTTCTAATTCCCGTTGAGAACGGTATTCTTCAAAGAAGCTTAGCAGCACGCTGAGAAAAATAATGCCCAGGATAAAATAAGCGGTTAGCTTACGATCACTTTGCCCAGGTATATAGGAAACGCTATAGGCTAAAACCGCAGCAAACAACAGTACCAGGATAAAATAATTGGCAAATTGCTTGAAAAAAATCTTTACCGGTGAAATCGGCTTGCGAGCTTGAAGCTGGTTCGGCCCCCAACGCTTCTCTCTGTCAGCAATATCTCTCTGAGTCAAACCTTCTGGACGGGAATCCAACTCTTGGAACACTTGCTCGACACTCAAACTATGCCAGCTGGTCATCTATCACCTTCATTGCTAAAGCTCCTGTATAAATTGATGATTTTCTAGGATTTTTATACTGACCACATCTACCAGCATCCAAAGAATAATCTTACCATTGGATGCATTTTTCCACACCCCATCCAAGCAATTATCATGATAACAGTATTTGTGGAAAACCATTATTAAAAGTAATGATAAATCATTAATCGTCCATATTCATGAAGTCCATTAATTTGTGGCTGTATGGGTTAGCATATCATGCGTGTCAGAATTTAGCTTTTCATCATTGAGTTTACATCTTAATTTTTTTAGATGCCCATAAAATGACAGTAAGTGATAAGAAAATAGCGATCCACCATGATTGACCTCCAATAGATTTCTCACACAGGCATAACTGTAATTGCTCACGCCCCCACCCCTGACCCCTCCCCCGTTGGCTTTTCAGCCACGGGGGAGGGGAAATC
>JBAQFX010000334.1:0-6554 GCA_049287485.1 Anaerolineales bacterium
GTGAGTAATTACAACTTTTACCGGTAAAGAACAACCGGTATACGAATGCCTTTATTTTAAAAACCATATTTATTGAAGGCATTCTAATTATAGCACAAATGTTCTAAATCACAAGAGGTTTTTGGAAAAGTCGGATATCGAGAAGAGCACTCGATACAGGATATTTTAAGATTTCTCATCAAAGAGAAGCAATCAGCTATCATTGGTAATCTTCGAGTGTTATATTGCGAGGAATCAAGAAAAATAACGATGGGTCTTAATGAAATTCACAAAATTCGTGCTCAATACAAATTAGTACCATGCGTTAATGTATTATGCTGATCAACTTTTACCAGTTCATCTGGTTGTCACCTTAAATTCTTGAGTTTTCTTGGGTAAATCTATGCGATGCACTTGCGTTTGTAATGATTCAATCCGGCGACTGAAGAGGTTTGTGGTTGTGATGGTTGGTGATATTTCCGATGGGAGATCCACCCGAGATTTAGGTAAATAAGCGATTGATAGGATCGCCAACGAAATAAGCACCCCTACAGCGATTGAAATCGTGATGATGCGTTTCCGGGCCATGGTCAGAACCCTCAGGCAACATCATAGCCGATTACAAATTAAACTGCAAATCTTCTCCTGCTAAACCAGGTAAAATATTCCGAGATATATTAGAATTATGGCTGACGCACCTCGGATATCACAATCGAAAGGAATGGAGAGTGGCATGAAAGAGAAAATATTGGTCACGGGTGGGGCAGGCTTTATCGGCAGTCATCTGTGCGAGCTGCTGGTGCATAATGGGCATATGGTGGTGGCAATCGACAACCTTTCCACGGGCAGGCTGGAGAACATCCAGCACCTGCTACCCATGCCGAGCTTCCAGTTCGTGCGTGAGTCGATCACCAACAGCCAGGTGCTGGACCGCCTGACCAGCCAGGCTGATATCCTGATTCACCTGGCAGCAGTGGTGGGGGTGCAGCTGATCGTGGAGGACCCGGTGAACACCATCGCCACCAACATCATGGGCACGGAGGCGGTACTGACCACTGCCAACCGCTATGGCTGCAAGGTGATGCTGGCTTCCACCTCGGAGGTGTATGGCAAGGGGTTCAAGGTGCCGTTCAACGAGGAGGATGATTGCGTGATGGGACCCACCAGCCACAGCCGCTGGTCGTATGCCACAACCAAAGCTATCGATGAGTTCCTGGGGCTGGCGTACTACCACCAGTTCGGCCTGCCGGTGGTGGTGATGCGCTTCTTCAACACCGTCGGGCCGCGCCAGACCGGTCGTTATGGGATGGTGCTGCCGCGCTTCGTGCGCCAGGCACTATCGGGTGAACCCATCACGATTTACGGCGACGGTGAGCAAAGCCGTTGCTTCGCGGATGTGGCGGATATCATCGGGGCAGTAGTAAAGCTGGCTGAACACCCCAAGGCAGTGGGACAAGTGTTCAACATCGGATCGACTGAAGAGGTGACCATCCGCCAGCTGGCAGATAAGGTCATTGCGGCCACCGGCAGCCAGTCTGAGATCGTCTATGTGTCATATGAAGACGCATATGCTCCCGGGTTTGAGGACATGCGTCGCCGGGTGCCGGACCTGGAAAAGATCCATGGCCTTATTGACTACGAGCCACACTATACACTTGAGGATACCTTAAACAGGGTGATCATTTACGAGCGAGAGCAGATCAAGAAACAGGGCAAGGAACCTACTTTGCCCAGAGCATCCAGGTGAGCTGGGCTACCAGCAGACCAAGTAAAATCCCTCCTAGCGCTTCTCCTGGGGTGTGACCCAAGACTTCGCGCAATTGTTCTTGTTTTAATGGATTCCCGGAAGCCAGGTCATTGATCATGGCGTTGATCAGCTCGGCGTGCTTGCCTGCCTGGCGACGGATGCCGGTGGCGTCATAGATGACGATCATGCTGATGGCAAAGGCCAGGGCGAACAAGGGCGTGCCAAAACCGACCGAGAGCCCAATCCCGTGGGCGATGGCCACAATCAGGGCTGAATGCGAGCTGGGCATGCCCCCCGCCTGCACCAGCAGGGCCCAGTTCCAGCGGTGCGTTTGCAAATATTCCACCGGCACCTTGATGGTCTGGGCGATGCCCCAGGCGATCAGGGCGGCGATAAGGACGTAATTGTTAAAGATGGGCATTAAATTTCCTTCACCCTGAATAGATATAGAATTCTATAAAAGATAACCAAAGGTATTGATTAGCTGCATGCGTGCCTGACAGCCCATTCGAAGATTGATTCGTCGGCAGCAAAGAACGCTGGTACGCTCCTTCCAGCTTAAGGGAACGCTGGACTCGCTGCAATGACAAAACCTATTGATCATCCGTATTTATATCTTCCAACATATCGCCGGATAGCTGCTTGACCCGCAGCTCAGCCTTGTCCAGCAGTTCAACGCAATGCCTGGTGAGGGCCTGGCCGCGCTCGAAAAGTGCCATGGATTCATCCAAAGGTAGCTTGTTAGCTTCGAGAGAAGCGACGATTTCTTCTAGCTCAGCCAGTGCCTGCTCGTAGGATAGTTCCTCCACTGTGGGTTGGTCCAGTTTCGTTTTGGGTTTAGTCGGGGACATAGATAAATCCTTTTTTGATCGTCATCGCGGAATCCCCAATTTATGTGGGAGACCAGTGATCATTGTTAGTCGCAGTAATTTACTCGTATCTATTAATTATCATTGCGAGACCAGCGATCTTTGCTGGTTGAAGCAATCTGCTCTTGAACATAATAATTTCCATCAAATATTGATCTAATATACTTATCCGAAGAATTTCTCAAACAAATCTTCCCATCGTGGATTAATGCTTTCGATTAATTCTACCTTTTTCCGCCTGGAACCTGCCTTAATTTGTTTTTCGCGAGTGAGCGCAGTGTTAATATCCCTTCCGCTTTCATAATATACCAGTTTATAAAGTTTATATTTCTTGGTAAACATACTGCCTATATCAGATCTATGTTCAAGAACTCTCCGTTGAAGGTCATTGGTGACTCCGGTATAAAGTGCGGTGTTCGTCATGGTCGTCATGATATGGATGAAGTATTGTTTTTCTTGCATCAATTTTTAAAAATGGTTCTCATTTCTGTGATTGGTTTCTTTAGCAATGTTAATGCGAAGAGCGGATTGCTTCGTCGCAAAGTAAGCTCCTTTCATCCTGAAAACAGGATGGATTCCGCAATGACAGATCACTTATTATCCACGTGCACGCCAAAATCCCCATCGCTGACTTGCACGTTCAAGGCTTCCCCGGCGCTTACCTGCCTTACATGGGCAATATTCCCTCCCGCTTGATTCGTGACAATGGCATAACCTCGCTCCAGCACGCCAACGGGGTTGAGGGCCGCAATGTGCTGAGAGAGACCTCGCAGGTGGGTACGAGCCAGCTGTAACAAGTGATTGACGGTCGCCCCCAAGCGATGATCCAGCTCGTCCACCCGCTGGCTGGCAGATTGGATCAGCAGCAGAGGTGAATTCCGCTCCAGCTGGTTGTGCAAGGCTGAAAAAGCCCAGCGCAACTCGCTGATTAGGCCTTGCAGGCTTCGATTGAGGTGCCCGTTAAACTCTACCAGGTCCAGGCGCAGGTCGGCCTGGTTCGGGACGGCCAGCTCGGCCGCGGCGGTGGGGGTGGGGGCACGCAGGTCGGCCACGAAGTCGGCGATGGTGAAGTCAGTCTCGTGGCCCACGCCGGTGATGACCGGCATGGGTGAGGCGGCGATGGCCCTGGCCACGCCCTCATCGTTAAATGCCCACAGGTCCTCAATCGAGCCACCGCCACGTGCCAGGATGATCACATCCGGGTGGGCAATCTGTGCCAGGTCACTTAGGGCAGCGATGATCCTGGGTGGGGCCTCATCTCCCTGGACAGGTGTGGGAGCCAGCACTACCTCCACCAGGGGATAGCGCCGGCGCAGGGTGTTGAGAATATCCTGCAGGGCAGCCCCGGTGGCCGAGGTGACGATGCCAATGCGTTTCGGGAGGGTTGGGATGGGACGCTTGCGTTCGGGTGCGAACAACCCTTCCGCCTCCAGCAGAGCCTTCAGGCGCAGAAACTCCTGGTACAGGGCGCCTTCTCCTGCCTGGCGGAAAACATCGGCATACAGCTGATACTGCCCGCCCGCTTCGTAAACGCTGATAGCGCCATGCACATCGATGGCATCGCCATCGCGAGGTAAAAAACTTTGCCGCAGGACGGTGTTGCGCCACATTACGCAGCGTAAGGAAGCTGAGCTATCCTTGAGGGTAAAATAGATATGACCAGAGGCGGGTCTTGAGAAATTGGAGACCTCCCCCGTTACCCACAGGTCTTGCAGCAGCTCATCCGATTCGAGCAGCTCGCGCAGGTAGCGGGTCAGGTCACTCACCGACCAGGAAGCGGGTATGTGCGGCGTGAAAAGCGGTATCTGTGGCATTGACTCGAGGATAACCGCAATAGAGTGGGATGTCAACTGGCTATTCCGCAATGGCTGATTCTTTGCTACAATACACGGGTATTATGGATTATCTATGGTCTCCCTGGCGGATGGAATACATCTTGACTCCCAAATCTGAAGAAGGCTGCATTTTCTGTAACGGGTTGAAACAAGCGGATGGCGCGCATAACCTGATCGTTTATCGCGGACCGAAATCCTTTGTGATGTTAAACCGTTTTCCCTATACCAGCGGGCACTTGATGATCATACCTTTTGATCACCAACCATCGCTAGAATTATTGGATGCTGATACGCGGATGGATATCATGGACCTATCAGCCAAGGCCATCCAGGTGCTGCAGAAGGCTTATTCACCCCAGGGTTTCAATTTGGGGATGAATATTGGCAGCGCAGCTGGAGCAGGGATTTCGGAACATGTGCATTTGCACGTGGTACCGCGCTGGGTGGGTGATACCAACTTCATGTCCTCCGTATCTCAAACACGCGTGTTGCCTGAATCACTTGAGGAGACCTACCGTAAAATAAGACAAACCTGGGAAGAACAATAAATCAACCAGGATGCAGATTGTCGTTGATCTTATCCCAAACAATTCAGAACCATAACAATGATGAAATAACAGGAGAGAAAACGATGAGTAATAAAGACACTGAGCCGGTCATTATTAGTGCTGTACGCACGCCTTCGGGGAGCTTCCAGGGAGGCTTCAATAGCCTGACGGCGGTAGATCTGGGGACGATCGTGGTGAAAGCAGCCGTGGAGCGCGCCGGCATCCCTAACCCCGCCGATATAAAAGAAGTGATCATGGGAAACGTGGTATCTGCGGGATTGGGGCAAAACCCAGCCCGACAGGCCGCCATCCAGAGCGGTTTACCCGGCTCGGTGGGGGCATTCACGATCAACAAGGTATGCGGATCAGCATTGAAGGCGGCCATGCTGGCAGCCCAAGCTATCCGGGCGGGCGATGGGGATTTATTCGTGACGGGTGGCATGGAGAGCATGAGTCGGGCACCCTTCCTGGTGGATGGGCGCACGGGTAGCTTACGCTTTGGGCACGCTCAACTCACTGACGCATTACTGAAAGATGGCTTGTGGTGTGCCCTGGAGAACTGGTCGATGGGTGATGCGGCTGAATTCATCGCCAACGAATACAACGTCACCCGTGAAGCCATGGATGAGTATGCCTACAAGAGCCAGATGAAAGCCATTGCTGCCATGGATAGCGGGAAATTCAAGCAAGAGATTGTGCCGGTGGAGGTGAAGGGTCGCAAGGGGCAGGTGAGCGTGGTGGATACGGATGAAACTCCCCGGCGTGATACCACCCTGGAGGGGCTAGCGAGATTACGTCCAGCATTTCAGAAAGACGGTAAGGTGACCGCTGGCAATGCTCCTGGCTTGAATGATGGGGCAGCGGCCGTGGTGGTTACCAGCAGGGCTAAGGCTGAGCAGATGGGGGTAAAACCCCTGGCACGCATCCTGGAGTATGGTAACGTGGCAGTGGAACCGAAATATCTGTTTACTGCACCTACCAAAGCCATCCCGATGATCTTGAAACAGGTGGGCTGGAAGTTAACTGATGTAGACCTGATCGAGCTTAATGAAGCATTTGCTGCTCAAACGCTGGCTAATGGCTACGAGCTGGCTGACAGGGGTTGGGATTGGAACAAGGTAAATGTGAACGGTGGTGCGATTGCCCTGGGGCATCCCATCGGTGCCAGTGGAGCACGCGTGCTGACGACTTTAATCTATGCTTTGAAAGACCATAGCTTGCAGAAGGGTATAGCATCCCTGTGCCTGGGAGGCTCTGAAGCGGTGGCCATGGCGATCGAGATGGAGTGAAGAACGTGTACATAAGATATTCGAAGCATATGCCAAATAGCATAGAGAGAAGTTCGAGGTGTAAGCTAAATTTAGGTAAAGGCGAGGAAATTGCATTGTTATAAGGCTTGCCCCTCCTAAGAAACTTATAGATCGTCACTGAAAGAAAGGCTTTCTATATCCGATGAAGAAGTTTCTGATAAGAGAGCAGATTGCTTCAGCCCAAAGAACGGGCTTCGCAATGACATATCGTCCAGTTTCTTCCAGTTAGGAATGCGCGGAGCGCTGTGGAGATACTCGCAATGACA
>JBAQFX010000335.1:0-27464 GCA_049287485.1 Anaerolineales bacterium
GGTTCTGATTATTATGAACAACAATATCGAGCTCGTATCTTACGTACCTTGAATCGTCGCGCCACTTTGCTTGGTTTTCGTTTGGAACCTATCGTTCCACCAGTTTCTTAGGAGCGAAGCGAAGCAGTCTCCAGTATTGTTTAAGTAAAAGCCACGCCTCAAGAAGCGTACCTTCGTCTCACAATGACTGAAAATTTTTGCCAATGTCCGATATTTTGTCCGAAGGTCGGGTTTCCTATTGACAAATTAGCACATATGTGCCAATATATAACCTGAAATCTCCTGGCCTGGAAATTGGAGCTGATTTCGCTTCCATCCCTCGCCAGTTTCCTTTTAAAGAGGATTTGAATCGATTTATTTTTTTTATGAAACAAATCTGCTGCGGGTAATATGAATTCATTTGCGGTTATAATTTCTCTGACAATAGATCATTTCCATCCATTAAAGGTCCGATATCCATCATGAACCATCCTCTCGACTTTCAATCCATCATTATGACCTTGCAGCACTTCTGGGCTAAGCACGAGTGCCTGATCTGGCAGCCTTATTACCAGCAGGTGGGTGCGGGTACCCTCAATCCTGCCACTGCTCTGCGCGTGCTGGGTCCGGAGCCGTGGAATGTGGCCTATGTCGAGCCTTCCATCCGCCCGGATGATGGACGTTATGGCGAAAATCCCAACCGTATGCAGATGCACTACCAATTCCAGGTGATTCTGAAACCCGATCCGGGCAATGCTCAGGAGCTCTTCATTGCCTCCCTGGCTGCTCTGGGAATCGATCCACAACTGCATGACCTGCGTTTCGTGGAGGATAACTGGGAATCACCTGCCCTGGGGGCATGGGGTTTGGGTTGGGAGGTGTGGCTGGATGGTCAAGAGATTACCCAGTTCACTTACTTCCAGCAGGCGGGTGGTACCCTGTGTGATCCCGTCTCGGTCGAGATCACCTATGGTCTCGACCGCATCGCTATCTCGCTTCAACGTGTGGATAAATTCACTAACATACGTTGGAATGATAGGCTCACCAGTGGTGAGCTCAACCTCCAGGCCGAGCAGGAACACAGCACCTATTATTTTGAGGTAGCGGACGTTGAACGTTTGAAAGAAATGTATGAGCTCTATGAGCGGGAGGCACAGGCTTGCCTAGAAAGAAACCTGGTGCTACCGGCACACGATTATGTACTCAAGTGCTCCCACACCTTCAACGTGCTGGATTCACGCGGGGCCATCGGCATCACCGAGCGGCAGGCATACTTCGGGCGCATGCGTGAGTTATCCCGCCGCGTGGCTGAGGCCTACCTGGCACAGCGCCAGCATTTGGAATATCCATGGCTGGAGGAATCAGCTGCAACTGACACGAAGACATCTACAGTTGCCACTGCTTCAAGCAAGGTTATCGCATCGGCATTTGCCGACTTGCTGCTCGAGATTGGTACCGAGGAGTTGCCAGCTGGAGACCTGGATTCAGCCATTGAACAAATCCAGGGGCGTTTGCCAGTGCTATTGGATGAATTACGCCTGGCGCATGCTGAGATACATGTCATGGGTACCCCGCGACGACTGGTGATACACGTCCGTGAAGTATCTTCTGCCCAATCAGACCTGGAACAGCTGGTTAAAGGTCCACCCGCAGAGCGGGCATTTGACGCCTTTGGGGCAGCGACCAAAGCTGGTGAAGGTTTTGCGCGTAGCAAGGGAGTCAGTGTGCGTGACTTGCAGGTGGTAGAAATGGATGGCGGGCGATATGTGGCGGCAACCATCCGTCAAGCCGGGCGTCCAGCTCCTGAAGTGTTGGCTGATGCGCTGCCTGGTCTGATAGCATCCTTGCGCTTTGATAAATCCATGCGTTGGAACCGCAGTAATGTTTACTTCTCACGCCCCATCCGTTGGCTGTTGGCATTGTTCGGCGAACAGGTTATTCCCTTTGAATATTCTGGGGTGCAGTCAGGCAGGCTCACCCGTGGATTGCGTACACGCCAGCCAGTTAAATTTAGCGTGGCAAATATTGCGGAATATTTCCGATATATAGATGACCAGGGCATCATTTTGGAGAAATCTCGGCGCCTTGCTCTCATCCAGCAGCAGGTCGAGACCCTGGCGGGTATGGTGAATGGTTGCAGCTTGCCAGATCCAGAACTCTCTTCAGAGGTGGCTAACCTGGTAGAAGCTCCCACCTGTCTGCTTGGCTCTTTTGAGGTTGAATATCTAGGCCTGCCGCGCGAGGTACTCATCTCGGTGATGAAGAAGCACCAGCGCTATTTTCCGCTGTTCAAGTTCGTCCCTGCTGAGACAGGTCGTAGCTCTGGATTATCCCTGTCGGAAAAAGTAGCCGAAGAGCATGCGCTGCTACCGTACTTCATCACGGTGGCCAATCATCCCTCGCTGGATGATCAGCCCATTGCCGGTCGTGAGCTGATTACCGAGGGTAACCAGCATGTCATCCGGGCGCGTTTCGCCGATGCGGATTTTTTCGTGCGGGATGACCGCAAGCATAAGTTATCCGATTTCCTTCCTCGCCTGGGTACACTGGTGTTCCAAACGAAACTCGGCTCTATGCTGGATAAAAGCCAGCGTGTCACTACCCTAACTGGGTATCTTTCTCCAATGCTTATTCTAAATGAAGAAGAAACGGCTATCGCCCGGCGGGCAGCTGAGCTTTGTAAAGCCGACCTGGCAACCAAAATGGTGATCGAGATGACCTCCTTGCAAGGAGTCCTGGGTCGTTTTTATGCCTTGGCTTCTGGAGAAAGTGAGTCTGTAGCCGAAGCCATTTTTGAGCATTACCTGCCACGATTTTCTGGTGACCAGTTGCCGAAAAACCGTCCAGGGTTAGTGGTTGGGTTGGCAGACCGATTGGATACTCTGGCAGGTTTATTTGCCGTTGGGATGGCTCCAAGCGGGGCACGCGATCCTTTTGCCCAACGTCGTGCTGCACTTGGGCTGGTACAGGCACTGATTGGTCAGAACGAGAGTTTTGACTTGCGCAAGGGACTGGAATTAGCTGCCGCGCTCTTACCTGTTCCGATGGTTCCGGAAAATCTATCCGCCTGTCAGGGATTTATTATTGAGCGGTTAAGGAACATGCTGCTTGAAACTGGTTATCGTTACGATGTGGTTGATGCTGTGATAGCTGCACAAGGATTCGACCCAGCCCGGACCAACCAGTCGGTCAAACAGCTTACGGTCTGGGTTAATCGACCCGATTGGCATTCAATCCTGCCGGCATATGCCCGTTGTGTCCGGATCACACGTGATATTGCGGAATCATATGAAGTAATCCCGCAAGAATTTGCTGAGAAAGCCGAAGAAAGCTTATATGCTGCATTTTTACTGGCGGAAAAATCTCTTCATTTAGCACGGGTCCAATCCGCGGATGGGTTTCTTACCGCCTTCCTGCCCATGATCTCAGAAATCAATCGTTTCTTTGATGAGGTATTGGTGATGAGCGAGGATGTTGTCCTGCGACAGAATCGCCTTGGTCTGTTGCAACGAATCGTTGCCTTAGGCAGTGGCGTGGCGGATATGTCTAGGCTGGAGGGGTTTTAACCGGCTCCCCTGGTGAAGAAAATTACTATATTGGGTATAACCGATCAAGGAGAATTCCCATACAAATTCGATTTGATCTGGGAATTTAACGAAAAGTACACAGTTCGTTCTGAGTTCGGTATCGAATCACCCGAACTAAAGGAATTATCAGCTTTCCATGAAAATCAGCAGGATTTAGAGGTTAATTTTTCCTGCCTGGATTAATCTCCCTGCCAAACCAGCACCTAAGAGCGCCAGTCCATCCGTGGTCATGTAGTGGCTGGCGGCTGCATCGAAAAGCACCGAGGCACGGGCTGAAAATTCCTCATCTCCTGGGTAGAGGATGGCTGCCAGACGAATGCGCGGTAAAGGTAGAAAGGCATGGGCTATACCAGGAAGGGCTGTTAGGGCCACCCCCTGCATGGCCCTGGCAGCCTCGTCAAATGCTTCTGGTTTTTCGCCATACGCGTTAGCCAGGCGATCACCACTATAACCCTGGAAAGCCTGGCTGTAAAAGCTCCCTCCCGGGAGTTCGCGATATCCAATCCACTGACCAGCCATTGGGGTCCCGTCAGCTTCCCTTAAATAATACAGTAGCATGCCGGTGTCATACACGGAGCAGGCTGACTCATCAGTCGTATTCCGAGCAATCAGGTCAGGCCACGAGATTGCAATGACCTGTCCCCAATAGGTAAGCTGAATCGCTTGGTTCACCAAGGTTCCCCCGCTGTTCACCGCCAGCCTGCCCGGTTGGATGGATCGGATCACGTTGCGTAGCATATCCAGCTGGCGTAACATGCTTTCCTGCCATGCCTGGTGGGCACGTTCAATGGTCTCACCAGCGCTCACTTTTGCTCCGCTTGCCTGATCCGTCAATCCTGCCATCCTGCCCTCAGCCTTTATCCACCAGCCTGGATGTTATCCATATATGCCTTTATGGTTGGCACGGCGCTGAGCTTATCATAAAAGAAGTTGTTGATCACATTGATGACCTCCGCCCTGGCAGCTTCCGCGGGTCCACTCAAGGTTTGGCTGCTTTCCTGCCTGCTTAAAGCATCTCGCAGGCGCAGTAGCAGTCGCACAATCTCAGTTTCCTCGTCCCCTTCTAGCACCTGGATAACAGCCAGGATCAGGTGATCTGCTTGAGCCAGCAACTGATCTAAGCTGATTTCTGATCCGGGCATATGAGCGTCATCAATGGTGCGAATGAGAGACCAGACCTGGTAAAGCATGGTCGCTGGCTCATCGAACAGGTCACGCAAGAATACTGCATCTTCATAACGTCCGGTCAGCCTGAAGATGTTGTACATGCGTTTGGCGACCTTACCATAGTTGATATCCTTGGTCAGGTACTTGTTGACTTCATGCTCGAGCTGTTTGACATATTCATCCAGGGCATCTGAGGAGACATGTTTGGCAAGCTTGGAGAAAATCGGGATGGACTCAGCCTCCAGGTATACTTCCTGAAAATACGGGTCAAGATAGCCATCCAGGGGAATGATCTCGCCATCCGGCGCCTCCCAGGTCACATCCAGCATATTGCTCGCATTGGACAATTGCTCATGCACCGGGTCGGCGACGACCCAATCCAGTTTACACCAGCCTGGGTCCATTGCCACATCCTCCCACCTGAGTGTGGTAGGTGTGCCGTCCGGTAAGATCATCTCTAGCTGCCCTTTTTTGATCTCCTCCGGGGTCCATGAAACCGGTGATCCCTTACGGATCAGTCGCTTACCGCGAAGAACTTCTGAGGGGTAGTTGCCAAACTTTACCTCCAATAACTGGTAGGTAGCACCTTTCAACTTGGAGAGTGCTTTATCACGGATTAGCTTGGACAAGATCTGGCAGGCTTTCTCACGCGTATCAGCTTTGATATTCACCCTCTCAAAGTAATCACAGTCACCTGGATAGGTCTGGATCTTGGATTGGGCTGATGAACCCGAAAGTGCCAGCGCAGTTTCAACAATACCCGGCTGGTCGTCGAACTCCACCAATCGACCAATCTCTCTGAAATGAGCCAATTCGCGCGGGCTGAAATCTAGCATGACGATCTTGTTGCCAAAGATGCCACTCTCAGCATCCACAGATATATCCATGGATGACTCGAATGAGGCGATGGTAGTCATCCACTGCAGTGCTTCTGCTTCATCGAGCTCAATTCCGAGGCGGTGGGCAGATTCTACAATACGAGCCAGTTCAGCAGATGGGGTGGGTTGCTCTTTATCAGTCATCATTAATCAACTCCTTGTGCTTAGGATTCCTTTGTGTATTTTAGCAAGTATTTTCTTAAACAGCCTGGCCTGGTCGAGGGCATCCTGCAAAGCATGGTGGGTAAGATGAACATCTTCTGTGTAATCGGGACTGATCATTCGCCAGGAAGTCTGCGACCAGTCAACCCCCGCCCAGCCCATGTACAAGGCTTTAATATCCAGGGCAGTGTACCCAAAGGGATTGTACCCCAGGTAATGTTGAAAGTAGTAATTAACGAACATCCAATCGAACGGTGCATTGAAAGCAACAAATACTGGCTTCTGGCCAGGTGGAACTTGATCTTTCAACCAGTCCTCAAAACGGGTTAAGGCTTCTCTGGGTTCAACGCCTTCTCGCATCAAGCGTGGCAGTGATAACTTATGTACTTCTGCAGCCTCAGCTGTGTTATTCTGGTTCAGGGGTATTAGCTCGATATAGAATGTGGATGGAGGCTCTGAAACCGTGCAGGCGCCGATCGACAATAAGGAATAGTCCTGCGGACCAGGAATTGGCCCAGATGTTTCAACATCCACGCAGATATAAACTTCAAGCTTGTCAGAAGATGGGTTCATGAGGTATATCTCACAAATCAAGTTATCCGATTGCTGTGGAACCTGCTACCATCGGTTCATCACCATTGTACTTCCTAATTTGAGGCCATCGCCTGGCAATCCAGATAACCGCTAAAATGCAGCCTATCCCCCCGCTGATCACCGCAAGAGGTGCACCGAAGAACTGGGCTGTAAGGCCCGCTTCGACTTCACCCAACTGAGGGCCTCCCTGGAAGAAAATCTGGTTAACACTGGTCATACGCCCGCGGATGTAATCGGGGGTGGCAAGCTGGCGGATGGTATTCCGAATGATGGTGCTGACAGTATCGGCAGCTCCCACGATGATTAAGGCTAGCATGGCAATCATGAAGGCGCGAGCGAATCCAAAGATGATGGTAGCAAAGCCAAACACTACCACGGCTGATAGGAATACCGCGCCCTGTCGACGGATCTCGTTTATCTGTGAGATGATTAAAGCGGTAATCATAGCACCCATTGCCTGGGCCGCAGAAAGCCATCCATATGCCACTGCTCCTACATGGAGTACATCCACGGCAATGATTGGCATGAGGGTATTGGCAGAAGCGAAGAAAGTGGCGAAGAAATCCAGGATCATCGTGGAGAGGATAAGCGGTTGGGTCAGGATAAAACGCACTCCCTCAACAATGGCGGGTAAGCTGACAATACCATTTCTTGAGCCGGCGGATTTTTGCTGGTCCACCGATCCCATCAGGATAAGTGCCAGGATGACTGCCAGATAAGAAATGGCATTGATGATGTAAACATAAGGAAGTCCTCCAGCAGCAATGATGAATCCGCTGATTGCAGGGCCGACGATGGAGCCGGTTTGGTTGGCGATGGAGTTCATGCTAAAGGCGTTCGGCAGGTCTTTTACAGATACCAGGTTGGGCACCAGCGCCTGGCGAGCTGGTCCATCAAACGCCTGGAACACGGCCTGTAGCGCAGTCAACAGGTAGATATGCCACAAGTCGATGTTTCCGGTCAGGGTTAGCCACCCCAGAATAAACGCTGCTACAGCCATACCTGTTTGGGTGAGGAAAAGGATGCGCCGACGGTTGAGTACATCTGCCACTGCACCACCGATCAGAGAAAAGATGATCACCGGCAGGATGCGTGCCAGGCCAACCGCTCCAAGTGCTATGGGTTGGTCCGTCAGGGTGCGGATTTGCCAGAATAAAGCCCAGAGCTGCATTTGAGAGCCAGCGATGGAAATTAAAAGACCCAGCCACAAAAGCCGGAAGCGGCGGTGATGGAGCGATGGTGGGATGTGGATCATGAGGTAACTAGTAAACCTGTAATGTGAATTTTCACCAGGATATTACACCGAAAAACAATAAGGACTCCAAGAATAGCGCGATTCAAGTCCCCCAATCACGCAGGTATAAGAAATCGTAACCAACCGTTCGGTTGCTCAGTTTAGCGATGGGCGGCATGAGGCGCTTGAATTGATTCTTCCTGACCCTCTCCATGACTGCTCGTACGAAACTTTCATCAAACCCTGCTTCAACACAATCCTCAGGCCGGTAACGTTGGTCAACCAATAAATAGAGTAACTGGTCCACATCAGCATAGGTGAAACCAAGTTCACCTTCGTCGGTTTGTCCGAACCACAGGTCAGCAGTGGGCGGTTTATCCAGGATGACTTGCGGGACACCAATGGCTTTGGCTAGCTGACGTACTTGCGTCTTGTATAAATCGCCAAGGGGGTTGAGGGCACAGGCAGAATCCCCGTACAAGGTGGTGTAACCCAGCAAGATTTCGGTCTTGTTGCCAGTACCTACAGGTAAGCCATTGAATGCCTGCGATTGGTCGTATAAAACAATCATGCGCACGCGGGCCATGATGTTGCCTTGTCTGATCCGATCCATATCAGGGAAATGTTTGATCAGGGCATCTGCCATGTCGGTGATGGGGATGGTAAGTAATTGCACTCCCAGGGCATCAATCACCATTTGGGCATGTTCAGCTGAATCAAGTGATGATGATTTATACGGCAGGCACAAAGCCAGTACATTCTCAGCGCCCAAAGCCTGAGCGGTAAGATAACAAGAAAGTGATGAATCCACCCCGCCAGAAAGGTTAACTACCGCCCGTGAGAAACCAGCCCTGGTGATCTCATTGTGTATGAAACCCGTCAGGATTTGACGGGCGGTCTCGGTATTAATGGTCAGATCGATTGTTTTGTGTTCCATACCGTATATCTCTCATCAAACCCTGGAATTGTTGTCGCATAATTATACATCTCAAGCAGATAGGTGATTGTGTGGTTTAACCGGGTTGACTGCAGCCGAGAATCCTATCCAGTTCTTGCTTGGTTAGAGAGGCACGCTCATCGCGTAATAATGGCAGGCGAGCACGCGTGCGGTGTAGCTGGTTCAAATCAATTTCCGCGATCAACAAATCTTCCTCATGGTGAGGACTTTGAGCGACAAGCTCACCATTAGGGTCATATATGGTTGAGCCACCCCAAAAATTCAAACCATCCTCAAAACCTGTCCGGTTGGCATGGGCGACAAATGAAGTGAATAAACCAGCATAAGCACGGTTCATATCCTCTACCCAGCGCGCGGAATCAAGGGTCGGTTGCTTGCCAAGCCCTCTGCCTGGAGAAGCGGAGGTTAATAAGAATAAATCAGCTCCATCTAGCCAAAGTAGGTAAGGTGGTGAAGCGTGCCAGAAATCCTCGCAGATTAACATACCAACCCGGCCGAATCGTGAATTAAAAGAGCGCACCTCATTACCAGGAGCAAAGAAACGCGATTCATCAAAAAGACCATATGTAGGCAGGTATATCTTATGGTGAATGTGCAACACCTTTCCTTGAGAAAGATAAGCTGCGGAGATGTAAAAGCGGTGCCGATGGTCCTCATCTACAAATCCGACCAGCATATCAATCGATTGACTGGCTTCAAGCAGTGGCTTGAATACATCGTCATCTTCAGCTGCACGGTGGGCTACGGTAGGAACCAGGTCTTGCAAGCAATAGCCAGTCAATGAAAGCTCCGGGAAGACGATCAACTCAGCTCCGGCAGCCTGTGCCTGCCGGGTAAGCTCTAGGTGTTTGGTTAAGTTGGCGTTGACATCACCTAAATGCGTGTTGATCTGGGCTAATGCAATGGTTAGCTTCATTTCCACCTCTCTGATCAGGCCTCCTGCCTATGGGAATCTAGCATTATGTTGATTCTCCAACGAACCAATAATACCACCACAATTAATCCCGAGAAGATCATCAATGCCATCGCTCCCCAGGCGTCCAGACGCAAGCCATACCAGATGGGGATGGGGTCTGCCCGTAAATACGAGAGACCAAACAGTGCAGAGGATATGCCGAATAAACCAAGGCTGGCACTAATCCCCGGAACCGGAAAACTCTTGCCTAGCCATTCCAATAGCCATATCACAAGCAAGGTTATGCTTGCCCCAAACAGCTGGACAGGCACACGGGTACCAAGGATTCCCCACTCATCGCGGGTGGGTAATGCCCACCATGAACTGGATGGAAAACCATAACTGCAACTGGCCAGCCAACATCCAAGCCAGGCAGTGATCGTCAGGGCACCTGCCAATGGAAGTAAGGTGTCTGCGAGGTAACCAGTAGGAATTTTCCACCATCTAGCGATGATGATGAGTGCCAGAATCCCGCCAACCAATGCACCAATGCCCGATAAGCCTCCCGGCCATACCTGGTATATCTCGGTAGGGTGGGCCTGATAGTAAGGATAATTCACAACTACTGAAAATGCCCGGCTACCAACCAAAGAACCAAACAACACTACTAATGTGGCATCCAGATAACGAATCGTTTCTTTTTTTGGTGCCCGCCAGACTGCGAGTAGGAGACCGGTTAAGGCTCCAAAACCGAGTAATAGTGAAAATGGCTGCATGGCTTAATCATACCAAATCCCTGGGATTCTCTTAGGTGCTGATGGATATTCCGATGCATAATGTATTTTGGGAAGCTATAAAGACAATCTGAAGTATAATCATATTGTCCTCGGAGGAGAACTGTATGGACATCCTAGTTGACCCTAACGTCGCATATTTACTTTTAGTGGTGGGGATTGTGGTGGCAATCATGGCGCTTTTTTCTCCAGGGACGGGCGTTCTTGAAATTGGCGCATTATTCGTCTTGTTCCTGGCTGGCTGGGAGATCAGTCAGATACCCATCAATCTATGGGCATTGGTGGTGTTAATCCTGGGCGTCATACCGTTTATCGTGGCAGTGCGAAAGTCACGCAACCTGGTATTCCTGGTGATCGCTTTGGTGGCGTTTGTGCTCGGATCTGCCTACCTTTTTCAGGGACCAAGCTGGTGGCAACCCGGTGTCAACCTAATCCTGGCAATCATCGTATCAATCCTGGCCAGTGGTTATTTGTGGATTGCAACTACCAAAGTGCTGGAAGCTGAGAAAATGCTTCCTCGACACGACCTGGCTAAGCTCATTGGTGAATTTGGTGAGGCCCGGACGGACATTTACGACGAGGGATCCGTCCAGGTAGGCTCAGAACTGTGGAGCGCTCACAGCCAGGTGCGCATCCTCTCCGGTAGCAAGGTTCGTGTAGTAAAACGGGAAGGTTTTATACTGGACGTTGAACCTGTTTCCACAGAGGAAAAGTAAACAATTTTATTTATGTCTAGATGACATCAACTCATTTACTGAGGAGGTAAATTATGCAAGGCACTGAATTAACCGTTGTCTTATGCCTGGCTGGTGGAGCGGTCGTCCTGGCGATCATCCTACTAGCCAGCGCTATCCGGGTGGTGCCGGAGTACATGCGTCTGGTTGTCTTCCGCCTGGGGCGCTGCATTGGTTCAAAAGGACCCGGCATTGTATTTCTTATCCCAATTGTTGATCGTCCCGTTGCAGTGGACCTGCGCGAGCAGGTGCGTGAAGTCCCACACCAAACTTCAATTACCAAGGACAACGCCCCTATCAGCATCGATTTCCTGTGGTTTTACAAGGTTTTAAACCCCACGGATAGTGTTGTGCAGGTGGGGAACTTTGAGGCAGCCGCTCTGGGTATGGCGACCACCACATTACGTGCAGTCATCGGTGGGATCATGCTTGATGAAGTCCTTTCGGAACGCGAGCATATCAACAATATGCTGCGTACGCGCCTGGATGAAGTGACTGAGCGTTGGGGAGTCAAGGTGACCAATGTAGAAATTCGTGAGATCATCCCGCCACGCGAGGTTCAGGACGCCATGAACCGCCAGATGTCGGCTGAGCGTATCCGCCGCGCGGTGGTGACTGAATCTACCGGCACGCGTGAAGCTGCCATCAATGTAGCCGATGGTGAAAAGCAGAGCGCCATCCTGCGGGCTGAGGGTGAGAAACAGAGCAACATTCTGCGGGCAGAGGGCGAGCGCCAGGCACAGATCCTGCGAGCTGAAGGTTTCTCGAATGCTCTGGATAAGATCTTCGAGATAGCTCAAACAGTGGACCAGAAGACGATGACCCTGCAGTACTTCGAGGCACTCAAGGCGATCGGTACGGGTGCTTCCACCAAGTTCATCTTCCCACTGGAGTTCACCAGCATGATGACCAACTATCTGAAAGGCGATCAGAAGACCGAACAGAAGTAAACCCAAATTAAAGTAAACCGCAATACGGAGCACGCCCAAAACGTGTTCCGTATTGCGGTTGTTTTAACGCTTAAATATACGGTATTATTGGGGATTGTATGAATACCACTCAACCTGTCCAATCTGAGCCAAGCGCAGAAATCGAGCCAGCCTCGTTGCGCGACCTGGGGGCATTAAGACATATCGAGCAGGTATGCTTCCCAAAGGACGCCTGGCCACTGATGGACCTGATCGGGGTGCTTACTTTCCCAGGAGTGGTACGCTTGAAGGCGGTGAATGGCAAACAAATGGTGGGGTTCATCGCTGGGGATATCCGCCGGATGGAAGGCGTGGCGTGGATTGCCACGGTGGCGGTGCTACCCGAGTATCGTGGGAGGGGGATTGGTTCTAATTTACTGACAGCGTGCGAAGCGCAAATTACGGTGAGTCGGGTCAGGCTATGCGTCCGTTTATCGAACGAAGTGGCCATCCGGCTGTACGAAAAATTCGGCTATACCAAGGTGGGAGAATGGACACGATATTATCAGGATGGTGAGTCTGCTCTGGTGATGGAGAAGCATTTGTCTATAAAATGACACTATTCTATGACCGACACACAAGTCATGGATCTGTCCGGTCGGCAGTTTATTCTCATCCCAGTTCCACATCAGATCTGAGAACTCTTTTTCCCTGCAAATAGCCTATTCGTTTATAAACGATACCTCAATGGCTGTCTGGTTTTTATTTTTGGGAATATCGATTAGTCTTCTTTCATACCTTCCGGTTGAAAGGTAACCATAGATATATACCTACCCAATAAGCGGATATCCTCCTGGCTACCGTCCGTACGGTAGCCCATGAAGCGAGCTAATTCCCGCATGGCAGTTGGATGGCGTTTGGCATAGTCGAGCAATGCTTCTCCGGCTTGTTCGGGTGAAAGGAATAGGGCAACCATTTTCCATTGATGATGCCCACATTGGAGGGTGACGTATGGGTTAGCACCGATGTTGCGGTACCAATCCGAACCCGGGCCAAATCCAGCGGCAACCGTGAATTTAGGACCTTGATTATCAAAGCGCACGACCTCGAGCACAGTATGGCGGTTACGTCCAGACTTGCGCCCGGTGTGGGTAAGTAAGAGAAAACGGGTCCCGAGCAAACCGCCTAAACCAAGGCGGTAAAACCAGATCGGGAGTCGGAATGCCAGGCGGGCTAAACCACGGGGAGGCTTGATCTCCTTAATTTTCTCAACCATTCTTTTGCCTCCTTTCGAAGTGAATCAACCGGGGAAGGAGGCGCGGAACACGAGTCCGGTATTCTCGATAGGCATCTCCATATTCCCGAATCAATGACTCCTCCTCAACGTATGTCAATGTCCAAATCACCAGCCACCAAACAGGGGTGAGGGCGATCCCAATCAAGGAGCCGTAGATGAGCGACCAACCAAGTGGCCAGAAGATATCGCACAGCATGAGAGGGTGGCGGACGATAGCGTAAAGTCCATCCGTACGCAATGGCTCCTCCTGATGAGGCCCGGTAAGAGGCATGATGCGAAAGGCCGAGCTTCCGAATAATAAGCTCGCTACCAGGATGATTACTCCAACTCCAACCAGCCATGGTGAACCTGATCCAACGCGAGGTTGGGTAACAAATGGTAGGGGGAGTAAAAAGCGTGGAAGCTCGGCAAGCATGAACATAGTCATCCCGAAGCCGAGATTACTACCTAACGAGCGCGAGCCGACCACACCAAACCCTAGACACCAGCCAATGGCAGCTAGAAATGCCCAGAACCATGGATTGGAAAGCAAAGTCTCAAGTATCATATTCGCTCCTTTTCACCCCATTCTTCTCTTTGGCCAGAATGCCCCGGTACGCTTGCAATAATTAGCGTAGGCATCCCCATAACGCAATAGCAGGTCTTGCTCCTCGGCGAAAGAGATGATTACGAAGATCGGAAAGTAGATTAGCGAGAATAGCGTTAAAAAAGGGGAATTGAGCAGGATCGCAATCACCGGGAATAGAAACACCTCACCTACTGCCTGGGGATGGCGCATTCTGGTATAGATCCCTGCATACATCTTTTGCTCTTTCTTTGGTCGCATGGTTTCTTCCCCGGCATGGAGCATGCCGATGACCATTAAAGTGGTAGCCGGGATACCGATGATGAGGGCTATGATGAGTGAGATATACCAAGACCAAGGGAATCTATCGGGCAAATGCGATTCGAGCGGATAGATGTGGTAGAGGATGTAATTTGCCAGGATGATGAGCTCAAACGTTCCTGCAATCAATCGATCGTAATAACAAAGGCGATAGGCACGTGGGCCGATCACCATTTCACGCCCGGCTGGGCTGACGCTGCGTACGTAAAAGACCAAGAAAAGTATACTGGCTATTATCAAGATGGCAAAATTGATCCAGGCAAACATTTTCATCTCCTCCTAAGTCAACACCTTGGTGGCTTCGGCTAAATCCAGATGGTTCACCCGGTGGATGGCGGGCAATGTAGCAAGTAGCATGGTGAATAGAATGCCTGCAATCGCAATGACATAACTGACCGGTGCAATTACGATTTTAAAGGTGAACAAATCGGTGTTGAAAGAACTGCCTATTCCTCGTGCCGTCAGGTAACCAAGCAGCAATCCCGGAATGAGGGTGAACATCCACAGGATCAGGTTTTCGACAAATAATAATAGTACTATTCTACGTTGCCCGGTGCCGAGCGTGCGCATGGTAGCAAATTCGCGTTTTCGTTCTAGCACGCTGATCGTCATGGCATTAAACAGCAAGGCGAATGCCATCAGTAGAGCAAAAACCATCATTACTGCCATGATGCCATAAAACAGGATCATGTATGACTGCACGTCTGCCACCAGGTCGGCTTTGCGTTGCACACTGACCGCGCCTGGCAGTTGATATAGCTCTTGTTTTATCTGCTGCGCCTGGATGTTATTTATTGTCAGGTATACTCCATTGAAAATTGGTTGGGGAGAATTGGCTCGTTTCTGCAACTCGGTTAGCGATATATACCCCACTGCACTCATCATCTCTTCACTGGGTGGTCCCAAGCTAAAATCCTGCTGACCAAATGGCGTCTCCAGGGTTACCTGATCGCCTTGGTGGAGTCCAAGCTTATTGAACATGCCATTGGTAAGTATCAACTGACCTTCGCTTAGAATGCTTTCTGCTGAGTCGCCTGCAGGGAGTTGGAATCCATGCATGGTTTGAGATACATCGAGGGCAGTCAACAAGATGTCTTCAGAATGGCCGTTTGCTTTTGGGGTCGCTGGTAGTTGTTCAATTGCTTCTAACTTGATCACACCCTGCCAGTTCTGGATCTCGCTTAATATTGCCTCACTCTGAGGCTTGTCAAACAATGCCATCACGTCCCACTTCTCGACCACGGTATAGTTATTACTGAAGAAATAGTTTATGCTGTCGGTCAATCCCCACACCATTAAGAATAGCACATAGGCGAAAACAATCCCCATAGCTGTGGTCAATGAACGACGGCGCACTCTTAATACATTTCGTAATGGTAAGCGTAACCAAAGAGGCAAGTGCAGGATACGTTCGAAGACTGAAATACGTCCTTTTACCTGTGCATTTGCAGGATCAAGGCGCATGGCTTGAGCAGGAGACTGACGTAAAGCCCCTCGCGCAGGACCGATAGCTGCCAATATGGTGGCGATTAAACTTAGCAGTACCCCCTCTAAAATTAAATCCGGATAAAAATGCGAGGCTACAATTGGGATTCCTAATTCAGTAGCATAGGATTTTGTAATCGCATAGCCTAGAGGTAAACCAAGAAGGGCTCCCAACAAGGCTCCCAACACCCCGATTACCAATGCGAACAGGAGATAATGCCACAAGACTGAGCGATTGGTGTAACCTATGGCTTTCATCAAGCCAATCTGTTGAGTTTGGGCGCGTACCAGCCTGCCAAGCATCAAATAAACTGAAGCCGCGGCTACCAGTAGAATGACCAATGGCATCAGGTAAGCAATTTCACGGAAGCCTCCCAGATCGGCACTCAGGGCGGCATTGGAGGGTTGGTCTTCTTGAAGTGTGGTATCGGTTAAACCATAGGGTGCCAATAACGCCTGAGCAGCGTTTACTACGTCGGTACGATTCGCCCCAGGTTGTAATAAAACAGCGAAGTTGTTGACGGTTCCTACCAAACCAAGCTGGCTTTGCAATTCAGATTGAGGTACGAATAATACGCCAAAACTACGCACAGAGGGCAGGATTTCTTGTTTGCTTGGGCTAACAACCAGGTACTCAGGGCTGGCTACGACCCCGATGATCTTGAAATTGGTAGGCTGGCCGTTCAGGATGGGGGTTATCGTATCACCAGGGATAAGATGGTAATAATTTGAGAAATGAGATTCCAATAATACCGATGCTCCAGAAGCTGTATCGGGGTATTTTCCTTTCAGCAGCAACACATCATCGACTTCTGGGTGCTGCCCAACCGGAATACTGATCAAACGTGCCCGGATCGGTTCCTGGGTTTGGCCGTTAGCTTGTGTCCATTCCATGCCGGTATCCACTACCAAACGGGCAGCTACGGCCTGAACTCCCTCAATTTTACGCAAGTCGTTAGCCGCGCTTTCGGGTGCGGCTTGGACTGTAAAGGTTACATCGGCAAGTTTAAGCTGGTCATAGGTGCGCTGGTAGGAGGTACCCAGGTCACGGTATGCTGCTACTGAGGCCCCATAGCTGGCTACACCCAGCATGACGATAACGATGAGCGCCATTGATTGTGCCAATGAAGCACGCAGGTCGCGCATAGTTTTAAGCAGCAGTATCTTCATGGTATCACCATGCTAGCTCAGCGACGGGTGCTGGGTTAGGATTGAGCAAAATCTCAGCCATCGAACCGTTGTGTAAGCGTACAACTCGGTCTGCCATCGGTGCAATACTGGTGTTGTGGGTAACCAAAACGATGGTAGCTCCATCATTTTGATTCAATTTGCGCAAAGCCTGAAGCACCTGGCGACCTGTGTCTGCATCCAAATTGCCAGTGGGCTCATCACACAGCAACAGCGGGGGATGGTTGGCCAGGGCGCGTGCAATCGCCACACGTTGCTGCTCACCTCCCGAAAGTTGAGATGGGAAATGATCGGTGCGCTCCTGTAAACCTACTTCCGCCAGATAATCCAGTGCCTTTTGGTGCAGTGCCTTACCGCGCTGGGTGAGTGTAAGCGCAAATTCCACGTTTTCGGCAGCAGTGAGGGTGGGGATTAGATTGAAGAATTGGAAGATAAAGCCTACTTTCTGCCGGCGATACTCAGCTAACCGGGTTTCATTGAAGCCCACGATTTCATCCCCGTCTACCACCAGCTGCCCACTGGTAGGTCGGTCAAGACCACCAATCAGGTTCAGAGTAGTAGTCTTGCCTGAGCCTGAAGGACCCAGTAATACAATAAACTCACCCTTTTCAACATTCAGGTCCAGCCCATTTAAAGCATGAACAGTGACTTCTCCCATCGGATATGTTTTGGTGATAGCTTGCATCTCAATCAAGGGTTTAGTGCTCATACTGCGTCTCCTTTCTAATCTAAAGGCCATCCCTGGTTCAAGCACCGTGTTTACAAAGGTGGGTTTATCGCCCGAGAATGTTTAATCATATCTTCGTCTCACTTATTCTGCATTCCAGGCCTTGGCAATGATAGGATTGCGCGCAAAAAAAGCTTGTCGAGCTGTTTTGTCGACCCGGTTGAACGGGCAGGCGAAATT
Source organism: Anaerolineales bacterium (assembly GCA_049287485.1). GTDB lineage: Bacteria > Chloroflexota > Anaerolineae > Anaerolineales > UBA4823 > FEB-25. The sequence continues at coordinate 17,654 of JBAQFX010000335.1, forward strand.
CATGCAATTTTTGCACATGAGGTTAGACATCAAGGCTCCCATCCCAGCAACTGTCATACCGAATAAGACCAATAAGAACCAATTAGCGCTGAGTAGCAATAAAACCACGGGATAGCCTGCAATTAAACCAAGGCCGGCAAAAAAAACCAACCTCTCGCTAGTAGACATTGGTCCGGGGCGATACTCCCACAGCTTGGGAGAACCGTAGTTAGCCCAGCATTGTAGCGATTTGGTCCCTGGCTCAGCATAATGTGGGCAGTGTGAACACATCACCCGGATTTCGATAAAACCGAAATAGCTGAGTGCCAGTGCAATCCAGGGAAGCAACAGCCAGGTATTGAACTTGGCGATCCCAACGCCACCTACAATAAATGCCGGGAAGGCCATCCCGAAGAAACGCAACAGGTCCCGCAGGCTGAAATGGCAGTGGAGGCGGCTTTGTAAGGGGCAACTCTGGCAGTTCTTGGATGAGCAGGTGGCCAATGGTCTTTGCGGATCAAGAAACATGTTTTTCACCCGCTCTCCAATCCCTTAATAAGGATAGCCATGCTGGCGCGTAACTGTTGCTCTGGCTGAAACATGTCGGGCGCATAAGCCCATAAGAGCAGTGTACCCTCAAAGGTGGCACCGATGGTGATGGTTACTTGCCGGATATCGCCGGGTATAAACTCGCCTCGGTCCATGCCGTGCTGCACAACAGGTTCTAAAATAGCCACAAAGCGTTGCAGATATTCATGCATTACATGTCGCACAGTGTTGTTGTGAAAAGCCAGCGCATAAAATTCATAGATCACCGGAGCCAGCTTCAGCATCCCTTGCAGGTCTTTTATAAAAATATCCAAAAAATCTTCCAGGCAGGCGTGTGCGGTGCTACCTTCCAGAGACAAGTTTTGCATCTTGCGAAATTCCGCACTGAAGAGTAGATCGGCGATGGCGATAATGATTTCTTCTTTACTCTTGAAATACCAATATAGTAAACCTTTGCTCAGGCCAGATTCAGTCGCCACATCCTCCATGCGTGTATTGGCGAATCCCTCCCGGGCAAAGACCTTGATGGCTGATTCAATGATTTGGTTGCGGCGTTCTTCGCTAACATCAGGGCGAGGAGACATACCTACCTCCGCTAAATAATTGACTGACTGGTCAGTTTATACACCTGGAGTAACATTCTGTCAAGTAAGAAGAGGAAACAAAGAGATAATTATTCTTAGGTGCGGGAGGAATTTTAGGATTAATTGGACTATAATCATTCTATGCCCATACCTGAATTCAGCCAACCCATCACCAGACCAGGGGAGCTGAAGCGACTGGTGCAAACCCTTGCAAACCAGCCCAATATCGCCGTAGATACCGAATCCAATAGCTTGTTCGCTTATCGCGAGCAGGTGTGCCTGATCCAATTTTCTATATCGGATGCTGATTATTTGCTGGATCCCTTAGAACTTAACGATCTGGCACCGCTCGCACCAATTTTCACCGACCCGCACATCCAAAAAATCTTTCATGCTGCGGAATACGATCTGATCTGTTTGAAGCGTGACTTCGGTTTTAGCTTTAACAACCTGTTCGATACCATGCTGGCAGCGCGGATCCTGGGTCGTAAGGCAGTGGGGTTGGGGTCAATTCTCGAAGCTGAGTATGGCATCCAAGTGGATAAACGTCACCAGCGCGCTAATTGGGGGCAGCGCCCACTGCCAGACTATCTGCTGGACTATGCCCGTCAGGATACACATTATCTGCTCCCGTTGAAGGAAAAGCTGGAGCAGGAGCTCAAGCGTAAGGGATTGCTGCCACTCGCTCAGGAGGATTTCAAGCGCATGTGCCAGGTGGAAGCCTCTCCGAATAATGGCAAGACGGATTGCTGGAGGGTGAATGGTGTGCATCACCTATCCCCCCAACAGGCGGCTGTGCTGCAACAATTGTGCTTCTACCGGGATGAAGTTGCCAGGCAGGTCAACCGACCACTCTTCAAGGTAATCAGTGATCATACCTTGTTCGCCATTGCAAACGATTTACCTGGTAGCCTGGATGAGCTGAAAACCCTGCCTGGCATGACCAATCACCAGATGAAACGACATGGCACGGCACTTCTACAGGCAGTCCAGCGGGGATTGCAGGCTGAACCCGTTTACCCACCCCGCAACGTGCGTCCGGACGACCATTTCCTGGCACGCGTGGAAGCCCTCAAGCAATGGCGCAAGCAAAAAGCACGCCAGCTGGAAGTGGAGTCTGACATCATTCTACCTCGCGACCTGTTGCACAGGTTGGCTTCGCACAACCCGCAAGAAATGCAAGCGATTTCTGCATGCCTGCCAGATGTACCGTGGAGATTCCAGCGCTATGGCGAAGAGATCCTACACGCATTAAAAAGAGCTCAGGTCGGAAAATAAACGTTCAAACGAGTAATCGTTTGAACGTTGGGCTGAAAAAAGTAAACTCGCCTGATGTTATTTTTGGACGAATCTCTGATTAAGCTCCGAATACCTTTCACCATAAACCTGAATTGCTTCTAACTGGCTGATTTCCTCATCGGTGAGTTGTAGATCAGCTGCAGCAATATTTTGTTTCAGATATTTGACATGTTTGGTGCCAGGAATAGGGATTAAATCTTCTCCCTGCGCCAGCACCCAGGCCAGGGCGATTTGCGCCGGGGTAGTATGATGATTTTCTGCAATACTGTGAATAGTGGGAATGATTTTGAGGTTCTTTTCAAAATTATCTCCTAAAAAACGCGGAATATTGCGGCGAAAATCATCCGAGGAAAGTTCATCGGTTTTCTGTACTGTCCCAGTGAGAAAACCTCGTCCCAACGGTGAAAAAGGGACAAAGGTAATACCTAGTTCGCGACAGGTGGGCAGAATCTCGGCCTCCACGCCGCGGGTCCAAAGTGAATATTCCGATTGCAAAGCAGTAATTGGATGTACTTTCATCGCCCGGCGAATTGTTGTGGCTGAAGCCTCGCTTAAGCCCAGAAAACGGACTTTTCCCTGCTTCACTAACTCAGCCATGGCACCCACAGTCTCTTCGATGGGAACAAGCGGGTCAACCCGGTGCAGATAGTACAGGTCGACGTACTCTACACCCAGGCGCTGCAAACTCAGGTCAATACACTTCTTGATATATGCTGGTGTTCCATCCACAATCCAGGGTGCATTCTCCTTCACCTGGTCTTGATGCGAGGTCAGGGTGCGATCCCTGACGTTCCCAACTTTGGTGGCTAAAAACACCTTCTGCCGATGTTTTTTCATAGCATGAGAGAGCAGGAGCTCGTTTTTGCCACCTCCGTAGACATCGGCAGTGTCCCAAAAATTACAACCCAATTCGATAGCCTGGTCTAAAACGCGCAATGATTCATCATCATCCGCTGGGCCATACGACTGGCTCATCCCCATACAGCCCAGACCTATCTCACCTACCGAAGTATTCGCAATTGAACGTTGTTTCATTTTAAACCCCGGCGTTGCTCAGGGATTCGAGCAGTTTGGAAATTACCGCGGTTAATTTGGGATGGGTTACCTCAAAATAACTGAGTGCATCTTCAAAACGTTGAGCGACGGAGGGGTGTACATAGACAGGATTTTCTCCAGAGCGTTCGAGTAGTGTATTGATATCCACTTCGAGGTTACGCAGCAATTCACTCCCCTTTTCGTCAACTTTATGGGTATTTCTAATTTCATCATCCAATTGATGGAGCAGTGTACGAAGATCATTGTTTTTCATAAGCAGATAACTCCTCATCTTTTTTTATATTTTATTATTGTACTTCATGATAAAAGTTTTGATAGTAAAATTTTGCCGAAGGCGCTGAAAAGCTTCGGTTGGTGTTGGATAACCTCAATACCTATTACCTCGCTGCTTTTTACGAGGCTTTTTCGTTTCGCCAATCGCCTTACCTGACCAAGAAATTTGAGTTTCACTTCACACCCCGAGCATAGCAGTTGGTTGAACACGGCGGAAGTCGATATATCTGTTCTAACTGGACAGTTTTAAGATCGCAGGTTGGGTAGCCAGGAAATCGTTGTAAACGAAATCGGTACTTGGGAATCTGAGAGGAACACTGCCTGGGTAACCTTCGATTGGCGTTTCACGATCCCAAAGCCAGAGAAAAACTTAAGAAATTGTATCCGGTGAGAGAAGAGCAATGATTTACCATAGCTCCTCCAACGGAATCGAGCTAAGCTGCTCGGCAGCTCAGGCAAGTCTCTGCTCATTCTCGCACAACTTGGATGGCTAGGCTCCCTGCCCTTTCAGCCCGTCAGCTGAGTCAGCATCAGCGAGATGTTAGGCGCTCACGACTTCCGTGGTGGCGGCACATTACTTCATGCCATACAGTATTGCAATTGTCCCAACCATGAAGGGCAGCTTGAGCGCTTTCGGGATGAATTCGCAATTGTTGGTTGGGACAAGATCCGTTTGCTTGATCCCCCAATTTCGGATCTCGCCAACAAGCGCGGCGGGGTCACCATAGACCTCCTTCCACAGGAAGAGATCCTGGAATACGAACTGGCCTCCTTCCCTCAGAACCCTAAGGGCTTCCTTGATGAGAAGCCTCTTGTCGCTGACACTCCGGACCTCATGGAAGACAAGGTTGCTGACCACGACATCGAAGCTTCCATCATCGAAGGGGAGGGTTGCAGCGTCCCCTTTCTGGAACGTGACTGACTTCGCGACACCCTCTATGGCCGCGTTCCTCTCGCAGATGGTTTTCGAATATTCCCACGACGCTCCCCATGGATCAATACCGGTGACACGAGCCTTGGGATAAGCCTTCGCAATTGCAATCGTGATCGGGCCATTTCCACATCCGATATCGAGAACCTGACCTTCCCCGTCCCAATCAAGGTGACGGAGGACCAAGGCCTGTAACCGCGATTGAATGTCGGCGCCTTGAGGCGAGAACTGCCAACGGGCATAGGCAAAATAAGCAGAGCAAGCAAGGAGGAGAAGAGCAGGGAGGATGAACCAGGGAGAGGCAATTGAAAGACCGCCTAGTAGCAAAGCGAGTGCTCCAGGGATGAATATCAGCTTGGATGAGACCCAGTTGGCGTAGTTCGGCTGAGAGGCATTTGACCTAAGCATGGGATCCTCCGATCATGTGAAACCAAGGCAATACTGCACCGGTGTGCAGCATGAGCGCCAAACGAATTTAGATGTGGCGGCCAGAGCCAATGCAGAAGCCCGGTTCAACGCGCCGCCACACCAATCCGAGTTGAACTAAGCCATCTTAGGAAGGCAACCTGGCTATTTGGAATTTAAGGTAAACTGCCAGGTCAAAATCGCCTTCTCACCTGCTCGTTTGAATAGATTGTATCTCCAAAAAGCCAACCAGTGCAAGCGAAAAATGCAGCAACAACGTGGCTGAGTTGGATCGTTCCTGGTCTGATGCAAGGAGAAATATGGGTATAAGACTGAAATCCAGCATCAGTGGTAAGTGGGGGGCGAGATACTGAAGATGCTCATGGTGGACAGCGCCCCGTAGGTTGAATGGTACGCTGGAAAAACAGCGGCTGGCCACAACTTGGGCAGCGCATCTATGGCTCTGGGGTTGGATTGGCGTGCTCTGCTGCAGTTTCTTCCTCCCCTAAGTTCTCCGGGTACTTCTGTTCGAGCCGTTGGTTCAACGCTGCCAGACGTTTGCGGCAGCCAGGTTTAAGTATTCATTGTCGGGCCACCTGCCGGAACAAGGTAGTGAATGCGGGGATGATAGGCCAGGTTGCGTCCCCAGGTGTGCAGGATCCCACCAGGCCGATCTGTCCACCCACGAAACGGGGATCTTTTGCTAGATGCTGTGTGGCGGCAGCGGAAATTCGGAAAAGCAGTCTGTACAACAAATTTTGGTTGCTGCGCACAACTTCACACAGTGCGGCAGGTAAGGTGAAAGTCAGCATGAAATAAGGCACAGGCAAGAGCATATCTTGCTGCGCTTCCAACCATTCCTGGGCCCTGTCATTCTGGCATTTGGGGCAGTGTTGGTTGCGACAGGAATGGTAACTGTACTGCACCTCACTCATGCCTTGCAAGCTGGGGTGCGTGGTCTCTTGCTCAAGGAATCTGCGGGGAGAGAGGTGGTGGAAGCAGTCAAGACAGTTTATGGCGGTGAAGTGTACTTTTCTAGACCCATCAGCCATACTCTGGTTAATGGTTACATGCAGACGAGGGAAGAAACAGAAACTGATACGATTGAAAGGCTTAGCCTAAGGGAGAATGAAATCTTTTGCCTGGTGGTGGAAGGGAAAACCAGTGCGGAAATTGGCAGGGATCTCCACCTTTCGCCGAAGACGGTTGAATCCTACCGTAACCAGATCATGCAGAAGCTGGGGGTCTCGAATTTACCAGAGCTAATCAAGTAGCCATTAAGCATGGTCTGATATCATTGAACTAACGTACATACCAGGGTTTTGTAAATGATGGCTTATCTCAATTGCATAAAGTTGGTTCAAAAGTCATGGCTCAATACCTTAAATATCGAAGATTCCTCACAAAAAAACGTAAAGATTCCTCATATAAAGTCACCAATCCTCCTTACAGACAAATCGTTATCAGTCATGTACCATCTTAGGTGGTTAGGGCGGAAACAAAGCAGTGATCTTAACAGGTCAAAAAAAGGATATCATAACCGAGGAGACACCGCAGAACCATTAATGAAACCGGTGTAAAAGCCGGTTTTAATTTTTAATCCCCAATATTGATGAAGGCGAAGCAGGGCAGATAAAAATATTCGCGGCTCGCTGTCTTTTCATAGTTAATGAAAATTGTATAATGCTATCCTGGAGAGGTAAAGTTGGTTCCAGAGAAAAACTCCTTTTAAAATTAGATGATTGGACCTGGGCTATAATTAGAATTATGAAATATATTCGGAGGGAAGATGCGAATAACTTTTAACGGTGCAGCTCAAACAGTGACGGGGTCCCAGCATTTGTTGAACATCAATGGCAGCAGCTTGCTTTTGGAATGTGGGTTTTATCAGGGAAGGCGCCAGGAATCATACGAACGCAATTGCAATTTCCCGTTTGATCCGACCAGGATTGATGCGGTGATCTTATCGCACGCTCACATCGACCATAGTGGTAACCTGCCCAATCTGGTTAAGCAAGGTTATACTGGGCCGATCTACACCACTCCAGCAACGGCGCATCTGGCAAACATCATGCTGATAGACTCGGGACATATCCAGGAGGATGACGTAAAATTCATCAACAAACGGAAAGCGAAAAAAGGTCAGCCAGCCATCCAGCCCTTGTACACACGCGAGGAGGCTGCGCAAGTAGCTCAGTATTTTTACCCGGTGAAATATGACCAACTCTTCGAACCTGTGTCCGGAGTTTCTGCGAAATTGGTAGATGCGGGGCATATCCTGGGTGCAGGAGCGGTAGTGCTGGATATTGAAGAGAAAGGGCATAAAAGCCGGGTATGGTTCAGCGGGGATATCGGCAGGCGAAGGTTGCCCCTGCTGCGCGATCCAATCCTGCCTGATTGGACCAACACATTGATCATGGAATGCACCTATGGCGATAAATCACACGAAGACCCTGAGAAAGCCTATGAAGAGTTACGCCAGGTGGTGGGACGAACCCTCGAACGTAAGGGGAAGGTGATCATCCCGGCATTTGCGGTGGGGCGCACGCAAGAGATCGTGTATGCGCTGCACAAAATGTTTGAAAGTCACTTATTGCCAGCTGTGCCTGTATATGTCGATAGTCCACTGGCTGTTAATGCCTCGGATATCTTCAAGATGCATCCGGAGTGTTTCGATGAGGAAACAAAAGCCTTCATCCAGGCAGATAAACATCACGCAGCTCTGGGTTTTGATCGGCTGACCTATACCCGCTCGGTCGAAGAATCAAAAGCACTTAATCATCGTAAGGATCCCATGATTATCATTTCGGCTTCGGGCATGGCTGAAACTGGTCGTATTCTGCACCATTTACGTAATAATATCGGGAATCCGAAGAACACCATCCTGATAGTATCCTGGCAAGCCCCATACACCTTAGGCAGGCGGCTGGCAGACCGGGAAAAGAAGGTGAGGATTTTTGGGGAGGAATTTGAAGTGAAGGCCGAGGTAGCAACTATTGGCGGTTTATCCTCGCACGCCGGTCAAAATTTTCTCATGGAATATGCCATGCGAGTGAAGGGCAGCGTGAAGCAGGTGTTCCTGGTGCATGGAGAACCTATTCCAGCTGAAGCACTCTCAGAAAAACTGGTGCAGGCGGGAATGGAAAAGCCGGCTTATCCTGAAAGAGGAGAGTTTGTGGAGATAGATGTGTGAGTGAAGAAAGCAAATTAGTTGGATGATATTTTACTTTGTAGAATTCACCAGGATCATCGACAATCATTAGGAGATAGAAATGTCTAAGAAAGACAAGGGAAAGAACAATAAGGAGAAGCATAAAGGGGATCTGACAGCACCTTCCCAGGGCTCTAACGAAATGGGGGTTAAGTTGGAAAGTCAAAACGATCTGATAAACGGCGGCTCCAGGAAAAGTGTCCTGGTGGATAAAAAGGTATATTCCGATGAATTACGACGGCTGCAGATTGAGCTGGTCAAGCTGCAAGAATGGATCCGCTTCAAAGGCTTAAAAGTGGTGGTTATTTTTGAAGGGCGAGACGCGGCTGGCAAAGGAGGGGTGATCAAGCGAATTACCGAGAGCTTAAACCCACGCGTATGCCGGGTGGTGGCGCTGCCTGCACCCACGGAACGTGAGAATACTCAATGGTACTTCCAACGATATGTTGCCCACTTACCTTCGGGGGGTGAGATGGTGCTATTCGATCGAAGCTGGTATAACCGGGCAGGCGTTGAACGAGTGATGGGGTTCTGTACAGATAGTGAATATGCTGAATTCCTGCGCTCGGTACCTGAGTTCGAGCGCATGTTGGTACGCTCCGGCATCATCCTGATCAAATACTGGTTCTCGGTGAGCAATAAGGAGCAGGAGCTACGTTTTCAGGCACGAATTTCAGATCCCACCAAGCGCTGGAAGCTTAGCCCGATGGACCTGCAGTCACGCGCCCGCTGGCTGGAATATTCAAAAGCAAAGGATGAGATGTTCGCTTACACCGATATCAAACAGGCTCCCTGGTATGTGGTCGATGCAGATAACAAGCTGTGTGCCCGGCTTAATTGCATTCATCACTTGCTAAGTATGATCCCTTATCAAGATTTAACCCCTGAACCGATTAAATTACCTCGACGGCAGTCGGAGAAGGGTTACATCCGCCCACCTTTAACCGACCAAACCTTCGTGCCGGAGGTATACATGCCCATTGGAGTCAGTGAAGACGACTAACTAGGTGAATTAGCGCTTCCCTCTCCTTCAAGGATGTGGGGAAAGAATTGCGATGGAGATTATATGGCACGCTTGATTACGTCTGCGGAACGAATTGTACGCGCACGCGGCTTGATACAGAAAGCTCGCGAGTATCCTATTCCACCCGGGGCTGGGAAATATGATCTATCTTATATCGCTCAGGTGAAAGATCTGTTGCGACAGGCCAGAGACCTGATCAAGTTTATCCCGCACTCCCCTAGCGCTACACCTGAAATCAAAGCGGAAGTAAAGGAGATCCTTGAAGAGGTAGAGCAAGTTGGACGTGAAATATTCAAGGGGTAGAATAAAATATTTTTCATGTGTAGTCTGGGATTTATCGGCTGATTTGTGGTCGATTGGATGATCCATGATGACCACTTGGCTTTTGGTATAATGTGGTGCGCATCGGAGAGGTGCCAGAGTGGCCGAATGGGACGGTCTCGAAAACCGTTGTGGGGCTCGTCCCCACCGTGGGTTCGAATCCCACCCTCTCCGCAGCT
>JBAQFX010000336.1:0-13709 GCA_049287485.1 Anaerolineales bacterium
ATTAATGCCTTTACAAAAGCGACTGGACGGCGGTATAGCGTCATGCCTCCTAAAGCCAGCATGTCACCAGACTGCACCAGGCTGACTGCTTCTTCAATCGATAGGTTTTTACTCACTCTCATGTCCCAACCTGACCATCCACATCCCATAATTCCGTCATGCAATCTCTCAAATCATCCAAGCTTTTAATCGACCGGTCTACAGAATGATCTGACCCGTTTTTACCGACCAAAACGGTAAAAAATCCCATTTCACGTGCTGGAGCCAGGTTACGCAAAGCATCATCAAAGATAATACAACGGCTAGGATCGTCATCTCCGGTAATTGCCAACGCCCTTTGATAAGCAATCTTATCTGGCTTGCAGGCAAAATCTATCGCTCGGATATCGATGATGCCAGTGAAGCAATCTTCTATACCTAGAATCTTGGTCACGCGTCTGGCATGGTTACCGTCTGCGTTGGTAAAAATCCAGCGTCGCTGAGGTAAGCTGAGCAGCAGTTTACGCAAGTTAGGGTCTGGTTGGATAAATTGCTCAAGTGGCAGGTCATGCACATATGCCAGATACTCATCTGTGTCGACCTGGTAATGAGCCTGCAATCCGCGTAAGGTAGTGCCATATTTTTCGAGGTAACCCTGACGCAACCGAACAATCTCTGGGAGTGGAAGGTCAATACAATGCTGCATGTAGCTATTCATGCGCTCGCGGATCGCTTCCCATAAGCCACTGCTGGCTGGATAAAGCGTATCATCCAGGTCAAAATACAGGCTACTAAAATGCATGAAGGTTATTATACGAGAAAATGAGCGAAAAACATAACCCTTTGTTATATAATATCCGCATGCCCATCCATTTGTTGCCACCTGAAGTAGCTTCCCAAATTGCCGCCGGAGAAGTCGTCGAACGTCCCGCCTCGGTGGTCAAAGAGCTCTTGGAGAATGCTCTGGATGCTGGGGCCCGGCAGATCACCATTCAAGTCAGAGAAGCAGGGCAGAGGTTGGTAGAAGTATCCGACGATGGCTGTGGGATTCCCGCTCAGGAGCTGATCCTGTCGGTGGAACGCCATGCCACCAGCAAGTTATCCTCAGCTGACGATTTATTTAATATCGAAACTCTGGGTTTTCGCGGTGAAGCCCTGGCATCCATCGGTTCAGTTTCTCGGTTGACTATCAGCTCGCGTATTGCCGGATCAGCTACCGGTGGACGCCTCCGTGTTGATGGAGGTCAGATAGGTCAATTACAGAAGGTTGGAATACCGGTGGGTACTACCGTTACCGTGGAAGACCTTTTTTATAACGTCCCTGCTCGCCTGAAATTCCTCAAACATCCAGCCACCGAGCGCAGGCATATCGATGCTCTGGTCACACGCTATGCTTTGGCCTATCCAAATGTACATTTTCAGCTATATCAAGATGAGCGTCCGGCATTAATGACCAGTGGTAATGGTAACCGGCGTGAAATCCTGGCGACCCTTTACGGTGTGGAAGTGGCGCGTCAGATGTTGGAAGTCCTGGCTGAAGAAGATGACCTATCCATCACTGGCTTTATCAGCCCAATCAGCTTATCGCGATCAAACCGGCGTGAAATCATCTTCTTTGTTAACGGGCGTCCTGTACAAGATCCAGCTCTGGGCACCGCCTTGGTCCAGGCATATCACACACTGCTCATGGTTGGGAGATATCCGTTAGCTATCCTACTGCTTCAATTGCCGGCTGAAGCGGTGGATGTGAATGTCCATCCGACAAAGGCCGAAGTACGTTTTAAAAACGGGGATATCGTTTTCCGCGGTGTGCAAAGGGCCGTACGACGTTCCTTATTAGCCCATACGCCCGTTCCCTCCATTGGTGGTTCCCTGCGTTGGCAGGCAACACCAACCTCTCAGGGTTTTGGCAGGCAGATTGACCCTGCCTGGAATGTATCTGCTGATTTGAAGGATCATCTTTTCAATGCTCCGACCTCAGCTCAAGATACTCCTGCATCCATGCAATTGGGTCAGGCCAGAATGGCGGGAAGCGGTGTTCCTTTACTGCGTTTGGTTGGTCAGATCGCCTCGGCATATCTGGTTGCAGAAGGACCGGATGGATTGTATTTGATTGATCAACATGCGGCACATGAAAGGGTGTTATTCGAAAGTTTTATGACCATGTGGGCTGATGCCCACCGTACAGGTGATGGTATTGGGAATAGCAAAATTCCGGCACAGGCTTTACTTCAGCCGGTGAATGTCGACTTACCCCCAGCCAGTGCCCGTTTGGTCGAAGAGCAGCTACCGATGTTGAACCAATTAGGATTTCAGGTGGAGTTGTTTGGGAAAGGCAGTTTTCTAATACGAAGCATACCCGCCCTGCTGGCTGGAATGGACCCTGCAGCAGCTCTGGCAGTGATCGTGGAGGATTTTGAGGAGGACGAAACTCCATTACAGGCTGAAACCGAAGCCCGTATCATTGCCCGCGTGTGTAAGAGGGCAGCAGTTAAAGCCGGGCAGACTCTATCACCCGAAGAACAAAAAGCGCTTTTGATGGATCTTGAAGCCTGCCAGTCTCCGCGTACCTGTCCGCACGGACGTCCAACCATGATCCATCTATCAGTGGATTTACTGGAAAGGCAATTTGGGCGCAAAGGACCGCGCTAACCGGGATTAAATCTGCTATGCAAGCCCTATGGCTAGAAAATCGGAAACTGGAATTTAAACAGCATATACCTATCCCTGTTCCTGCAGGGCATCAAGCTCTGATCCATGTGCGCTTGGCAGGCGTATGCAGTACAGACCTTGAGCTGGTACACGGATATTATCCATTTTCAGGCATTCCCGGCCATGAATTCGTGGGAGATGTGGTCAGATCTCCATCCGATAAATCTTGGGTTGGCAAGCGCGTGGTGGGGGAGATTAATATTGCCTGTGGTGAGTGTGAAACATGCCAATCAGGTCTCACCCGGCATTGCGAGTATCGTAAAACGTTAGGCATCCATGATTGGAATGGAGTTTTTGCAGAATATCTGGTTTTACCATTGAGTAATCTGCACGTTGTTCCAGATAGCATGCCTGACGAGGTGGCAGTTTTTACCGAACCTGTGGCGGCAGCTCTCGAAATCCTCGAACAGATCGAGTTGCTCCCTGAACATCGCGTACTCATCATTGGCGCAGGCAGGTTGGGTCAATTGGTAGCTCAAGTCTTACAAGGGACAGGATGTGATCTATCGGTTGTTATCCGCCATAAGAAACAGGCAGAATTGCTCACTAATCGTAATATTCATACGCTGAGTGAACATGAATTAGGTCCCACGAAATATGATGTCATCATTGAGGCCACGGGATCCCCCGATGGCTTATTACTGGCAAAGGCATTCATTCGTCCGCGGGGGAAAATTGTATTAAAAAGCACCTACAAAGGCGAGATCTACCTGGATCTTTCGCCGATCGTTGTAGACGAAGTCACCTTGATTGGCTCACGCTGTGGTTCGTTTGATCCGGCCCTACAGTATCTTAAAGAGCAAAGAGTAGATCCTCAGCCTATGATCGAAGTGATTTATCCACTCCATCGAGGCATTGAGGCATTTGAGCATGCAGCCAGACCGGGTGCATTAAAGATACTGATCCAACCTGATTCTAAAGATTTTCTGCCGTAAGTGGTAAATGAACAGTGAAAGTTGACCCTTTACCAAACATGCTGGTTACTTCGATTTTCCCCTTATGTGCTTCCACAATTTGCTTACAGACGGTTAAACCTAAGCCAATCCCGGTTGATTGTTTTTCCATTTCTGGGGCGCGGAAAAAACGGTCAAACACGCGGGGAATATACTCAGTAGGTATCCCCTGGCCAGTATCCTGAATGCTAAAAGATAAATCTGTAGGGGTCTGGCGCACCGTGATAGTAACTTTTCCGCCAGGATGGTTATATTTGATCGCGTTATTTAATAAATTCAAGATGACTTGTTTAATCTTATCCCTGTCTGCAGTCACCATCAGATTGCTGTCACTAGTGTTAAGGGAGATTTTTATCCCCTTACCATCTGCTTGCATCTGCATGAATTCCATGCTTTCTGATAGCAATTGGGTGAGGTCGAACCTGGTAAGATTTAATCTGACTTTGCCAGATTCAAAACGGGAATAATCCAGTAGCGATGTGGTGAGATCTGCCAGGCGGTGGAACTCGGCGTTGATCATCTCGAAGATATGCTTACGTTTCTCCTCCGGCAAATCCGAACGTTGAAGTAACTGGACTGCCGTGTTCAAGGATGCTAAAGGATTTCGTAATTCGTGCACAAGCTCAGAAACCAGATCCGCCTGGAGGAAGAGATGCGTTTTGTAGATATAAATGGCGACCTGGTTGGCGAAAGAAGCCATGATCTCCTGGTCGAGTAGATCGAAATCGCCACTCTGTTTATTGATGATCTCCAGAACCCCAATGGACTTATCTCTGGTTATGATCGGCAAGCTGAAGATTGAATTGATCTCGACACCGTCTGGATGGAATATCTTGCCATAACTATGATCGTATCGATTGACATGATTGATCACGATCGGTTCATCGTTCATTAAAACCCAACCTGGCAAGCTGGAATCAAGCGGGATATCTGGTTCGTGAGCGTATGAGATACCTGAAAGTGTGGTTGCGGTAATGTGCAGCACCTGGTCTTGATCATCCAGCCATAATATCCAGGCCTGTTCTGCATCACAAAGCCTGGCAGCTACCTGAACGGTGTGTACCAAGAGTTCCTCTATAGTATAAATTGATGCCAATTCCTGCATGACATCAATAAATTGCTTATAGCGCGCAAGCTCATCGATTTGTTCACGATCAGGCATTCAATACCTCACTGGTTATCTGAGGTAATGCTTCCGCAACGTCTTCATGAATAACAACATCTGCACGAACATCCATAAATGTCGCTGCATTATTGATAATGATTAACCTGGCGCCGTGGTCTAGTGCCTGGATTGGGAGCTTGGCGGAAGGCATAACTTCGAGAGAAGTCCCTATCACCAACATCAGCTCACATTTCTTGCATTCTTTTTCAGCTTGAAGCCAGGTCTTTATAGGTAGTTGTTCTTCGTAAAGGATGACATCCGGTTTGAGGATACTGCCACAATCCTTGCAGCGGGGTATCTTGCAATCATTAATGTAATCTTCAAAATATTTTTTCGATGGGAATCGCTGGAAACATCCTGTACAGGATATAGTATCCAATGTTCCATGAACTTCCAATACATTACTCGCCCCAGCTCGGGTATGTAAACCGTCGATATTCTGAGTGATGATCGTGGCGAGATAACCTGCCTTTTGTAATTCAGCTAATGCGTAGTGAGCGGGATTGGGTTGGGCGGTATGCATTTTGATTGCTAGAGGATGCAACCATTGGTAAAATTTCTCCGGGTCATGACGAAATACCGATAATGATGCCACCTCCATGGGTTGGTATTTGGTCCACAGCCCAACCCCGGGGCTACGAAAATCAGGTATCCCTGAAGGTGTAGATATTCCCGCACCCGTGAGTGCCACGGTATAGTGGGATTTTTTTATCAGGTCAGGTGCAATCGATATTGAATGAGTAGTCTCCGGAGAAATCCTGGTCATTCTTTAGCACGTACACGTTTAGCTATATTATCGGCTAATTTGGCGAATTGTTGGGAAGTTAAATTATCGGGATGTTGCATCACCAGAGGCACATTTGCTTTCGAGCACTGATAAGTTAGCTCAGGCGCAGCAGTAAAAACGATGCTGATGGGATGTTGGTATTCCATCTGAACCTGGGCTAATGAATATTGCATTTCAGTTCGCTGGCGATTGTATAAGACAGTATTTATCCTGCCTTCTCCGAAACCCCTTTTGGTCAATTCATCCACTAACGATAATGTTCGCACGATGGTATGTTGGATTGGTTCCAAAACTACAATGATCTCATCGCAATGGGTCAAAATGCGATCAGTGATGGGAGTAATCCCTGGACCTAAATCAATCACGATATGGGAAGCCATATAGGCTAAATATCTGGTAATCGCTTCAAATTGATCAACACTGGTTAAATACTTCGCATTTACGGGATCATACGAAGATAATAAGAGCCTGACCCCTGATTTATGTTGGAATAGCTCATTTTCGATCGATGATTGGGTGATTTCATCGGGGGATGACTCTAAAAGGCGATTCAATCCTTCTGGGTTCAAAAAGCCCAAGTCCAGTCCCAAAGTACCTAAACCCGGGCGATACTCAGCGATGATGACATCTTTTCTACTGCGTGCCTGCAAGCTGATCCCTAAATTTACCGTTAGTGTGGAAACCCCAAGTCCGCCTTTAACAGCCATTACCCCGGTGATATAACCTCGTGATTTCGAGGTGGGTTGAGGGGGTGTTATACCAGTAGGTTTTTTCCCACGTGCAAGTACAGCTTTCACATGCGCGAAAAGCTCACGTGGCTGGGTGGGTTTGGTGAGGTAATCATCTGCTCCTGCTTCAAAGCCGGCTACTTTATCATCCACCTGAGTTTTTGCCGTGAACATGATAATAGGTATGTTACTTGTGTTTGGATCTGACCGCAGTTTACGCGCTACTTCGTAGCCATCCATTTCCGGCATCATAATATCCAGTAGAATCAAATCTGGTTTATCAGTTTGAGCCATCAAAATTGATTGGATACCGCTGCTGGCAGCATTGATTCGATACCCCTGATGTTGTAGCATCAAACCAACCAATCGCAATGTATCCAGATCATCATCGACGATGAGGATTTTTTCTGCCATGAAACCTTCTCCTTATAAAATGAATGATTTCTAACTAATCATACAATTAATTTGTTAAAAGGGCAATCAAAAGTAGTGACAAATCATTATAAGCTATAATTCCTTCAAATATGCTTGACAATATTGTAATGATTTTAGAAAAGACATGTGAAATCCAGAAAGATGATCTGCTTCTCGTAGGTGTTTCCGGGGGTCCGGATAGTCTTTTTTTACTGCATGTCTTACATGCGCTGGGATACCAGCTGATCGCCGCCCACGTGAATCACGGATTACGTCCGGAGGCAAATGAGGAAGCGCTTCTGGTAAAGCATTTTGCCAGTGATATGGGTGTTGAATATATAACCCGTAAGGTCGATATTCTTTCATTTTCCAACCGACAATCACTCTCGGTTGAAGAAGCTGCCAGGATAATGCGATATCGCTATCTATTCGAGCAGGCCAAGGTAACAGGAGCTACTGCAGTAGTGGTAGGGCATACCGCGGATGACCAGGTGGAAACTATCTTGATGCATATTTTGCGTGGTTCCGGTTTATCAGGATTGCGTGGTATGGATTATCGGTCAGCACCCAATCCCTGGAGCGATCATATTCCACTAATCCGACCGTTGTTATCCACCCAGCGGGACGATATCCTGAATTATCTGGCAGAACATAATCTCAGCCCTGTATCTGACCGTAGTAATCTTGACACCACATTTTTCCGTAATCGGTTAAGACACGAATTGCTTCCAATGTTAGAAAAATATAATCCGCACATCCGAGATATCCTGCTACGCCAGGCCCAGATCTCCCGCGAGGATTATACTTTTTTACAGCAAATCGTTTCTAAAGTGTGGAAGCAAAACTTGGTCAGGCATGGGCCTGGTTATCTTGCTTTTCATCTGGACGGATTCATGGAGCAATCGCTATCGATACAGCGCTATTTCTTGAGAAAGGCTATCGATGATCACTTACCAGGTTTACGTGATGTCGGCTTAGATTGCATCGAGCGCGGGGTAGATTTTCTGTGTCGTGGTAAAGCAAGTGGACAGGTAGATCTGATGGCTGGCTTGCGGATAGTAAAAGAAGGAGATCTATTTTGGGTGGCGAGTTGGCAGGCTGATCTGCCAGGATTAGATTTTCCAGCAATCAAAACGGGTGATCAACTTGCCTTGAAAATAC
This sequence comes from Anaerolineales bacterium, assembly GCA_049287485.1. Lineage (GTDB taxonomy): Bacteria > Chloroflexota > Anaerolineae > Anaerolineales > UBA4823 > FEB-25. The sequence continues at coordinate 7,900 of JBAQFX010000336.1, forward strand.
CTTCCGTGGTATCTCTAGCAAACGGTTGGAAACTGCACAGCGTTGAAGCAGCATACCCTCATGAAGTGATAAAGTATCATTTTGAACAAACTGATCCCTTCCAGGCCTGGATTGATGTATATGAACTGGAATTACCTTTGATTGTTCGATGCCGTAAACCAGGTGAACGCTTTCAGCCTGTGGGAATGGATGGGCACTCGTTGAAGGTATCTGATCTGATGATCAACCTGAAGATACCCAAGAGGGCACGCAATACCTGGCCTCTAATATGCTCTGGGGAGGATATTATCTGGGTGCCAGGCTACCGCGTGAGTGAACAGGCCTGCATCAAGCCGGGTAGTCGCAAGATCGTTCAGCTAATCCTTAGCAGGGAATCCACTACCTAATTTCTGGAGCTTTAACCTCACTTCCCGCCATTGGATCTTGGAAAGTCCCATTTTTTGCCGTACTTTGTTGGTATCCATGCCAGTATTAACGTCACTGAGAGCGCAAGTCCAGCGACACATTTCAAACGAAAGATGCTTCGTTAATCCCGCTTCCTCACCAAGATCTTCCAGCAGATATTCCAAACGCCTCTGTGACCAGGGGAAAATGCGGTCAACCGGGTGATATTGCGCCCGGTATTCCTCATATGCCTGGATCCAATCCTCTGATAGGATTATCTTGCGTTCTTTATAACGGTGCTGTGGGCTGGCATAACGAACAAAAAGGGTAGGGCCTGCAGGAGCTTCTTGATCAATATGGTTAGGGCTGAGTGCCAGACATTCGCTTTTTTTAATGCCTGTTTCCAGTAGCAGCTCCAATAAGGTGTAATATCGTGCGTCGGGTTGCAGAGCATGGCGATATTTATTGGCGACTTCGAGTACGGCCTGGACTTCATCCGGTGTGAGCACCTGGGGTAGAGGGCTGATGACGGATTGTTGTAATACTTTTTCACCCGGGTCAACCAGGATGACACCAAAATGAACCAGCCATCGGAAAAAAGCCTTGATCGATGTGATACGCCTGGCCAATGTCTTCGGGCTGCATGGCACTCCTCTTTGTTTCTGCATCCATTCCAGGAAATTATTCAATTCGTTGGTGGTAATGCCTCCTAACGGGCGGTCGGGTGGCAAGTAGCTTGCTAGCAGGAGCATATCGGCGGTAAAAGCTTTAACCGTGTGGGGAGACTTTCCTTGATCTGTCAGGTATATCCGCCAGGAATTGATGGCGGGGACAAGGGAAGTGTGAGCGGTGATATGGGAGGGAACCTTGGTTTCTGGGGACATTCTGACCTCATCTGTTATTGCGTATAGGATTTTCGCATAGCCATTTATATATAGTTTACCGGATGTAAACAGTTTTGTCAATCAACATTTAACTAAAAAGCACGAGCGCATTTGCCCGTGCTTTTTCCCCAGGGAAAGTAGATTACCCTGCCAGTCCCAATTCAGGCGCAATTGTTCGCATGGCTAGGATCACATTGCCTACATGCTCCCATAGCTCAATATTAAATTCCTGTGCTGCTTTGGCGATTTCTTCACGGTTGGCACCCGCTGCAAAGGCACGATCTTTCCACTTTTTCTTTACCGATGATGCCTCCAGATCTAATAATGACCGTGAAGGGCGCACCAGGGCAACTGCAGTGATCAAACCCGTTATTTCATCGCATGCGTATAATGCTTTTTCCATGCGGGTCACTCTTGGGACGCCAGTATGGTCGGCATGACTCATGATTGCCCGCACGATTTCTTCAGGCACACCCTTCTCGCGCAGGATTGGTGCTCCGGCCAGGGGATGTTCCTCTAAAGTGGGGTGGATTTCCCAATCAAAATCATGCAGAATCCCGGTAATACCCCAGGTGTCTTGATCCTCGCCATATTTCTCTGCATAAAAACGCATCGCAGCTTCTACCGCCAGCATGTGACGGATCAAGTTTTCATTCTTAACATACTCATGCACGATATTTAATGCCTCAGAACGGTCCATTCTTACTCCTTCATCAACGATTTTAAAATGATAACTACCTCTTAATTGCTTGATGGGTCTGCGCTGGGGAAAATCGGTTCTGGTTTACCCAGGATAGGGACAGTATGCAGCACATACACATCCAGCATCGCCGTCAAGGTGGCAGGCAGCTCACGTAAATTCCAATATACTAATGAACCCATGCGGTATACCCTCGAGTCAGAAGCAACCCCGATAGCTTCCAATCCCAGGGCATTGCATGTAAACAGTGCACGCGGCATATGAAAACCCTGGGTGATCAGCACTACTTGCCTGATGCCAAAAATCGCGCCGGCTCGGTAACAGGTGTCGTAGGTGCGCCTGCCTGCGTAATCCAGCACGATTGCATCATCCGGTACCCCCAGGCTGAGGGCATATTCCCGCATGGCACCTGGTTCATTGTAATCGACATAGCTGTTATCACCGCTCATCAGGATTTTCTGCACCTTACCTGAAAAGAAAAGCTCTGCTGCAGTCGTAATTCTGTCCCTGAGCACCGTAGTAGGTGTGCCATCCCGCCACAATCCCGCTCCAAATACAATAGCTACGGGCTTGGATGGTACAGATTGTGTATTGTAAACCCTGGGAATGGCATATAGTGCAGTAATCAAGCGCGGCAAGAATAACAGTGCCAATCCTGAAAGGATCACGGTTTTTATGAACCGGTAGACTACTTTTTTCACTTTAAGCACGCGGCTATTCTACCATGAACAAAAATTTAGCCATTTCCATGCAATTCCGGAAAGCCATCCAGAGTGATTTCCTCTTCCCGATAGCCCACCTAAGGGTTACAATCTCTAGCCTATGAAAAACATCGGAGATTCCTACCATGAAGCGCTGGATTATCTGTATAGCTTCGTAGATTTTAGCATGCAGAAAGCGGTGACTTATTCAGCTGAACGCTTCAAGCTCGAACGCATGCAGGCCTTGGTCAGCTCTTTGGGAAATCCGCAACAACCGTACCCAGTGATTCATGTTGCCGGTACCAAGGGTAAAGGTTCCGTATGCATCCTATGTGCCAGTGCATTGATTGAAGCTGGGTATAAAGTGGGTTTGTATACTTCTCCTCATCTGGATGATTATGCTGAACGTATTCAAATTAATAATGAATTCATCTCGCATGCCGAATTTGCAGGATTGGTCGATGAAATAAAACCCTATGTAGCTGCCATACCTGAGCTTACCACGTTTGAGATAACCACCGCCCTGGCGTTTTTATATTTTGCCAGGCAGAAGGTGGATGTCGGCGTTATTGAAGTGGGATTGGGTGGTCGTTTGGATGCCACCAATGTGGTCATTCCCAAGGTGTGCGTGATCACTTCGTTATCTTATGATCATACCTTGTTATTGGGAGATACCCTCACCCAAATAGCCGCTGAGAAGGCGGGAATCATCAAGACAGGCGTTCCGGTGGTAAACTCTCCCCAGAATGAACAGGCACGTTTGGTGATTGAGCGAGTCGCTACCGAACATTCTTCACCTTTGTTACAGGTTGGAAAGGATTTTTTGTTCGAGCAGGTTTCCCACTCATTAGAAGGTCAAGCACTGCGAGTATGGTCTCCTGTTGACAATACAAACTCCTCAACAATATTATCCATCCCATTGTTGGGAGCGCACCAGGTGGTAAATGCAGCCACTGCTTATGCAACCTTGCGAATTTTTCAACAGCAAGGTATAAAAATTACCGAAGAGGCGATAAAGAAAGGGTTTGCGAACGCATTTTGGCCTGGTCGTTTTGAAATTGTGCAGCATTCACCCCCAGTAATCCTGGATTGTGCACATAATCGTGATTCAGCCTATAAGCTGTTCCTGACGATCAATGAATATTATCCACATAAATCAGTTGTATTAATTTTCGGCGCCTCTGAAGATAAAGACATTGAAGGTATGTTCATTGAGCTGATGCCCCTGGTAAAAGAGCTCATCACCGTAAGGTCATTCCATCCGCGCGCCATCGACCCGGATAAATTGGTCGAGATGGCAGAGAAATTTGGGCATCCAATTCATCGTGTTGAACATATCCCAGAAGCAATTGACAAAGCCTTATCATTGGTCGGCGAAGATCAGATCGTGCTTATCACCGGTAGTATATTTGTCGTCGCAGAAGCACGGAAATATTGGGAACAAAAAGGGAATATCAGGAGATATTGATGAAGGATAGTGATTGGTATTATCACGACGAGGATGACGATTTTGGTGAAGCCGTCCACCGTCGTACAGAAGAACTATATAAGGTACCGGATGCATTACCCGATTCTGATGATTTAATTGAATGCCCGGTTTTGCCACTACGTGATCTGGTAATTTATCCACACATGGTAGCACCAGTTTTCGTGGGTCGCGAGACTTCTTTGCTGGCCATCGAGGAAGCTCAAATGGATAACCATACCATGATCGCGCTTACCCAGCGCGATGCGAGTGTTGATCATCCAAAAATCGCGGATTTCTTAACCATCGGTGTAGAAGCGGCCATTGGTCGCCTGGTAAGCATGCCAGATGGATCATCCTCAGCGCTGGCACAAGGCCGCCGTAGGGTGGAAGTGGTAGAAATTGTTCAATATGAGCCTTTTATGGTCGCAAAGGCACGACCTTTATATGAAGCCACTCACCTGGATCGCGAGACTGACGCCACCATGCGTACAGCTTTGGAGTTATTCCAGAAGTGTGTCCAATTAAATCGCAGTCTGCCGGATGAAGCTTATTTATATGCGTTGAACATCGATCAACCTGGATGGTTGGCTGACATGATCACTACCACCATCTCTCCCGCCATGGAAGAGCGCTTAAAACTATTAGAAATGCTCAATCCATCTGAAAGGCTCAAGAGTATTGTCGCATTATTAGCCCAAGAAGCAGATGTTCTTGAGCTGGAAGACCAGATCCACACCCGCGCTCAAAGTGAAGTTGACCGATCGCAGCGAGAATTTTATCTGCGGGAGCAAATGCGAGTAATCCAGACGGAGTTGGGAGAATCAGATCCATGGACTCGCGAGGTATCTGATTTACGGAAGCGCGTTGAAGGAATCAGCCTTCCCGAAGAAGTCATGTTGCGGGCACTTAAAGAGATCGATCGCTTAAATCAAATGCCTCCCATGTCTCCAGAGGTAGGCATAATCCGTACCTATATCGATTGGATCCTTGATTTGCCCTGGACGACCACCACTGATGATAATCTGGATGTAGCTCATGCAGCTGAGATTCTTGAGCAGTACCATTACGGTCTCCCACGTGCGAAAGACCGCATCCTCGAGTACATTGCTGTCAGGAGCCTGAAACCCAAACGTTCAAAGCAGCCTATTTTATGTTTTGTTGGTCCCCCAGGCACCGGCAAGACCTCCCTCGGACGCTCCATTTCCGAAGCATTGGGCCGAAAATTCGTCAGGCTTTCTCTGGGTGGTGTGCGTGATGAGGCTGAGATACGGGGGCACAGGCGGACTTATATCGGGGCCTTACCTGGAAGGATATTGCAAACTATGCGCCGGGCAGGAACGATCAATCCGCTTTTCATGCTTGATGAGGTGGATAAACTCGGGCAGGATTTTCGTGGTGATCCCTCCTCAGCGCTATTAGAAGTCTTAGATCCTGAGCAGAATCACGCCTTCTCAGATCATTATTTGGAGCTGGCATATGATCTCTCCAAGGTCATGTTCATTACTACTGCTAACTATATTGGACCGATCCCATCAGCCTTGCTAGACCGCATGGAGGTCATTGAGTTTCCTGGTTACATCGAAGAAGAAAAACTGGAAATTGCCCACCGATTTCTACTCCCTCGCCAGCTGGAGGAAGCAGGATTGGATGAGGATAAAGTAGTGTTCCAGGAC
>JBAQFX010000337.1:0-29753 GCA_049287485.1 Anaerolineales bacterium
GTGTGCTGGCTTTATCAACTGCACCAGCCAGGAATTCAAAGAACACCGGTTGACCTAATTCCTTGAGTGGGAGACCATCAGCGATGGCACCTGTACCAGTGGGCTGAGCGGTGAGTACTGCGTCCAGCCTGACCCCATCCCCAAGTGCCAGGTCTTGCAGGGCGTTGATGTCAGTTTCATAGCCAAAAAATTGAATGTTTTGTACTACTGGTGTAATCTTTCCGGTTGGTGGAATTTCTAAGGTTCCTGCAAGGTAGGCATCGTAGGTGCAACCAGTGCAAGCGCCAATCTTCTTGCCAGAAAGGTCACTGGGTTGGGTATAGGTGGTGTTAGCATTATTAACAAAAAATGCCGCTGGGGTGGTGTAGTATGGCTGGGTGAAATACAGCTTGGTCATGCGCTCGGGAGTGATGGTCATCGAGCCAATGCTGATATCCCATCTGTTGGCCCAGTTGCCACTGGTGATGAGGGTCCAGTCAGGGGTAACAAAGCAAGCCTCGACGCCCAGCTTCTCAGCGATCGCCACAGCTACATCAATATCGAAGCCGGTCAATTCTGAGGGGGTGTGCTGGTCGGAGGCACATTTGGTATTGGAAGCCCGCTGACCACCTTCCACCAGCTGAGATTGAGGTGGATAAGCCGGGTCGGTAGAGATGACGAGTGTACCCCGGGCAAGGATTTCAGCCAACTTATCGGTTGCTGCTGCTGGTGCGCCACCGCAGCCGGCTAACAATAGACCAAAGATCGAGAGAAAGGTAACAACAACGTAAATCTTCTTCATAGGTTCCTCCTAATAAATAGTTGATAAGCGTTGATCGTTGAAGGCTTTCAAAGCAACAATTGATCCGGGTTGACCTTATAAGTAGCCTCCTTCTTAGTTTTCATTATTACTTTAGGGTGATAAGAACCATGCTGCCAGGGCTGATCGTAAATCATGCAACTATCCCTGCCTCGCGAAAGGTTCTCTTGCACAAGTAGCTGGTAAATAGTTGGAGAATATTTTTAGTGTCATGGTTGGTGACATGGCTTATGTGTATTATAGACGAATGTTAATCAGCAAGGCAAGTGGATTTTTATTTTACACCTAATTATCACGTTGCGAGTTAAATTAAATCAAAACTCCCCGGAGCGGCTCATGGGTGCATCGCATCAGGGGAGTTGCTTATTTCCCAGTGAGCAGGCGGGCAGCCATGCAGGAATTCATCGGCTCTTCATTGTACAGGAACTTACAATCTTCACCACAGAAATAGATTACTTCATCTCTATAGTGGATGAAAGGAGTGTCTGGCGTGATCATGATCCTGGCACCGCAGGCTGTTTCTCCCATAGTTTTTGCACCAGGCTCGGTGGAAGCGGTGGAGTTCATTTTTCTTTAGCCTCCATTTCGTTCAGGATTTCCAGGTCACGCTTGAGGTTACGGCGACGAATAAAAAGGCTGATGATGTACAGTAACATCACGCTAAATATGACCGAATAACCTGCCACCATGTAACGCGTGGTTTCGGCTGGTGCTTGTTGAAGCATTGAGATAAGCATGAGCATTCCTCCTATTGCAGGACTTTAATCCTAAGATTTTCGGCTTTATCGGCCAGCCTGCCCAGGCGAATACGGTGCCACAGCAGGTCAGCAAAGATGAAGGAGAAGGTGAGCAGGCTGAACATGAATGTCTGAAGCATTTTAGAGGTCATATCGAAGCTGCCTTCAGCGCCAGCAGCCCCACTACCGATGATCACCGGATGAATGGTGCGAAAGATGCGAATTGAGACAAAGGTGAGCGGTACGCTGATGAAGCTGAGGATGGCATAAACTGCACCAAAGCGGGCGCGCCGGTCTGGGTCTTCGATACCCTGGCGTAGCATGAGATAGGCGGCATAGACCAGCTCAACGATGGCAGCAGTGGTCAGTCGAGGGTCCCATGTCCACCAGGTGCCCCATGAGCCACGCGCCCAGATTGAACCGGATACGATGGCGATGAAGAAGAACACAAAACTGATCTCAACAGCTGCCACGCCAACAATATCCCACTTGCGGTTGCCCTTGCGCAAGAATGCCACCCCGGCAACCGCAGCCAACATGAAACCCAACATGCCCACCCAGGCATTGGCAACATGGAAGTAGAAAACGCGCTGCACCTGCCCCATGATGGCTTCCAGGGGTGCATAAAGAAAGACCATGCCAACCGCAGTGATGAACAAAAGGATGGTGACGATGTCAAGGATCGTCAACCAGCGAGGCTTAGATTCCATAAATTACTCCTCTACGATGTAGTCAAATACCATAAAAGCGACCGCAATAAAAATCACATCATAGACCACCAGCAGATTGATCCATGGGCTGATATCAACGAATTCCACGCCCTGGAGGAAGCCGGTGCTGGCTTTCACAGCTGCAATCAATACCGGGATGACCAGGGGAAACAGCAAAATGGGCAACAAGACATCGCGTGTGCGGGTTTGCACCGCTATGCTGGATAGTAGGGTGCCTACGGCCACGTAACCAACGGAACCAAGCAGGATGACCAAAAGCAAGCCAGGCACAAAAAGATTTACACTATAAAGCACACTATAGACGGGTAACACGATGGCTTCGACGATGAGCATAAAAATCAGGTTGCCAATGGCTTTGCCAAAATATATGGCGCTGCGGTCGACGGGTGCCAGCAACAGCCCATCCAGGCAGCCGCGATCTTTTTCCATCGCCATGGAGCGATTCAGCCCCAAGGTACCAGCGAATGAAAAAGTGACCCATAGAACACCCGACGTGACGGTGGCACGTGTCTGTGCATCCAATTCCAAAGAGAAATTAAAAATCAGTATTACCAGGAGGGCAAAAACCAGCATGGCAGAAAGTAATTCACGGCTGCGCAGCTCAGCGACCAGATCTTTCCAAATAATTGCGGTCAGTGAACAGATGAATTGCATCACACCCAGCCCTGACTCCTTCATTGTGATCTGCTTTTCTAACTGAGGCACCGGTTGCATTCTTACACCTCGCTATGCCTCATTGATCGTCTGCCGGTAAAACGCCAGCAGATTATTGGGATCCATTTGCGAACGCTGGACGGAAGCTGCAATGACGCCGCGAGAGAGCACATCAAAGCGCGAAGCCAGGTCACCCACCCTTGCCAGGTCATGCGAGGTCATCACCACCGTACGGCCACGCGCCGCGACCTCACGCAGCACGCTGTCGAGCATCTGGCAGGCGTCCTGGTCCAGTCCGGTGTGAGGCTCATCGAATAGCACTACCTCGGGGTCGTGTAAGATGGCGCGGCCAATCGCCAGGCGTTGTTGCATACCCCGTGAGAAAGTACGCACCAGGTCACGCCGTCGAGAGGTCAGACCTACCAGCTCCAGCACATCTATAACCCGTTTTTGTATATGGGATAGGTTATACATGCGGGCGTAAAAGCGCAAATTTTCCTCAGCGGTTAAATCCCCATAAAGCAGGGGAAGATGGGACACGACTCCTAACCTACGTCGGACTGCGGCAGCCTGATTTGGCAGTGAATATCCCGCGATGGTCACTGTCCCCAAGGTTGGGCGCGATAAAGAGGCCAGGATACGCAAGAAGGTAGTTTTGCCGGCACCGTTGGGACCTAACAAGGCAACGAATTCCCCCGGCTCAACGGAGAAATCTATCCCTCGCAGCACTGATTTCAATCCGAAACGTTTAACCAGTTTACGGACAGTGATCATTATGACAACCCGGTAAAGTCGCCGTGCAGCTTTATTATCACTGCTCTAATCTTCTTAGCTTATCTTTAAGTGCGGCTCTGCGCTGGAGGTAAGCTTCTTCAGGCAGGTTGCCCGCATGGTACTGGTCATCCAGGGCGATGATGGCATCCATCAAGGTATTTGCATCTGCGGGTGAGGCTGCCTCACCCGAGGAGGAATCTATCAAGTCAGTTGGGGAGATTGCGTCACTTAAGGCGAGGCGTTTCTGGTTCTGGCGGAACAGCCACAGTCCTCCAGCCACGAGGGCGACCCCAAACACACCCAATCCAATTGCCAGATTTTGCATCGTACCGGTGGTAAAGATTGATGTTGAGCCATTTTTCGGAGTACCAGACAAGGTCAATTCGAGGGAACTGCCAGCAAGCAGGCCGCTTCCATTGTACATGCGGTAAGTGGTGTTCTGAAAATCACGCGTACCTCCATCCTGGAGCTGATCACTGGTGACCTTAATACCATTATCCGGCACCATCACAACTACAGCACTAGTTGGAAGATACATTGGCTGGGTGAAATCCAGCTTGTGGTCATAAGGCATCTGGAAGTAGAAAATTACCTGGTATTGACCAACACCCGGGCTGACGGTCATTCTATCGGCAAAACCTTGCGATACTTCGACATAACGGCCTCCAAGGTCGCCATCCTGAAATTGCAGGTTGGTATATCCCTTGGGTAAGGGGAAGGTCACGACGGTTCCATCTTGAGTTGGTGAAACAACTGCTTCTTTCGTTGGGTTAGAAATGATAAAAACCTCAATGATCTGGGCATTTTGTGGATCGGTAAAATCGAATAAGATATGAACACGGTCGGTGGTCAGTGATGAAATGTCGGTGGTTGAGTTATAGACGGTAATCTGTAGATTGAGATTTGGTGTAGACGAATCGACAGTAACGATATCAGATCCATATGTACCTGAATCGAAATCGGTCCCCGCCAGGAATACTCTATCTAAAGGCATGCTAACGTTGGTGAAGGTATACACGCCATTATCACCGGTGGTGAGCGTCTCGGAATAAGCATTCTGCATGTTATCAAAGCCATACAAAGTAACGATAGCATCCGAGGGTGGGTTTCCACCCGATCCATTGAGCAGTTGAATAGTAACCATCCCGAGAAACGGCTCGCTCGAAGTGACCTCAGCTGTTGGGCTAAAGACTTGGGATTGTGTCGCAGCAGGTGCCGGGTATGCCTCTGGCCCGGGGTAAGCAGTGGAGGTAATAACGGCAGCACTGGTAGCCGGGGCAGGGTAGGCATTACCAACGGTTTGTGGTAAAGCAAAGGTCAGGGTGCGGAGATAACTGGCTAATGACCAGCGTTCATTATCATCCAGGGCATCTAAAAATGCAGGCATATCCGATTGGACACCGTAAGTAATGGCTTGATAAAGTCCGGCAGCAGAATTTTGGGCCATAAATGCCTGGTCGGTGAAATCGTTTGGTGGGATGGTTAGCGTGGCAGCATCCGGACCATCACCTTTGCCAGATTGACCATGACACCTAGCACATTCTTCTTCATACAGGGTTTTTCCCTGGCTGACCACCTTGTCAGGGACACTCAGGCTCATGGCATAAGCCACTACATCCCAGCGCTGGCGGTCAGTCAGGTTAGGAAAAGCAGGCATATATCTTTCCATATTTCCCTGGGTGATCACGGTGAACCATTCAGCTGGAGAAAACTGTCGGGCGAAATCAGATAGTCCGAGGGTTGCCACTGGCACAGATAGTTGGGAAGCTTGTGGTCCATCACCAAAGCCCTTTAAGCCATGGCATTGAGTGCATTCCTGGCTGTAAAGGTCAGCTCCATTCACAATGTCCGGAGGGACAATGGGATAGACAGGGCTAACAGCCACAGGTTGAGTCATTGGTTGTGTGGCTGGCAACACTGAACCGGGTGGTGGGGTGATGTCTCCGGCTAACGAAAAAGAACAGGCGGAGAGCCCGGCAGCCAGAATAATAAGAAGGGTAAATCCATAAAATCTAGACATATTACATCTCAAAAAATAGAATATAGAATTACGACAATGCTGCACCACAGCGTGGGCAGAAGAGATCAGAGATCTGGACCGGCTTACCACATTTTGGACAAAAGCCTCCTGCCTTACCCTGCATTGTTCGGCGACGAGTGGCAATCATCTGCTCGAGGTCATCATCCGGGACAGGTGGAACAGCATTCCCGTTTTTCCTGACAAAGGAATTGTTAGCATCGATAGCTTGACGACGCTTTAGAATGACCGCTTCTAAACGGTCTTCTGGGGCTATGTTGGTGGAGGTCGATTGATTGGCGTCGATTTGGCGTAAAATCTCGGCTCCCTTTTGCAACAAGTAAAGACGCTGAATAGGGTAATTTTCCGAGGGAACCTTACCCAGATTGAAGTCATCATCCAATTCCTGGATAGTGGCGACCAGTTGGTCACGCTCGGCCAGAAGTGTCGAGATTACATGTCTACCGAGTGTGCGGGTATTTAGATTCCGTTCAAAGTGTGGACGTCCGATAAAAATCAAAACGGGGACTAGTAGGGCAAGGATGAGAAAAATTGAACCAATATCCATGATCAAATTTCACAATTCATGATGGATTACGGACCCAAGAGAGGATCAATAGCAGACTGAATCTCAGCCGCTGATGTATAGGGGCTGAGTTTAAGCGAGGCCAGTTTACCGTTTTTATCGATAATATATGATTCAGGTACACCTGTCGTTCGGTAAGCCTGAGAAATCGTAGTGCCGAGATCAGGACCATTGGGATAGGTGATATTAAACTTTCGGATATACGCCAATGAAGCTGTCTCAGTATCTGTCCAGGCGATGCCCAGGAAGAGCACATCACCCCTTGGCTGGTAATAACTCCAGGCTGCTTCGAGGTCGGCGGCTTCCTGTTCACATGGTTTACACCAGGAGGCCCAAAAATTTACCAGCACAACCTTTCCAGACATTTCAGCGGAACTAATTTGCTGACCATCAAATGTAGTAAGGGTAAATGCAGGAGGTTTTTGCCCCACGGCAACAGGACCCTGCTGTTTTCGAAGCAACACCATGGCAACCACCACAAGTAAAGCGAATAATCCTACCCAAGCAATAATACGGCCCCAACGTGGGAGCATCTTCTGCGACTGTTTTTCATCTGATGGTACTGAGGTCTCGTTCATATCATGTTCTGAAGCTTATCGCTTATGAACTACATCTTCCACCCGCCTGATATATTCATCCTGAGTAGCGTCCATTTCAACAGGTGGGTTGGAGGGTGATATATCAGCTGCTTGAGCCGGATGCTTCCAACTGCGATAGGCGTGGTAGAGAATGTATACCCCTCCCAGAATGGCAATGGGTGGCATCAGGTATACCAGCCAATTAATACCTTTAGCGGGCGGTATGCCCAAAACCCGTGCTCCGTACTGCTGGACGAAATAGTCTTTGATGGCTTGCTCACTCCAACCATCGGCGAGCTTCTGGCGGATCAATTCACGCCACTGAGCGCAAGCGGTGGTAGGGCAAACATCCAATGGAGTATTTTCGCACACGGGGCAATAAAGTTGTTTGGCAATAGCATTTACTTCATCATCGGATGGGGTAGGCTGTTGGGCGAAGACGACTCTAATAAGCAACGAGCTGAAAAGCAGGGTCAGGATAATTGCCAACAGGTTTTTCTTGACCATGATCCTATCCTACCTCACTGGGTGCCGGGACGGTCTTTTGGAGGGTAACTATCTCTGGTTCTTTTCCAGGCCAGGCTGCCCAGAGCATACCTATAATGAATACAATTCCTCCTATCCATAACCAATTAATAAGCGGATTATGATAAACCTTGAAGGTTGCTCCGGTAGTGGATAAGGGCTGCCAATCAGCCAGGATGATGTACAGATCGTCTTCTACGGTACTGCGTACGCCAGGAATGGTCACTGGCTGTTGTGACTCATAGTAATAATCGCGGCGTGGGTAAAGCTCACCCACAAACTGGCCATTTTTATATGCGCTCACCACCGCACGGGCAACATTGCGCCCATCTGCGGTGTCGAAGACAGCTAATGAATCAAAGTGGATGGTGTACTGACCCAGACTGATTTCACCGCCCTGTGGGATTGTGCCTTGAGTTTCGGTCTGGAAGAGTGCAGTACCGATAATACCGAGGGCCATCAGAACCGCACCCACATGAATGATATAACCGCCATAACGCCGACGATTCTTGCTGGCAAGATGCCACAATGCCACGGGCAGATTTTCATTCTGGGTTTGACGACGTGCTCGGGCAGCTCGCCAAAATTCATTCAGGGTGACTATGATGGTAAACCCACACAACCAAAAACCGAACATTGCAGGTATGGAACGCATACCACCTAGCAGCAGGGCGGGAATCACCAGCAAGGAAACTAAAAAAGGTTTCCATATTGATTTAATCAGCGTCTTAGAGGTGGAATTCCTCCAGGCTGATAGGGGCGCGATGCCCATCAGGAGTAGCAGGGCTCCAAAAAGGGGTGCAGTGGCACGATTATAGTAATCTGCACCGACGGTAACTTTCTGACCATTGAAAACACCTGCCAGGGCAGGGATTTTTTGACCGACGATACCCAAAGCTTCTGTAAGCACGGGGAAGATCACGCCCCAGAAGCAAACTACCAAGACGCCGATAAATAACAGATTATTCAGCAGGAATAGACCTTCGCGAGAAAACCAAGAGGTGATCACGGCATCTGATTTTAGATCATTCCAGCGGCGACTTAAGAGCGAGAGAGAAGCTACAAAGGTCAAACCGATAAAAGCAAAAAACAGTGGACCGATAGCACTCTGGGCAAAGGCGTGCACAGAGCTCAAAACGCCTGAACGGGTAAGGAAGGTGCCAAAAATAACCAGATCATACGTCAGGATGATGAGCACCATATTCCATTGTTTGAGCATGCCGCGCTTTTCCTGGATCATCACGGAATGCAAGAAAGCCGTCCCGCTCAACCAGGGCATCAAAGAGGCGGTCTCAACCGGGTCCCAGTTCCAATAACCACCCCAACCCAGGACATCATAAGCCCAACGGCCACCTAAAATTAACCCCAAAGATAGAAATAGCCATGCTACCAATGTCCAGCGGCGGTTGATGCGAATCCACCGATCGTCCGTTCGCCCAGTAACCAGGGCTGCTATGGCAAATGCGTATGGGATGACGAAGGATACAAAGCCCAAATAAAGCATGGGAGGGTGTATGATCATTCCAGGATGGCGTAGGAGAGGGTTCATTCCATTGCCGTCCAATGGCACATAGAGTGACATTCCAGCGGGTTGGAACATGGCGGTGCTGATGTTACCCGCAGGGGATTGCCAGATCCTAATGAAAGGGTTTTCTACAAAAATGTTCAGGATGAGGAAAAATGCCAGGGTAACCAGGGAAACCAGAATAACCCAGGGTAGAAATTCACGGTCACGGTCCCATTTGCGCAGCATGACTGCAGAAGCAAAGGCAGACATTAACCAAGACCAGAAAATCAGCGAGCCAGCCTGACCACCCCAGAGTGCTGTAATGCGCAAAGATATGGGCATACTATTGCTGATAACCTCATCTACGAATAGAAACTCAAAGTGAGCGTTCACCAGGAGGTAGATGACACTGATTGCAGTAATGGTGAGCAGCGGAAAGGTAAGCAGCATGGCATTGCGTGCGCTGTCCACCCAGGAAGGCAAGTTCCTGCGCGCCCCGTAATAGGCAGCCCCTGCACCATAAATTGAGATGAGAAAGGTAATGATGAGCGTGCCGTAACCAAGGTTTGCTACCATGTAGTACTCCAAAAATTAAGGAACCACTTGGTTAGGGACAGCTTCTTCATATTTTGTCGGGCATTTCAACAATAATTCATCAGCATAAAAAACCTGATCATTACTGATGTGACCTGTCATAATCGCCTGAGCTTCATCACGCAGAAGATCGGGTTTTGGACCTATATACACTACTCGCAGATGTGTGCGGTTGGGATCAGTAACCGCATCATGTAATACGACAGCCAAACCACCTTGCGCTTCAATCTGTTTATTATCAGCAGGGACATTGGCGATGGTGAAATGCAGGGAAAGTTCTTCAGGATTGTATTGGATAGAGTCGCCAATGACAGCGCCCGAAATCCGTACGTTTTGATCGATCATGGATTGGCCACGTGAAAGTAATTCATCGATTGTGAAGAAGTATTGGGCATTAGCTCTGGTTGACGAGATGATCAAATAGGCAATGGCAGCAATAATCAGGAAGCCCCCGATAAAGAACTTTATCCGACCACCAAACCTGGGGCGGGCTTCAACCGCTTTTTCCATCTAAATATCTCCTTCGATAAATAAACGTTGAGAATAGATGCGTATAAATTTTTACATGATTAGATTAATACAGGGTGAGATAATACCCAATAGAGGGTGAGAATGAGTTGGCTCTTGGTAGTCTTCGCTTTTCTTGACTTTACGTAGAATTGATAACTTTGAGTTTATTTTCTACGAATTGGAGATCCGCAGGAGCGACAGAACTGGTCGCCTGCTAGGGCACGTTTACCACATTGGGAGCAATACACTGTATCTTCAGCTGATTCAGAAGGTGTTTCTGTTTCATGGGATGCAGGTTTTAAGCGACGGCGACGTATTTGAGGAGCAGGTCGTTGCCTGCCCGATTGCCAAAACCAAACAATGCCACCAACGATTAATCCAGCACCTAAAATCCCTAATACCCAGGGCAACCAGGTTTTGAGGTTGATGTCCGTAGCAGTTCCCTGAGGAATGGGTGCGCTGGGTTCGATGGGAAGATTTTCCGCACTCAGCACATCACTTGCTTTTTGATAATCAATGCTTATCTGGAAATTTTGTCCCGCAGTAACTGTCCCGATATCCTGGGTGTAATAGGTTAGGTTATCACTGCCGACAGCCCCACTACCTAAGCTGGGCGAAATACGTATTTGTGTGGCATCGAAAGGTTGTTGGACCTGGACGGTCAGTTGTGAGATGGTGTAATCTCCTGACCAGGTGTAGGTGAAGTGACGGGCAGTGCCATTTTTAGTCAACCCTGGATCATAATATTCAAGCTGTAACTCAGGCGTGGTGGTGGTAAAGCTGATGATCGCCCACTCGCCGAAAACCTGACGGGTGTAATCAATGTTAAATAATGATCCATCTACCTGACGGGCAGCCACTGCATTTGGCTCGCCAGCTTCACTGGGAATACGTATTGATATAGTTGCAGGGTAGCTGGTGGTAACAGAAAGTGTCATCTGGTAGATGACCAAAACGCTGGGTTTATCGTATTCAGGCCAGATGCCAATTTGCAAAGAATTCATGGTGATTGGATTTTGTGCCCGTACTCCAATTGGAAGTAGTATTACCAAAACGGCTATTACTGGAAGTACCCATTTACGCATAAACAGCCTCGTCTCAGAATAATCTTAATCTTACCATGCCATATAGTGAGGGGGAATGGAGCGAAAACGAGCTCTTCCGTAAGGCAGACCACGCCCTTTACCGTGCCAAAGCCAGCGGGCGTAAGCAAACCAGGCTGGCATATGAGGAACGCATGGTGACAAAAACCAAGCATTACACTCAGACCCAGCTTGAGCGACTTGCCAAGTTGGCCGAGGAGCGTGGCGTAAACGAGGCCGACCTGTTACGTGAGGCTATGGATGATTTTCTGACCAGATATGGGGTAAATGATATTGAGACTTAACCTCTGATGATTATTCAATCGCAGCCCGAACTCGGCGGGCAAGAGCCGAGAAAGCAGGTGAATAACGAATATCTTCCTCCCTTGGCCGGGGAAGATCAACCGTAAGGTCCAGCCGGAGCTGACCTGGACGGTGACTGAACACCAAGACACGATCTGCCAGGAAAAGTGACTCACTAATGGAGTGTGTGACCATGATGACTGTTTTACGCCTTGCGTGCCAGATGCGGATAAGTTCAGTCCCCATACGCTCACGGGTCAATGCATCCAATGAACCGAAAGGCTCGTCCAGCAAGAGCAGATCTGGTTCATGGCTCAATGCCCGGGCGATGGCTACACGTTGAGCCATACCGCCTGAAAGGTCACGTGGGAGAGAATCTTCAAAACCACCCAATCCAACCAGCTCAACCAAGGCTTTTGCTTTAGACAGGGCCTCTAAATGAGGTATACGCTGAATTTCCAACGGCAAGAGTATATTTTCCAACACAGTACGCCAGGGCATCAGGTTAGCTTTTTGGAATACCATACCCACTCCATGCCGAGGAGCTTTGCTTGAAGAATTACCGAATAATACCTTGCCTTGGGTGGGAGACAATAACCCGGCCAGGATGCGCAACAGGGTAGTCTTCCCCGAACCAGATGGACCGAGGACACACACAAATTGCTCGGCATAAACCGAAAAGGAGATGTCGGCCAAAGCGTGCAGCCCACTATTCCCATCTGGGAAGACATGGCTGAGGTGTTTGATCTGCAAGATTGGCTCAGCAGTTAGCTCATTCATCAATACTTCCCAATTTAATTCATTCAATCTCACCTGGATGGAAGGAAATCATTAGAGAATGCCTTGGTCACATCCATTGGTTTGGTCAGCAAGCCCATATCCAGGAGCACCTGTTGGGTGTTTTGCCAGGCAGCTGGATCAGAATAGCCCAGTACCTCTGCTTTCCAGAATTCTATGGAGGTGGTTAAAACTTGCTTTTGGACTGCTTGATCAGCCTGGGATAACCCTTCCACGTATTTAAGGCTGATTTGGAATGCCTGGTCTGGATTGGCGATGGTATCAGCAATCCCTTTCAGGATAGCCTGATTCATGGCGCGAATCAGATTTGGATATTGGGAAATGGTTGTTTCATTGGTAATTAAACCATTCGAGACCAGATGAGCATAATCCTTGACGCGGATTTCATCGATTTGGTAACCCATGGCACGCAATTGTATTGGCTCGTTCGTGGTATAGACTACTACAGCTTGATCCTGGTCAGTGACCAGGATTTCCACCTGGTTATATCCAACCGAATCCAGGGTAACATCGCTTTCCTTGAGGTCAGCCGCGCTGAGCAAGGCGCGCAAGCCGATATAGCTCGTCCCGTACAAACCAGGTAAGCCGATATGCTTTCCTTTTAGGTCAGAAGGTTTAAGGATGCCATTCCCCGATTTGGATACTACTGACACTGGGTAATCTTGATACCAGGCTAACACATCTACCACTGGTAATCCCTGGGCACGAGCCAGCAAGACTTGATCACCGGATACGACCGCAAACTGCAGTGCATTGGCACCTACCAGGGCAACTGCATCTGTCTCCATACTATAATCAAACTCGATGTCGATGCCAACCTGGGTAAAATAGCCCTTATCAACCGCGACATACAAGGGTGCAAATTGGATGTTGGGGATATATCCAAGCGGAAGACGTATATGCACCAGTGATTTGGAGGCATTTACACAACCTGTCAAAAAAATCAGCACTATCAACAAAGAAAAGATCGATGTTTTTCTCATATTTATATCTCCATGGAAATTACCTCATCCAGCCTTGCTTTGGACATCACTACCGAACAGGCTCTCACTCTCAGGACGTTGCTGCCAGCTCAATAGGTGTCTTTCAATCAGCGAAACGAGGCCATAAAGAATCAATGCCATGGCAATCAGGGTGAACACAGCCACGAATACCAGGGAAGTATCGTAAACACCACGCCCAACGTTGACCATGAAACCTAGGCCGCCTTTCGCTCCCACGAACTCACCGACGACAGCCCCAATCACTGAAAGGGTAGCTCCGATGCGCAAACCTCCCAAAAAGACAGGCAGGGAAGCAGGAAGCTCCAGGCTTTTAAGGGTCTGCCAGCGGTTAGCTTGTAGTGAGCGCATTAGATCGCGCAAATCCTCGGGTACGGAACGTACACCAACCACAGTGTTGACCAATACGGGGAAAAAAACGATCAGAGCACATACTAAGATCTTGGAAAATAATCCAGGTCCGAACCAGATGACAAGCAAGGGAGCGATGGCAACAATTGGAATGGATTGGCTGGCAACGATATAAGGGGATAGTAAACGTTCTAAATGTAGTGAACGTGCCAGCAGGTATCCAAGCACAGTGGCAACGCTTACCCCCATTGCCAATCCCGCCAGGACCTCCACCAGGGTTACCAGGGTATTGCGGATCAGGCTACCATCCAAGATGGCTTGAACAAAACGGGTTGCAACCTGCTCGGGTGTAGGCAGGATATAGGTCGGTAAACCTACAAACCAGGCAATCAGTTGCCATACCAGCAGCATGATCAATATTGAAAAAACAATTAGCAAGTATCTGTTCTTCATGTATGTATAAAAAGCCCCGAAGGGTTCTTCGGGGCAATTACTTGCTCTATTCAGTCAGATACATGCATAAAACGCGCAAGACCATGGTCTGAAAAGATCTTGGACCTTCTTCCATCCGGACTGTACCGTCGGCCCCGGAATCTCACCGGATCGTGCCAATGTGCTTGGCTCGTGGGCTTTACCACCGGTCGGGAATAAACGTTTTCCACGTTATCACCCTGCCCCGAAGGTTATTTACTTTATATAAGAATTATAACGAGAGTAAAGAAAAAGGTCAACCATGGCTTGTTAGAGTTTTATAAGAACCGTCTACTCTTGCTTGACGTATATTAGCCGTTTATGGTATGATTCATGGGTTGATTTTAGCACTCTCGCATCGAGAGTGCTAAATTATAGGAGACATGAATGTCGACTATTACTGAACGTCAAAAATTAATCCTGGCGCTCATTATCCACACTTATGTGGAAACGGCACAGCCGGTGGGTTCAAAGGCCTTGATTGAGCGGTATAAACTCGATTCTTCCTCAGCTACCATCCGCCACGACATGGTTGAGCTAACCGAGGCTGGGTTCTTACGGCAACCACACACCTCCGCTGGTCGGGTTCCGACGGAAGAAGGTTACAGGTATTTTGTTCGTCAGTTAATGGGGCAGACTGAGCTTCCGATGAACACACGGAGGACAATCACCCACCAGTTTTACCAAGCAGGGAGAGATGTGAACCGTTGGATGCGCCTGGCGGCATCAGTGCTGGCACATCAGTCGCAGGGTGCCAGCCTGGTGACCTCACCACGTCCAGAATTAGCTCGTTTCAAGCACCTCAGTCTGATCTCTACGCACGGGAGACAGGTTTTAATGGTCATGGTCTGGACGGGGGGGCAGGTACGACAGCAGATGCTCACACTGGCTGAACCAGTTTCTCAGGAACAACTTTCAACAGCAGCCAGTCATATCAATTTGCTATGTGAAGGACTGGATGCAGAAGCCATCGCAGCATTACACGGACAATTCGAAGCCCTGGAACAGGATGTGATCAAGCTGATCCGGGAAGAACTAGACCGGATGAAACAAGTGGTGTCTGGCGAAGTGTACCGGGATGGTCTGACAAATGTGTTAGCGGAGCCAGAATTTGCCGAGTCGGAGTCAGCCCGTAAAGCTTTAAGGGTTTTGGAAGAACGTTCTATGCTGGAAGACTTGCTTTCACGAACGGTGCTGACGAGCGGCATGGATGAAGTGCAAGTTGTAATTGGTGGGGAGGGCACCTGGGAAGACTTGCGCGATTGCTCGATGGTGCTGGCGCGTTATGGCGCTCCTGGACTGGTAACTGGTGCACTTGGAGTGCTAGGACCTACCCGCATGGCTTATGGACGAACCGTATCAACGGTGCGTTTTGTATCCGGGCTATTGAGTGACCTTGTGATAGAAATGTTAGCTGAAGAGACTTAAGGAGTGTGAAGCTATCATGATGGCAAAGAAACCCAAATTAGATGGACAAATCAAAGCTGAAGAAGGAAAATCGGAGGTCGAGTCCCAACCCACAACAGAGCCTGAAGAAGTCAGTGAGGTACCGGCTATCATTCCTGAGGAAGAAATTGCTCAATTACGCGCCGAGCTTGATCAGGCACTGGTAAAACAGGATGAGTATCTGGGTGGTTGGCAACGTGAAAGGGCTGAGTTTTTTAATTATAAAAAACGCATGGAACGAGAACAAACCCAAGGCGGTCAGAATGCCTTTGCGAGTGCCATCCGACGTTACCTGGACATTGCGGATGACCTGGAGAGAGCCCTAAAGAATAACAATCGGCCCACAGATGGAAATGGAGCCATATGGGCTGAGGGTATTGACTTGATTTACCGTAAGCTGGTCGCAGCATTCGAAGCCGACGGGGTCAAACGTATTGACAAAGATTGCAAATTCTTCGATCCCAACTTACATGAAGCTATTTCTCACGAGGATTCCCCGGAGCACGAGAGTGGTCAAATCATTGAAGTGGTACAACCCGGCTACACCCTGGGTGAACGGGTAATCCGACCAGCGCGTGTCAGAGTGGCAAGATAATGATTTGCATAAATATGATTCATTTTGTATCCAATCAATCATAAGGAGAGTATTAGAATGGGAAAGATAATCGGTATTGATCTTGGTACAACCAACTCAGTAGTGGCAGTGATGGAAGGTGGGGAGCCAACTGTCATCTCCAGCTCTGAGGGAGAGCGGTTGGTACCATCCGTAGTGGCTGTAAATAAGAACCATGAACGTCTGGTAGGACGGGTGGCACGTAACCAGGCGGTAGTCAACCCGGAGAATACTGTTTTTTCAATCAAACGCTTTATGGGTCGCAAGTTCGATGATCCTGAAGTGAAAAAAGCCTTAGCCAGGGTTCCATATAAAGTGGCAAATGCACCGAATGGAGATATCCGGGTGATATTAGATGGACGTGAGTATTCACCGCCAGAAATTTCAGCCATGATCCTGGCGAAACTTAAAACTGACGCGGAAGCATACCTGGGTGAAACGGTAACACAGGCAGTGATTACCGTACCAGCTTATTTCAATGATGCTCAACGCAATGCCACCAAGGACGCCGGGAAAATTGCTGGATTGGATGTTTTACGCATTATCAACGAGCCCACAGCGTCCTCACTGGCATATGGGTTAGATAAGAAGAAAGACGAGGTGATCGCGGTCTATGACCTGGGTGGAGGCACATTCGATATTTCCATCCTGGATGTGGGCGATGGTGTCTTCCAGGTGCGCTCCACCAGCGGCGATACATTCCTGGGTGGTGATGATTTTGACATGCGCCTGATCGATTACCTGGCCGATGAATTCAAGTCTTCCAACGGGATTGACTTGCGCCAGGACCGTCAAAGCCTGCAACGGCTTAAAGAAGCTGCAGAAAAAGCCAAGATCGAACTCTCCAGTATGATGCAGACCGAAATTAACCTGCCTTATATTACAGCAGATGCGTCAGGACCGAAACACCTGGTAATGAACCTGACACGGGCTAAATTAGAACAACTTACCGGTGATTTGATCGAACGCTCGATTGGACCAGTAAAAAATGCCTTGCGAGATGCAGACATGGACACCAGCAAAATTAACGAAGTAGTGCTGGTGGGTGGCATGACCCGTATGCCAGCTGTTCAGGAAGCGGTGCGCAAATTGTTCAACAAGGAACCTCATAAAGGGGTAAATCCGGATGAGGTGGTGGCAATTGGTGCAGCAATCCAGGCAGGTGTGTTAGGCGGCGATGTAAAAGATATCTTGTTGTTGGATGTCACGCCATTGACACTTTCAGTGGAGACGCTGGGAGGTGTAGCCACGCCTTTGATTGAGCGCAATACCACTATCCCAACCCGCAAGAGCCAGATATTCTCGACCGCGTCTGATAGCCAGCCCCAGGTGGAGATCCATGTCTTGCAGGGTGAGCGCCCCATGGCAGCTGACAATAAAAGCCTGGGTAAATTCGTTCTGGATGGCATCCCACCAGCACCTCGTGGTATTCCTCAGATCGAAGTAACCTTCGACATCGACGCTAACGGCATCCTCAATGTAACAGCACAGGATAAGGCCACCCAGCGAAGCCAGCACATCACCATCACCGCCTCATCTGGATTGAGCGAGTCAGAGGTCGAGCGTATGCGACGAGAAGCAGAATCGCATGCGGATGAAGATAAGAAACGCAAGGAGATGATTGAAGCTCGCAATACCGCAGATAATGCAGTGTATACAGCCGAGAAAGCCCTGCGTGACTTTGGTGAAAAAGTCCCTGCGGATACCAAGAGTAAGGTGGAGCAGGAGATCGCCAACGTCAAGAAAGCCATGGAAGGTGATGATGCAGCCAGGATCAAGAGTGCTACTGAGCAATTATTCCAGGTGGTGCAACAGATTGGAGCTTCGGTTTACCAACAAGGTGGTCCCGAAGCTGGTCCAGAGGCTGGTGGAGAACAACCCGGAGCAGATGGTGGCGAGCAAAAACCCGGTGGTGATGATGACGTGGTGGATGGTGAATTCAGGAATGCCTGAGCATTTGAACGCGTAAACGTTTTGACATTAGAACGTACTTATGACCCAACGCGATTATTACGAAATCTTAGGTTTAGCACGTAACGCCTCGCCAGAGGAAATTAAAGCTGCCTTCCGCAAACTGGCGAGGCGATACCATCCGGACGTGTCTCAAGAAGCTAATGCAGAGGAGCGTTTCAAGGAGGTCAATGAGGCCTATGCCGTGCTCTCCGACCCAGATAAGCGTGCAGCCTACGACCGCTTCGGTCATGCCGGTGTGCAGAACGCTGGGGGTGTACCAGACTTTACGGTCGACTTTGGAGACATATTCGAAGAATTTTTTGGCAGTTTTGGGGGCTTTGGACGGACATCCAGCCGACGTACGCGCAATGCCCCACGCCGTGGGGGTGACCTGCAATATAATGTTGATCTGACATTTGAAGAGTCGATTTTCGGAGTGGAGAAGGAAATCGAGATCACCAGAGATGAGGTGTGTGAAACCTGCGGTGGTAAAGGAGCCGAACCAGGCACAAGCCCGGTAAGATGCTCCACCTGCAACGGAACAGGAGAGGTCAGGCAGGTACGGCAGACTTTACTGGGTTCCATGGTTCAGGTTTCTACCTGCCCGGTATGTAATGGGCGCGGTGAAACCATTTCAACACCCTGCCATACCTGTAATGGACGGGGTTTGGTGCGCCGTAACCGTAAAAAGGTGGTATCCATCCCGGCGGGCGTGGATAATGGCAACCAAATCCGGCTGGCAGGTGAAGGGCAACCGGGTGAAAATGGTGGACCGAACGGGAATTTATACCTCGTTATCCGTGTGCTTTCCCATAAATATTTCCGTCGGCGCGAGAATGATATCATGCTGGATTTGAACATCAATATTGCCCAGGCCACCTTGGGAGCAGAGGTGGAAGTACCCACGGTCGATGGACCTACCAAGCTGAAAATCCCTGCAGGCATCCAGCCAGGTAAAGTTTTACGCATGCGTGGCAAAGGTGTACCACATCTTCGAGGGAACGGTCGTGGCGACCAGATGGTGGTGGTTAATGTGGAGGTACCTAAGACCCTGACCGCCGAGCAGCGTAAGATTATGGAACAATTAGCTGAATCACTGGGCAGTGAAGTTTCACCATCAGAGCGCGGATTTCTGGATTGGCTGAAGGAAACCCTCGCTGGGTAGCCTTACCCTGCTAAACCCTGGCGAATCCCGATATTAAAACTGAAAAATTGTCCCCACATGACAGATAAATACTGGCTGGAAGTAAGCTTGTTGGTGGATGGTGAGCTGGCAGAGGCTGTAGCTGAAGTATTGCGACGCTATCTCCCCGATGGGGTGGTAATTGAGTCAACGGCGGTAACGGCTGGACCAGCCGACGAAAATGGACATGCCATCGGACCACTCAGGGTATGCGGATATATTCCAGGTGATGAAAAGCTCGAGGAAACACGGCAGGAAATTGAGCAGGCTCTGTGGTATCTGGGACGAATTTCCCCAATCCCAACTCCTGCATTCAAGCTGATCCATGAAGTCAATTGGATGGAAGCCTGGAAAGAGCATTATCACCCCATTCCGATCGGTAGACAGTTATTAATCTTACCCGCCTGGATCAACCCTGCAGATGATCAACGTATTCCGATTCGGATCGAGCTGGGGATGGCTTTTGGTACAGGCACACATCCGACTACCCAGCTTTGCCTTGCCCTCACTGAACAGTATTTTTCTTCCCTCAAGAGTAAAATAGATGTAAGGGTGATCGATATCGGCTGTGGGTCAGGGATATTATCGATTGCCGGGATAAAGCTTGGGGCAGTGAAAGCTCTGGGAGTGGATATTGACCCGGAATCTATTCGAGCTTCGGAAGAGAATGCTGAACTCAATAAGGTGAAGCAGCACCTTGAATTGGGAGTAGGTTCGGTAGCAGAAGTTCAGAAGGGGATGTTCAACATTCAAAAAGCAGAGCTGGTGTTTGCCAACATTCTGGCACCGGTGCTGGTGCAGTTGCTCAGCCAGGGATTGGGTGAGCTGCTGATGCCAGGGGGATGTTTGATCCTATCGGGCATCCTGGCTGAACAAAGTGCAGAGGTGGAAAACGCTCTGCACGCGCAAGATTTCCATCAGGTGGATAAGCACCAAATGGGGGATTGGGTAGCTCTTGCTGCCCGAAGATAATTGTTCTTTGGTTGTATCACCTACCGTTAAAAACTGATTTCTTATACCCTGGCTTACTTCAGCATAGGCATTTTAATGCGATGACGTTTGGCTGCCTTGATGGCATTATGGTAGCCGGCATCGGCATGGCGTACGATGCCTAAACCCGGGTCGGTGGTCAAGACCCGTCTGAGCCTGCGAGCGGCTTCACGCGTGCCATCTGCGACAATTACCTGGCCAGCGTGCTGGCTGTAACCGATCCCCACTCCACCCCCATGGTGGAATGAGACCCAGGTAGCTCCCCCAACAGCATTGATCAGGGCGTTGAGAATGGCCCAATCACTGATGGCGTCCGAGCCATCTAGCATACCTTCCGTCTCACGGTTCGGGGAAGCAACAGAGCCAGCATCCAGGTGGTCACGCCCGATCACAATAGGCGCCTTCACCAGGCCTTCTGCTACCATGTTGTTGAATAGCAAACCTGCCTTGGCTCGTTCACCGTACCCGAGCCAGCAAATTCGCGAGGGCAATCCCTGGAACTGGACTTTTTCGCGTGCCATCTTTAACCAGCGCTGGAGATGAGCATTACGCGGGAAGAGCTCCATGATCGCTTCATCGGTTCGATAGATATCCTCCGGGTCACCTGATAGGGCTACCCAGCGGAAGGGGCCTTTCCCCTCACAGAATAAGGGGCGGATATACGCAGGGACAAATCCAGGGAATTCGAAGGCATCTTTCACGCCTTCATCATAGGCGCGCTGGCGTAAATTGTTGCCATAATCAAAGACCTCGGATCCATGATGCTTGAATTCCAACATCGCCTGTACATGTCGTGCCATGGATTGCATCGAGCGACGGTGATATTCAGCCGGGTCACTTGTGCGCAACTGGTCTGCCTCTTTGACGTCCATCCCGGCGGGCACATACATGAGCACATCATGGGCAGGAGTCTGGTCCGTGACCACATCCGGAACCACCCCACGCACCGCCAGTTCGGGATAGATTTCTGCAGCATTACCGATCAACCCAATGGATTTGGGAAGTTTCTTCTTCTGATATTCTTCAATCAGGGTCATGGCTTCTTCTAGGGTATCGACTACGATATCCACATATCCCGTCTCAAGGCGGCGTTTAGCATGCGCTGGGTCCACTTCTACAATCAGACCCACGCCTTCATTCATGGTGATGGCAAGGGGTTGAGCACCTCCCATACCACCCAAGCCTGCAGTAAGCACAAATCTACCTTTAAGGGAAGACCAGCCACGTTGATTGGCAAGAGAACCAAGGGTCTCATAGGTACCCTGCAATATCCCCTGCGTACCTATGTAGATCCAGGAACCAGCAGTCATCTGACCGAACATCATCAGGCCGCGAGCAACCAGCTCATCGAAATGTTCCTGGGTAGCCCAATGAGGTACCAGATTGGAATTCGCGATTAATACGCGAGGTGCATCGCAGTGAGTCTTGAAGATCGCTACCGGCTTACCCGACTGCACGAGTAGGGTTTCATTTTCATTTAAATCCTTTAGTGAAGCTAATATAGCATCGAAACATTCCCAATTACGGGCAGCCTGACCGCGACCTCCATATACCACCAAATCTTCAGGCCGTTCTGCTACCTCCGGATCTAAATTATTCTGAATCATTCGGAATGGGGCTTCGGTGAGCCAGGATTTGCAGGTGAGTTGGGTGCCACGAGGGGCACGCACAAGACGGGGAGTAGACATAGTACCTCCAGACATTCGTGAATTATTGAAAGGATATTCGTTATGGGGATAAGTGGTTTAATAAATAACCAAACATCCCCTCCCGGATGATTATACGCCAGGAGGGGAATGAATCACAAATAATATTATCTTATCAGTTTGGGCGGAATTTACCCTGCAGCTGCTACCTGAGTAAATTGACCGAAATTAGTCTTGGAAAGATGGTCGAGCAACATTTTTTGGGCATCACACCAGACCGGTTTTAACGGGCAGTCATCATCATATTCACAAGATACGGTCTCACCTACACAAATATTTAAGAGGATGGGCCCGTCAATTGCCTCCACTACATCAAGCAGGCTGATGGCATCTGGTGATTTTGCCAGCGATACACCTCCCCGTGCCCCACGTGAGGTTTGTAATAGTCCAGCCACGGATAATTGAGAAACAATTTTTGCCAGGAAGGACGGGGGAATGCTTTTCTCCTTGGCAATTTGACCCGTTGCTGCCCGTTGATCTGGTCCTAATTGAGCAAGATATACCATTGCTCTAACTGCGTAATCTGCCTGACGTGTGATTTGCATACTAAACTCCAATAATTTGATAGAAATTATAATATTTGATTGCCCATATATTAGACTATATTTACCCAAATTACAAGTGACAGAGGTCACCCCATGAATATGACGGTCATCATCCATCAGAATGCGTAGCACAATGGCACTTTAACAATCATGCAACTTATTTATTTCACCTGCATATGATAAGATAGACCATTATCTGGATGTATTGGAGGAAAATTAATGACGCAAATCTGTGTTGTAGGTGTGGGTTATAAGAGATCGGTGACGACAGCATGTTTTGCTGACCCGGGAAACCAGATAATTGCCCTGGATGTTTATGGAGAGAAAATTAATGGTGTGAAACAGGGTAAACTACCTGATTATGAGCCAAGTCTAAAAGAGCTGGTCGAACATGATGTTCAGGCGCAACATTTATCATTCACCACCTCTTACGCAGATGCTTTACTTGGAACTGAACTTGTGTTTATAGCTGTGGGCACGCCGGTGGCGGTGGGCAGGGGCACCCAGCCTATGGATACATCTCAACTCAATCAACAACCTGTGCAAATAAAGAGGCTGGAAGGCTAAACTTCCACGTAAATAAGTTAATTATTAAGATGACTAGGCAAGGCAATCCAATATACCCATGACAGATCCTCAACCACCGATCTGTAATTACGAAGGTTCCGATTACCAATCCCGCTTTTGGGAACATGGCGGGCGTGCCTACGAGGACCAGGCTGAAGCGATTGCCCTGCAGCGATTGCTACCGAAAAGTGGAGAGTTATTATTGGAGCTGGGGGCGGGAGCGGGACGGAATACACTTCGTTATGCAGGATTCAAACAAGTGGTATTGCTGGATTACTCTTTATCGCAGCTCCAGCAAGCCATACAACGTTTAGGAAGGAATCAGCGATTCATTTATGTGGCAGCCGACATTTATAATCTGCCATTCGTAGACGGTTTGTTTGACACAGCTACCATGATCCGCACACTGCACCACATGACAGATCCACAAGCCGCATTGCAAGAGGTATATCAGACTTTACAGGCAGGGGCGATATTTATCCTGGAATATGCCAACAAACAGAATCTGAAAGCCATCCTGAGATTTCTTGCCCGGAGACAGGAGTGGTCACCATTTAGAAAAGAAAGCGTAGAGTTTGAGAAATTAAACTTTGATTTTCACCCCGCTGCAGTGAGAAGCTGGTTGAAAGAAAGCGGATTCAGCCTGCAAAAACAGCTGGCGGTTTCCTATTTCAGATTGGAAGTGTTGAAGCGGAACCTGCCTCTCAGCCTGCTGGTCAGGCTGGAGACGTGGTTACAGCCGACCGGACATATCTGCCAGCTTTCTCCCAGTGTGTTCACCCGCAGTCTGGTTGTTGGGGATAAACCAAAAGCGAAGGTGGGAACATTTTTTAAATGCCCGGTATGCGAGGCTTATGACCTGAAACCACATCGTTCGAAAATGATCTGCCCAGATTGTTCACGCGAATGGTCGATAAAGGATGGAATTTTTGATTTCCGCATTGCAACGGATTAGGTTAATGCTTTTCGATCACCCAGAAATGGGATAAGCCAAATATTTTCAGGGGAGTCTTTTCCATCCATTGCAGGATAAGTCGCAAAAGCCGGCCCAGGGTGGGAAAGCGGTAGATGATATTATCATAAGCTCCGAAGATGATCTGTCGCCGGAGGATCTTGACTGGTAGACCAGAGAAAAGCCTGTGGATATCTGATGTTGAATACGCACGAACATGGGGTGTGAACCGTCGGCGCCAGCCAGCAGGCAGATAATGTATCAGGGGGATATTTCCAAAATAGTATTGACCACGCCAATATATTCCATGGGTTTCATAGGGATAACCCAGGTTGGGAACGAAAAGCACAATAATTCCCCCAGGTTTGAGTGCCCTAAGCATCTCCTCCATAGAAAGACGGTCATCCCTGACATGCTCAAGCACTTCATGACTTAGAATCACATCGAACAAGTTACTGGGAAAAGGTAACTGTTCAGAAGCGGCATTAATAAGGTTTGGTGAGTGAGTATGAGCTTCACGTGCACGCGCAAGATCGTATTCTAGACCAATAATCTTACCGGCATGAGGCGCCAGGTGTTGCAGGTACATACCTATTCCGCAGCCATTTTCGAGCAAGATACCCTCGATGTGTGTCCCAACCGCTTCCAGGATCATCTGCAGGCGGCGTTCCTGACCTGCCCGCCAGACGTAAGAGGGTTCACCGAAAAGAGCAGCTTTATCCATATCACGGGAGGTCATCGATTCACCCTGTAGAATCCCCATGCCATTCCTGGTATAGATCGTTCTGTATTCCCAGGCGCGCCAATACTCGCCCTACAGTATTGTTGATAATTTCGTCCACCGATTGAGGGCGTATATAATACGCGGGGACGGGTGGAAAGATGACCGCTCCTGCCGAAGACGCTTCACTCATTAACCGCAAGTGGCCGCGATGGTATGGTGTCTCACGCACCACCAGTATCAGTGGGCGATCCTCTTTAAGGGTGACGTCAGCGGCCCGTGCGATGAGGTCGTCAGTATAAGAATTAGCGACCGCGGAGAGGGTTTTAATAGAGCAGGGGATGATTACCATCCCCAGAGTGGCAAAAGTCCCCGAAGAGATGGGGGCTGCTATATCATGAAAATCATAAGAAACATCTGCTAGAGAACGCACCTGCTCTACCTGCCAATCGGTTTCCTGTTGAATGGTGAGAGAGGCGCTTTTAGAAATAACCAAATGGGTCTTGATGGTGGTAGGTTTCAACACCTGCAATAAGCGAATCCCGAGGATAGCACCAGATGCACCCGTAATACCAACGATTACACGTTGTGGGTCAGGATTATGCTGGATCAATAGATTTATATTTTCAGGCGGCATAATGAAAATAATCTGCCAGGATGCTTATTTAAGAAAAAACCTGATATCTCAGAAATGGTCACGCAGAGCAATACGATTATAACAGGAGACAAAAAGCAAGGTTTTAATAAAATCTTCAAGATTCTTTTGATGATTAATTAGCATATTTAGCGTTATAATATTAATAGGGTTTTAAGCGAGACTCCAAGGTTCATAGACCCTCATCTGGTCAGTACATTTAAGCAATTATTGTCTTTTTCTGATTATTTACAGTTTGGGTGAGGGGAAATATGAAGAACCCGTCCTGGTTTTATACAGCCAGAACGAAATTTATGCACTCCGCGATATGGAGACTCGCGCAGCTTAATTCATTTTATAAGGGAGGCTGCCATGAGTGTTGAATTTATTTTTCGTCTCATTGGAATGATCGTATTTGCAATTGCCGGGGCATATTTCGGGAGCTACGTAGGGGATTCGCTTGGACAATCTCCTGAGTTTACCGGCTTCTTGTTTTGCCTGGTAGGAATATTATTTGGGCTAATCCTGACACCTTACTTCACCACCCGACCTGTGCGTTTGATACGTAGAACCCTGTTAAGTGTATCCACACAAACCTTGGCTTCAGGATTGACTGGTTTGGTAGCTGGTTTGATCATTGCAGCTCTATTAACATTCCCCCTATCCCTGTTACCAAATCCCTTTGGAAAAGTGTTACCATTTGTGGGAGTACTCTTGTTTGGCTATTTAGGGATTGCAGTATTTGTGATGCGCCAAACAGACCTTTTTGCCTTGATCCGGCCCACTTCGGGTCATTCGAGTGATGAAAATTCTAAGGAGACCCAAACAGGCTACCGGACAGTGCTTTTGGACACCAGCGTGATCATCGATGGGCGTATTGCTGACATCGCCCGAACCGGTTTCCTAGTGGGAACTTTATTAATCCCACGTTTTGTACTCAATGAGCTGCAGTTTATCGCTGATTCGTCTGATAATTTACGTCGTCAACGTGGGCGGAGGGGAATTGAGGTTATCTCGCAATTACAGAAAGACACCAGCACTCCCTTACGCATCAGTGATATGGATGTTGAAGGCGTGCGCGAGGTAGATGATAAGCTGGTGGTTCTGGCACGCCAGTTGCGTTGCCCGATCCTGACCAATGATTATAATTTGAACCGGATTGCGGAACTCCAGGGTGTAAGCGTGCTCAATGTGAATGAGTTGGCCAATGCTGTCAAGCTGGTCTTTTTACCGGGTGAATCTATCGAGGTCAATGTGATTCAGGAAGGGAAGGAATCAGGCCAGGGAGTAGGATATCTGGATGATGGCACGATGGTGGTCGTGGAAGATGGGCGTAATTATCTAAACAAGAAGATCAATGTAACCGTCACTAAAGTGTTACAGACTGCAGCTGGGCGAATGATCTTTGCGCGTATGGAAAAAGAAGATTAATACATGGGAGAAAGAATGGCTTTGCGTATTTACAGTACACTTTCACGACAAAAAGAGGATTTCCAAACCATCCAACCTGGTGTGGTGACCATGTATGTGTGTGGTCCAACTGTATATGATAAAGCGCATGTTGGGCATGCCATGTCGGCGCTTGTATTTGATATCATCCGCCGCTACCTGGAGTATCGCGGCTATCAGGTTCGGCATGCCATGAATTACACCGACGTGGATGATAAGATCATTAACCGTGCCAATCAGCTCGGAATGGATCCCATCAAGCTGGCTGAAAGATATATTGATGAGTTCAATAAACACCTGGCTGACCTGAATATCTTGCCCGCTACGGTATATCCGAGAGCTACTCACGAAATCCCCTATATCATCAAATTGATCACCCAACTAGGTGAAGAAGGCTATGCTTATGAGGTGGATGGGGATGTGTACTTCAGGGTCAATAAGGATAAAGATTATGGGAAACTATCCTGCCGGCAGCTTGAGGATATGCAAGCTGGGGCAAGAGTCAATGTCGATGAACGCAAAGAGAATCCAATGGATTTTGCTCTGTGGAAATCCTCCAAACCGGGCGAGCCTGCCTGGGAGAGCCCATGGGGAAAAGGACGCCCGGGATGGCACATTGAATGTTCAGCCATGAGTATGCACCATCTGGGTGAGCAAATTGATATTCACGGTGGAGGTAATGACCTGATCTTCCCGCATCATGAGAATGAGATTGCTCAAACTGAATCGGCCACAGGAAAGCCCTTCGCCCGTTATTGGGTGCATAATGGCATGATGCAGCTATCGGGGGAGAAAATGTCCAAGTCGCTCGGCAATCTGGTGACGGTTGAAGATTTCCTAGCTGGTCATGAGGGCGATGTATTGCGTATGATGGTGCTCAATTCTAGCTACCGCAATCCACTTTCCTTTAGTGATGAAATCATCACCCAGGCTGAAAAAGCTCTGGAGCGCTTGCGATTGACTTTGAGACCAGCAACAGATGGAAGTGTCGATGAAGGTGAGCAGGTGGATGGCTTGCGTCAGCAGATGGAAGCTACGCGTAATGGATTTATTGAAAGTATGGATGACGATTTCAATACTGCTGGAGCGTTGGGGCATTTGTTTGAGCTGGTGCGAGTTATCAACCAGGCCAAAGACGTCGGTGTGACGGTTGGGATCATTGCTGAGGGACAGGGCCTGCTCAAAGAGCTCATGACCGTATTTGGTTTGCACGCTGAGCGTGTAGAGACCGGTGCTGAGGTAAAGCCATTTATCGAGCTGCTCATTGATTTACGAAAAGAAATGCGTAAGCAAAAATTATGGGCACTTTCGGATAAAGTACGAGCTGATCTGGCAGAATTGGGGGTGCTGCTGGAAGACAGCAAAGATGGTACCACCTGGCGCTGGAAGTAATAAATTCTTCTCCCGGAGGCAGTTCCCCTCCGGGATTTTTTTGGTGAACCATGAAGGAATGGATCTACGGACGTAATGCTGTATATGAATGCTTGCGGGTAAAGCGGCGCCAATTCTTTCGCCTGAAACTGGCTCAGGGGGCCGAAGAAAAAGGACGCCTCCTGGAAATATTAAGCTTGGCTACAAAAATGAAGCTGCCCGTCGAGAGGGTGCCACGCGGAAACCTGAACACTCTTGGGAATGGTCACCAGGGGGTAGCTGTGGAGGCCAGTGGATACCCGTACAGTTCATTAATGGATATCATTGCGTTAGCAGATCGACGGGGGGAAGCACCTTTCATATTGATCCTGGATGTTTTACAAGATCCTCAAAATCTGGGTACTTTGCTGCGAACCGCGGAGGCAGTTGGTGTTCATGGTGTGTTGCTCCCCTTCAGGCACACCGCCACAGTAACGCCCGCCGTGGTAAATTCATCCTCGGGAGCCAGCGAACACCTGTTGATCGTACAGGTGAATTTAGCACAGGCAATACAGGATCTGAAAGAAAAAAATATCTGGGTAATCGGTTTGGAAGCGGGAATGGAAGCGCAACCAATAGCTAATGTGCGTTTAGATGGACCGCTGGCGCTGGTGATTGGGGGTGAGGGAAGTGGGATGCGTGCATTGGTGCGGAAATCTTGCGATTTATTACTGCGACTCCCTATGCAGGGGAAGGTTGAATCGCTTAACGCCGCGGTAGCGGGGTCAGTGGTGTTGTATTTTACCTGGCAAAGGCGTGGATTCAGCACTAAATCCATTGACGATATAACCAAACCCTGATAAACTCGCATGCCTGAATCTGGAGCAGAAACCCGCTTACATGCTGAACCGGGTTTCTTTAGCACAGCTTTAGTCTTGCTGCAAACATACGCCTCTGGTATAATGCAATCCGCTTTTAGACCAGAACCTTGACAATTTAACCCGCCGACGTAGCTCAATCGGCAGAGCAACCGCCTTGTAAGTGGTAGGTTATGGGTTCGATTCCCATCGTCGGCTTCAGGCACAGAGCCTTTGTTGCATGTGGATTAGTCAATTAGCCTCGTTGTTCTCTGAACTCGGACGGGGGCAAGGAGACTAATTGACTAATTAGTATGTAACATGATAACGCTTTGGGCGGTTACCCAAGTGGCCAACGGGGACTGACTGTAAATCAGTTGGCAGAAGCCTTCGGAGGTTCGAATCCTTCACCGCCCACTTTTGTTGCCCTCATAGCTCAGACGGTAGAGCACATTCTTGGTAAGAATGGGGTCATGGGTTCAAATCCCATTGAGGGCTCTGATTTCGAGAAATAATCGTTTGCACACACTGAAAGAAGGAGTAGGGAACAGATGGCAAAGCAAAAATTTGAGCGAACCAAGCCGCACATGAACGTAGGGACGATGGGGCACATCGACCACGGCAAGACGACGTTGACATCGGCGATCACGAAATACTGCTCATTTTTAGGCCAGGCGGAATACCGGTCATTCTATTCGATCGATAACGCCCCGGAGGAGAAAGAGCGAGGCATCACGATCAACATTGCCCACGTGGAATACGAGACGAC
>JBAQFX010000338.1:0-11443 GCA_049287485.1 Anaerolineales bacterium
GGACATTAATCATGTCCACTTTTATGGTACCATTCCAGTAAAGCCAATGGGGGAGGGGTTAGGGGTGGGGGCGTGAGTAAATAACATCAGATATGAGTAAAAAATAGAGAAATCAAGAAGATTTAAGATTCACACCCAACCCCATCATGATCTCCATCGAAGTGATGGGGATCTGGCGGAAGGACTTTGAATCGGCGGAATGGAATATCACCACAATCCAGGTCGGGAGGTGGTGAAGGTATACACACCTCGGGATATGCCGGATCACAATTGCCACCCCCACCAGCAGGATTCGTCGGTTGGTAGATGGGTATGGCCGCCCACATACCCAATAAATTGTCTTTTGCGTATTGCTGCGCTTCAGAAAAAGTGGATGAGCAAGCTGTGTCCGGTGGATATGCATACTCTGTTGCCAGACCAGATCGGACCAATTCATCATTTACAAATACATCACCAACAACTACGTAGCGCAGAAGGCGATTGTACTTATCAACTTCTGACACATCTCTGATTAAAGTCACCTGCTTACCATAAACCAGTTCAGTATTTTTATCTGCCGCCGGGGCATAATCACTGTCTCCTCGTTCAGGTGTGTCCATCCCGATATATCTAACCGGGTAGACCTTGCCATCATCCAATTGAACCTCGATCGTATCGCCATCAGTAATGCTAACCACCAGGCCAACTTGCCGTAGTGTATCTTTTGGTATACAAGCAGCCATATTAACCGGAAGTGTGGGTGAAGGTATATTCGTTTGCGTCGGCGTTGGTGTTATCGATGGTGTTATCGTGGTGGTTGGGGTAACTGTGATGGTTGGTGTATTCGTAGGAGTTGGGGTAAGGGTGATGGTTGGTGTAGGAGAAAGTGTATATGTATATGATGGAATTAATGTGTGGGTGGGCGTATAGGTGGGAGTTTGAGTTGGTATAGAAGCCATCATCAGAGAGCTTGCCGAAAAAATACCCAAAGCACCATGGATGAGTGCACCTGATCCAAGCACACTTAATAAAACTACGGTTTTGGCATTGATTAAGAATTGATTCTTCACTCCTCCAAGCAAGTTTGTGCTCAGGTAGTCAATGAAGGTGATGTCTTTTAGATAATTCAGGTTTTTGTTTACATTTTCCAGCTCTAACCCAAGCTCAGTTTGCTTTAATTGGTGCGATTCCCTGGTTTTTACCAGATGATCTCTTTCTCGTTGGTATTTATGCTGGATTTCAAAGATTTGCGCCCCGGGGAGTTTGTCCGGTTTGCTTGCGTCCAATTGACTTAGAATGGATTCCTTCCAATTCAATAATGCATGGACTTTAGCACTTCCAAATCCTTCTAAATTCTGAAGATGGATGCCAATGTCAGCAGCACTGGTGATCCCGTTATTTTTCAATATTTCTTTAAGTTTTGGCCCCACTCCAGGGATGTTACCATCCTCAATTCTTGTACTTTTAAGGCCATTCTCGATAGTTTCTTGATCAATCTTCTGCAGAGTTCTTTCAATTTCTTGATCCTCGTGAGTCTGCTGAGCTGCTAATGCCTGCCTGACTTTGGATAGTTCTATCTTTAATTTAGAAACTTTATTGACTAATTTATCTTTTTCAGAGAGATACAAACGCTTCTTCTTTACTTCTTCTGCAGAAATGTAACGGAAGAAGAGGAAAAATCCAAGCATGATCGTAAGAAGAATGGCGCACAAGATCATCGCACGCAAAATCCCCGCTGCTTTTGGTAAAAAGAAATTCAGCATAACGCCTATAAAAGTCAGGAATACTTCCACTCCCAACCAATATCTGATGAGGCGCACGGAAAGATGATCCGGGGAAAGCTGTCGATTAAATACAGTATTTTGTGCCCTAAAGCCCTCCCCTGGTATGGTATTTATTCGATTACTCATTTTGAGATATGAATATCCTAGCAAAAAGCTTAAATTCTGTCAAATATTTCTGTATAATGGTTGGTTGGGCAGGTAATTCACTCGCGACGATTTCTCCGCGCAAAGGGAACAGGATGATGGTGACACTTGGAAATAAACTCATCTTTTTTGGGCTGTTCGTCGGGTTCATCGCCATTCGCGGCATATTCGGTTTGATTGCACAGCGGTCAGGTCTTAATGCCTCGTTTGAAAATGAACCTTCCACCAATCAAAAGCAACAAAGAAGCAATCCAGTAAGCATAATCATCATCTTATTCATTGTGGCATCCTTCGTGTTCTATGCCGTCATGCCAGAGAGTCGGAACATCCTGATCGTTCCTTTCTGCTTTTCGGGAGAAAGAGCGTTCTTTGCCTCGCCCGAGTAGTTATACGATTGGGAAGCCGCCTCCTTCTTGTCATTACGGAATCCCCGGTTTGTAGTAAAAACCAGCGAACTGTGCTGGGTGGAGCAACATGGACTACCATTCGTATATTCGTGTTCTAATTCGTGGACTTTTCTTACTCCTCCCCCAATTCCGTCTTTAGAATTGGGGGGGCAGGAGGGGGCAATTATCGTTATATTTTTATCAAAACCTTCGTGTCCTTGGCGTCCTTCTTGGTTTTCTTTTTTCCCTAATTTCCCACCGTCGGCACCAGGATTTGCCACCTGGCCCCGCCGTTATCCGTCTTCACCAGCGCCACCTGGTTATCGGCGGTGGCGATGGCCCAGCCGATCTGATCGCTGACGAAGTCCAATTGGGCGTTCCAGCTGACGTCTGAGATGGCTTTCCAGGTTTTGCCACCATCCGTGGTGAGCTGGATCTTCTTGGAGATGGCCCAGCCGGTATCCGCCGACACGAAATATGCCGACTCTCCCGGGTACGGCGACGAGGACCAGCTGCTTCCGCCGTCCTGAGTGGTGTAGATGTAATAGGAATAGGTGGTCGGTGAGGCGGTATAGTCCTGGCAGGTCACGCTGAGGTGCCCCAGGTCGTTGCCGAAGAAGAATGGGTCATAGGCGCCGCAGGCAACCTGGGAATCAATACTAAAAAGCCCCGGTGAATTGGTCGGTTCGGGAAGGTTCACCACCTGCCAGGTGACGCCGGCGTCGTTGCTCTTGAACAGTTGCACACCTGCGGCCACGCCATGACAGTCACCCAACAGCCATCCGTGGGTGGCGTCGGTGAACAACAAGGCGGTCTTGCTGCACGACATGGTGCCACTGGTATCGTTATAGGGGTCCTGGATGCGTGCCCAGCTTATTCCGCCATCCGTGGTGTGATAAAGCACGTAGTAATCATGCATCATGCCCACGCCCACATGCACCAGCAGCCAGCCCGACTGTCCAGCGACGAATTGCAGGCTGCCTGGAGTGTAAAACTCATTCAAATTACTAAGGTCCAGGGGTTGGCTGGCCTGCCAGGTGGCACCACCATCCTGGGTGCGCCACACGACGGATTGCGTCGGGGTTGTGCCACTGAGGTAAGCATAGACCACCCAGGCGCTGTGGGCATCCTGGAAATAACCTGTGGCGGCCTTCTGATCCCCGCTCAGCGCTGCCTCTTCCGGCGGCGTCACGTCCTTCCAGGTGGAACCACCATCCGTGGTGGAGAGCACATGGTCACCCGGGCTATCTAGACCACCGATAGCCCAGCCGTTGTTGGCATCCACCATATGGATAGCTGTCACGGTGAACTCCTGCCCGCTGGGGAAATGTGCGATGGGGTTGGCTGGTATGTTGGTAGCGGTGGCAGTGGGAGGAACTTCCGTGGGTGTTGGGGTCGTTGGCAGCGGCGTGGCTGACGGAACGGTCGTTTCCGTGGGTGGCACCTGAGTTGGTGTGGCTGTAGGTGGGACGACTGTAGCCGATGCCACGCAGCCTGCCAGGTAGATACTGAATACGGCGAACAATAATAATCTAATGGGAAAAACAATCTTCTTGATCATACTATTCCTCCTACGACCAATCGACGTCGATTATAGGTTGCCAGTTCCATGAAATCGGTTAAAGCTTCACTAAGGTTTGCTAAATTATCATTAATAATCGGAGCGGACCATATTCATGACCCGCTCACACAATAAGCTGACTGGTTATAGAATTGGACTGACGATTATCCATCGAACTCGCCTAATAACTGGCCGTTAACGTACACGCTATAATGACCACTGCTGAAACTCCCTAGCGGGAATGTGATCTTAAAAGGTTGGATCAGATCGTTGCAAATGATCTGTGGGTCATACACGCTGTAAACGTCCAGGTTGATCTTATTCTCACTATCCGTCGGGGCCATCACGATGCGCAGCTGGTGGCAGTGAGTGGGTAGATTGCCTTGCAGGATGATGCTGGCTAATCTGGGTTGAGTGTCTGTGGTAAACAGCCGGCTATTTTCCATATCGACCGTGACCTGAGCACGGGTCAGCCTGTCATCCCCTGGTTGTGCGCCGAAACCAGCGGTGAACGTGCCCAGCTTCTCGCCATTCACCAATACGGTATACTCACCACTGGTGTAGCTTCCCAGCGGGATGGTGGCGCTGAAGGGCTTGATCACCGTGATACACGCCGTGCTAGGGTCGACCAACGTGTACACTTCCAGGTTGATCGTCTTCTTGGCATCGGGAGGGGAGACCACCACACGCAGCTCGTGGCATGGGTCGGATAAATTACCGTTCAGGATGGCCTCTACCTGGGCAGGATCAGAGGGCTGGATGAAAATGGTGCTGCTTTCCAGGTCTAACATCACCTGGTCGCGCTGCAAGTTGACATCCCCGGGCTGAGGCTCATAGCTGGAGGGAGGGATGGCTGGTGTGCCTGTCCCAGGTATGCCAGGTTCGGGATATGCCGGGTTAGGCATGGGTGTTTCTGTAATTGGTTCTGGATAGGCTGTCGCTGCTGACGAGCTTGGAGCTGGATAAGCCGGGTTTTCCGTCACCACAGCAGTCGGTGCGGAAGTTGGGGTAGCACATGCTGCCAGCAACAGGGCGATGACAAACAACGATACTAGACTTTTCTCTCTCATGAATACCTCCGAT
This sequence comes from Anaerolineales bacterium, assembly GCA_049287485.1. Lineage (GTDB taxonomy): Bacteria > Chloroflexota > Anaerolineae > Anaerolineales > UBA4823 > FEB-25. Next base: position 4,938 of record JBAQFX010000338.1, read on the forward strand.
GCTTAATGGACGTTCAGAATCATTCAACAGTTCCCTAACCTTTGATCACAGCCAGCGGGTGCAAGCGGGCGACCTTGCGAGCTATCCCGGCGCCTACCACAGCATCCACCACCTGGTCGACGTCCTTATATGCCTGGGGAGCTTCTTCCGCCAGTCCTGCCATCGAGCCAGCCCGGATGTGGATCCCTTCTGCTTCCAGGTCCTGGCGCAGTTTTTCGCCTCGCACGTTACGCTTGGCTTCATGGCGGCTCATCAGCCGACCCGATCCGTGGCAGGTGGAGCCAAAAGATTTCTCCATGCTGGCGGCAGTGCCTACCAGCACCCATGAGGCGGTGCCCATACTGCCCGGCACCAATACAGGCTGCCCGATGGCCTTATATTCATCTGGCAGCTCGGGTGCGCCAGGTCCAAACGCGCGCGTGGCTCCCTTGCGATGCACGCACACCTGCATGCGCTCCCCATCGATGGTATGCGTCTCAATTTTACCCATGTTATGGCAGATATCATAGACCTGGTGCAGCTGCCAATCCTTCGTCTTACCAGCCAATACCTGCTCAAACGCTTTGCGCGCGCTGTGCGCCAGGATCTGCCGGTTGGCGAAGGCATAGTTGGCCGCACATCGCATGGCACCCAGGTAGTTCTGGCCTTCCGGCGAGTTGAGTGGTGCACACACCAGCTCGCGGTCCACCAGGTGGATGCCATATCGCCTGACTGCACCCTGGAATTCCTCCACGTAATCGGTGCAGATCTGGTGACCAAAACCACGTGAGCCGCAATGGATCTGGACTGCCAGGTTACCCTGCTCCAATCCCATCACCGAAGCGGCATGCGGATCAAACACCTGTTCTACCAGGTCGATCTCGATGAAATGGTTGCCTGCCCCCAATGAGCCGAGCTGTGGTCTTCCCCGCTCGCGTGCTCGTTTGGATACCTTGCTGGGGTCCGCTCCTTCCACGCAACCCGATTCCTCGGTACGGCGCAGATCAGCCTCACTGGCAAAACCTTGTTTAAGTGCCCAGCGTGAGCCCTGCCGGCAGACCGCTTCAAGCTCTGCCTCAGTCATCCGCACGGCTCCCTTTCCTCCAACACCGCTGGGACAATAGTGGTTGAGTGCCGTGGCAAGCTCATCCAGGTATGGTTCAGCTGTTTCCAGGCTGATCTGTGAGCCCAGCAGGCGCACGCCGCAGTTGATGTCATAACCAATGCCACCGGGTGAGATCACTCCATCCGGTAGGCGCGTAGCTGCTACACCACCAATGGGAAAGCCATATCCCTGGTGCATATCCGGCATGACCACCACGTGCCCCACCAAGCCTGGCAATGTGGCTGCATTCACCGCCTGCTCGAGGGATTTATCCCGGGTCACATCTTCCAATATACGGCGGGTGGCGAACAGGCGTACCGGCACACGCATATCCTGGCGGAATGTCTTTGGGATCTCCCATTCATAATCACTGATACGTTTTAGGTCTTGTAAAGTAACCATATGACCACCTTCACCTTATACGTCAAAAACGATGTTTACTCGCAGCCCGTGTGGAGTGGTCTCTATTGCCAGGTTGTGGTAGGTAACCGCTTTGATCTCCTTATCCAGGTTGGCAATGGCTGATCCTTTTAGATCTGCTTGCAGGTTGAAATGGTCATCCACCCTGATGAAAAATTCATCGAAACCCAATCCTTGCTCCTGTTCTAACCAGAGCAGCTCGCTGAGGAAGCGCACCAGCAGGCTCTCTGCGTCCTCCGCCTGCAGTGTAATTGTGTATTCCTGGTGTGCCCCTGGTAGCAGGCGCATGCCAGACAGGGTATACATGCCATGTGCAGCCTGCTGGAGAAGGGTGGGCAAGTCAGGTGCCCAAACTTCTAATTCCCAATCGGCTGTATGGGCAAGCTCACGGAAACCAAATTCGGGCTGCATACGTCTAAAGAGTATACCGTATTTTTGAGCACACCTTCCTTGGTGAAAATATGAGTAATCTATTCATAATTCTCATCTTTATACTCATTTTTACATACATATTTTGGTTGCCAATGTGGTTAAATTATGCCTATGAGCTGGATTGAAACTACCCTTACCCAATTAGAAGGGAACCTGCGAAATCTCATTGAGGGTGAAGCGGGAAGAGACGGCATTCCGCGGAAATTACATCGCCAGTTGGAACGCAGACTCATCCAGGCGATGAAAGCAAGCGTATCCAGGCGCATCGGCCAGATTGATCCCCACGGATGGAGTCAGACCGCGCCTGATCAGTATGTACTGATGCTACCACGAGCTCAAGCCGAGTTGGTACTCACTCATCCAACCGAATTGGATTGGCTAACGCGTAAATTGGAAGATATTGCACATAAGGAAGGTTTCGTATTTGCCAAATCACCTCTGCTTCGGGTAGTCGCGAATCCCCAGGAAGTGGAACTGAAAATTTTCACCGAGTTTAGCCAGATTGGGTTGGGGGATTCACACACTTCGCGGCTTGGAGAAATGCTTGGCGGGTTCGCCCATGGTTCTGATGGCACGGTCCCCTTAGCATATATCATCGTAAATGGACTGACGACCTTTCCCATTACAGAGCCCGTGATCAATATCGGCCGCGATCCTTCCAACCAATTACAGCTGGAAGATTTGCGGGTCTCACGATTACATGCCCAGGTACGCTTCATCCAGGGTCGATTCGTCATCTTTGATCTAGATTCAAAGGGAGGTACTTTTGTAAACGGGGTGCCTGTAACCAGCCAGGCTCTCAAAGCGGGGGATGTTATCTTACTAGCCGGTGTGCCACTGGTCTATGGGCAGGAGACACCTTATCAGGGTGATTACACCCAGGAACTACCGGCAGATCCGCCTGCTCCTGAAGTCTTGTAAAGGTATAATCCATTCATGAGCGCTCTCATTCTGCTCGTATTACGCATAGTGCTGGCTGGCTTATTATATGGTTTCCTGGGGCTGGCAATCTATACCTTACTGCGTGACCTGAAGCAACAGGGTGAATTACTGGCTGCCCGCCAACCGCCACCTCTTACCCTCACCAGCGTGCTGGAAAATAAACCACTTACGCATCGATATCATAAACCCGAGGTGATCCTGGGTCGTGAGCCGGGCTGTGATTTTACCCTGGATGACAAGACCATTTCATCCAGGCACGCCAGGTTATCTTACCACCATCAGCAATGGTGGCTGGAAGACCTGGCTTCGACCAACGGTACCTTTTTAAACGACGAGGCGATTACTACGCCAGTGGTGATCACCCATGGAGACGAGTTACGTCTGGGGCACATTGAGCTGCACATTGAAATTGGTCAGACTGATCATACAAACTCAACCTGAAACTGTAACACGAATAAAGCTGCCTTTTAGTCAAGGGAATGGATTACGGCACGGGTGTAAATTTAGTTAGCTCAAGGTGATCGGTAAACTCTACCCCCGTCACATGGCTGGCTCCTTCACTTTTTACCAGCCCTACGTCAGTTACCAGCCAGGAAGTTATTTGATAGGTACCAGCCAGGATGTGGAACCCACTGACTTCGATGCGGATGGTGGTATCCACTCTCAAGGCATGATACGTCCCTGATGACACCGTTACATCCTCATACCCCACAGCAACGTAATTGAAAACGAACCTGCCATTCAAGTTGAAGTCTTGCGAGCTGGCATTCCCCTCCGCTATCTGCTGCCAGGTATCACCAGGAGAGATTTTTGCCGGTAAGCTGGTACCCGAATTTGAAATTAACTGCACCTGCAACGGGGCATTCGGGCTGCTTAAAATAGCTCCCACAAATTGTTGGATGGGATCAGTGACGGTTAAACCACCTGGAGAACAGGCATAAGAGACAGAATAGGGTACATTCGCCAGAGTAGTCGCAACGGTAAATGACTCAGGGCCGGAAACAGTGATGGTATCCGTGCGGGTGTATGCCCCCATTGCACTGTTTGAGCCTGAATACTCCCAGGTGTCTCCAGAATGGTTGGGAAAGTATGCGTTCGTGCACAGAGAGGTCGGAGTGGGTGTGTTCTCGGCAATGGCGGAAATTGCTGAAGTTGGTGTACGAGTTGGAAGCGCCTGCCTCTCGGGAAGATTGCATGCAGTAAACAATATGGATAACAGGATAGCAGTAAGCACAATGGATAAAAGTTTCCGTATCATAATGGTCTCCGATGGGGAAATTGAAGGGATTATACTACTATCAAATCTAATAAGATAAAGGATGGATCATTAATCAAAGGAGAATTGAGACAACAAATCTTGCCCGCTATAGATAAAAGGAATCTCTTTACAAGACGTCACCAGATACTGCTGGGTTCCAATATGAACCTGCAGTGAGGTATGCAAAGCTAACGGTGCTGACTCAGAGGGATTCACTATCGATAAAACAATCCAGATTAAAACTATGGTATGATGAATATTCCCAGGCCAACCGGATGACCGCGGTGGTCAGGTACCATCGAGGAAAGTCCGCACTCCACAGGGCAAGGTGCCGGGTAATACCCGGGACGGGGCAACCTGACGGAATGGGCCACAGAAACATACCGCACTCCACCTGATGGTGGAATGTAAGGGTGAAATGGTGGTGTAAGAGACCACCGGCGTGGGCAGCAATGTCTACGGCCAGGTAACCCCCACCTGGAGCAAGGTCAAGCAGAGGTAATCCCATTGGGAGGTAGCGGCCCGCTTCCTGGATCGCAAGGTCCGCAGCCTCGGGTAGACTGCAAGAGGTGCGAGGTGACTCGCATCCTAGAGAGATGGTCATCGGCGCAGGGAGACCTGCGTGCACAGAATGCGGCTTATAGGTTAGCCTGGGGAAAAGGATAGACAGAACGAATCTTCCGAGAGGTATATATAAATATGGTTTGATAGGCTCCAGGTATAATCTTCGGGGGTATTGTCTGGAAAGCATTATGTTGAACAGTGAGCCGGTAAATCCCAAATAATAGATACGATTTGTCAAAGCAAGTCCAGTTAACTGGGGAAAAAGCCTTACCTGGTAAATCACAGGCAGAATTATATGGAAACATCAAATATTGAAAACATGTCATCAGACAATGAGGAGTATTGTGACTCGTGGGAAGATACACTTCAAAACAGGCAATTGATCATTGCCTCTAACCACGGTCCGGTCACCTTCCATACGGATGAGCACGGTGAGATCCAACCTCAGCGTAGCAGTGGTGGTGGATTGGTGACTGCTCTCTCGGGAATTGCACAAGACATCGATGCATGCTGGATTGCCAGTGCACTCTCGGAGGAAGATAAAGACTGGCATGGGGGAGTGGTGCCCATTGGTGATGCTGGCGGTTCGATCCGGGTGGAATTCGTCACCACACAGGAGGCTGCATATAATGGCTATTACAAGGTAATAGCCAACCCACTGTTATGGTTCCTGCAACATTCGATGTGGGATATTTTCCGGTCGCCGACCATTGACCGCACTACCTGGCAAAACTGGCAAAATGGTTATCTGGTAGTTAACCGACTATTTGCTGAAGCTATCACTAAACAGATCACAGCTGACCCGCGACCGGCATTGGTGATGCTACAGGATTACCACCTCTATCTGGCACCATACTACATCCGCAGGGTCTTGCATCCAAGAGCGAAATATACGCTCATGCATTTCATCCACATCCCCTGGCCTGGAGCGGAGGATTGGGGTTTTTTACCGCCACGCATGCGACAGGCGATCCTGGAGGGATTATGTGCGGTAAACCTGCTGGGTTTTCAAACTCGCGAAGATGGTTTAAATTTCATCCGCACCTGTGAGTCGTATCTACCCAATTCACATGTTAATTTTAAACATGGTAGGGTCTGGTACCGGAATCACACCACTTATGTGCGTGATTTTCCAATCTCGATCGATGTGAGGGAATTGAAGCATTTAGCAGAAAGTGAGGAAGTTGCCAGCCAGCACAATACATTACTGGAACAGTACGGAGGTCGCAGCCTCATCTTACGTATAGACCGGATCGAACCGAGTAAAAATATCGTGCGTGGTTTCCAGGCATTTGACGAGCTACTCGAGCTACACCCAGAATATCGAGGTATCGTCCAGTTTTTGGCGTTGCTCGTACCCTCGCGCATGGAAGTGGAGGAATATCAGAATTATCTAAATGAGTTAATGGGAGCAGCCGGGCAGGTGAATGTAAAATATGGAGATAGCGCCTGGGAGCCAGTGCGTGTGGTGGTGGGCGAGAACTACCCGCGGGCCATTGCTGCTTTACAACTTTATGATGTCTTGCTGGTAAATTCGATTGCTGATGGGATGAACCTGGTTGCCAAGGAAGGTCCTGTGGTCAACCAACAACAAGGAGTGTTGATCCTTTCTGAGCACACCGGTGCACAGCAACAGCTGGCATCGGGTGCGCTGGTAATCCCGCCTCTGGATATCTCTGCCACAGCCAATGCCATGCACCAGGCATTAACCATGCCATTCGAGGAACGTAAAGCAAAGGCAGAACGGTTGCGCAACCTGATCGAAAAGGAGGATATCGTCGATTGGCTCTGTAAGCAGCTGGAAGC
>JBAQFX010000339.1:0-2077 GCA_049287485.1 Anaerolineales bacterium
GGGCTTGAAGGGGTGGTGGAATTTCTCCCCGCAGAAAAGCAGCGCATCCCCCTGCCCGATGCAAGCATGGATGCTCTGGTGAGTGAGTTCATTGTATACCCTACCTCCACTCCCACGGAAATTGGTCAGGTAGAGATGGCACGTGTGCTCAGACCTGGCGGAAAAATCATCCTCACCGATGTAATTATCACCCGGCGTGTAGTTCAACCGGTGCGTGAGGCCCTCCAATCCATAGGCCTGGACTATCTATGTGAAGCCACCCAGGCTGATTTTAGGTCGTGGATGGCGGAGGCAGGACTGGTTAATCTCCAGCTACTCGACCTTACGCCCACTCTGCGCAATGTTTGGGAATACCGCCGTTCGTCTGATCGGGTGTCAGCCCACCAAGCGGGATATACCACTCTCCTGGATGATCCCCATGTGGGCCTGGGTAGGGCAATATTTTACCTTTACCTGAGCGGTGAGAAACCAAAAACGGGTGGATAGGGTAAAATGCACTGAGAAAATCAGTATGATTATTGTTTGGGGAGAGTAACTATGCCCGAAAAAACCTACTTACATAAATTGATGACCCTGCCTACCATGCAGGACGCCCGTTTGTCACCCGATAAACGCTGGGTGGCGTTCACCTGGTACCGTATGCATGAGAATGTGGATATTTTCCTGGTGCCCTCAGACGGTTCCCAGCTACCCATTGCATTAACCCATACCCCCGAAGCCACCGAGCTGGTAAGCTGGTTACCTGATTCCAGAGGCATAATCGTTTCAGAAGATCACGATGGCGATGAATTCGCCCGCCTATTCCGGGTGTACCTGGACCAACCCCTGGTCATGCAGCCATTAACCGAAGACCACCCCCCATATTTCATCCACGGCGGTATGCTGCACCCCAACGGAAAGCACCTTTTCTATGCCGCCAATTACGACTTTTTGGATAATAAGCTAATTGAGCCAACCTGGGTCTATCGGCATGATATGGTATCAGGAGAACGCCTACCCCTTGCCCGACCTGCTGTGGGCAACTGGATCGTTCCCGAATTAAATAAGCCTGGTACACACCTGATCTACCCCCGGCGAGATTTGCACCCCGCTGGACGGCAATACTGGCTGGTGGATGTGGATGGGTATCAAGATCAGGAAATCCTCAATTTTGGTGACGCTATTAAGGTGTTTGCCAACTGGCACCCAGATGGCGAGCACATCGTCTTTCTGAGCGAATCAACCGCTAATGGCCAGCAAGATCACCTCAGCCTGGGCTTGTATCACTGGCCTACTCAATCCTTGCGTTGGTTGATCGATGACCCTGCCCGGGTGATTGAGGCTGAATGGGTCACCCGCGATGGTCTGGTGGTGGTGGATGAAATGCGAGACACCAATCACCTGGCCACATTCCTGGACATCCATACTGGTCAGGAAACCGCTTTTCCTCGCCTGAGGGGTAACCTGCTCCCCATTGGTCAGGCGCTGGATGGCACCTGGATTGCCCTGTATTATTCTGCTATCTCACCCACCGAATTGGTACGCCTGCCGCTCCAGGCTAGAGAGCCAACTGACCTGGTCTCATTGACCCATGTGTGGGAACATACTACACTTTCTCAAGATCAGCTCTATCCCGCCGAGGATTTCCGTTGGAAATCTGTCGACGGCTTGCAGATCCAGGGCTGGTTGTACCGCGCCTCACCCTCTAACCGGCAGGCCATTATTTATATCCATGGTGGGCCCACCTGGCATAGTGAAAGCAGGCTGAACCCGCAAATCCAGTATTACGTCTCGCGCGGGTTTAACGTCCTGGATGTGAATTACCGCGGCAGCACTGGCTTTGGCCTGAGCTACAGGAATTCCATCAAGGAAGATGGCTGGGGTGGGCGTGAGCAGGCTGATATTACCGCAGGAGCCCAGGCATTAATCGAGGCTGGGCTGGCCGCACCCGGGAAGATTGGTGTGACGGGCACCTCTTACGGTGGGTACAGTGCCTGGTTCTTGATCACGCATTACCCTCCAGAAACGATTGGAGCCGCGGCTCCAATCTGTGGCATGACGGATCTGGTGGTGGATTACAACACCACCCGTCCTGACC
>JBAQFX010000340.1:0-4504 GCA_049287485.1 Anaerolineales bacterium
TCCCTGGCGTCGTTCATTTCTTGGATCCATTTTGCTACCGCTGTCCATTTGGTTGGACTAAAGAGACTTGTCACAGGGAGTGTATCTCACATGTGGAGGAAGTGATAAATTATGAAGGAACAGATAAAATCGCTGCTATTATCATGGAAGGTGTTACCGGTTCCAACGGATTAATTGTGCCTCCAGATGACTATTGGCCACGGGTTCGAGAAATCTGTGATAAGTACAGCATCTTATTAATTTCCGATGAGGTGATGAGTGGTTGGGGGCGCACGGGGAAATGGTTTGCGGTAGATAATTGGAGTGTTGTGCCTGATATTATTACAACTGCCAAGGGTATAACCTCTGGATATGTTCCATTGGGTGCTGTAATTGTTAACGAACCCATTGCACAATATTTCGAAGACAGGATGCTTTGGTGTGGTTTAACCTATAGTGGTCACCCGTTGGCCTGTGCTGCCGGGGTGGCAACTATAGCGGTTTATGAAGAGGATGGTTTGCTCCAGAATTCAGTACAATTGGGCAAATACCTTGGAAGTAGATTGGAAGAATTAAAACATAAGCATGCCAGTGTAGGAGATGCTCGCTATATTGGTTTATTTAGTGCCTTAGAAATTGTAAAAGATAAGAATACCAAACAACCCATTGATCCGTTATTAAATACAGGCAAATATCTACGCGATCATGGACTTTTTACATTTATATTTCATAATATCCTTTTTATAGTTCCACCACTATGTATAAATCGAACACAATTGGATGAAGGCTTGGAGATTATTGATAAAGCTCTCGAGATCACCGATGTGAACCACGAGGAACAATAAAATGGACACTATTTTTAATTACATGAATAATTCATGGGTAAAGTCTCATGCTTCCGAATATATCGATGTTATTAATCCTGCTACCCAAGAGTTGCTTGCGCAGACACCTTTATCACCTGTAGATGAATTAGACCAGGCTGCACTCTCTGCTGAAAAAGCGTTCATTGAATGGAAATCCACGCCAGTTACCGAAAGAGTTCAATATTTATTTAAATTAAAGAATGCTCTAGAAGATCATATCGAAGAACTATCTCGCTTGATTACAATGGAATGTGGAAAGACTCTGGATGAATCCCGCGGTGAAATGAGACGCGCCATCGAAAACGTAGAAATAGCAAGTGGTATGCCTATTTTAATACAAGGATATAACAATGAGGATATCGCCCATGGCATTGATGAATTCATGATCCGTCAACCAGTTGGCGTTTGTGCTGCGGTATGTCCGTTTAATTTTCCCGGCATGATCCCATTTTGGTTCATGCCATATGCGCTTGCTTGTGGCAATACCTATATCGTTAAACCATCTGAGAAAGTTCCCTTAACCATGCAAAGGATCTTCCAGTTGATCGATAGTATCGGCTTTCCTAAGGGCGTGGTAAATCTGGTTAATGGGACAAAAACAGTTGTGGATGGGATACTTGATCATCCAGCTGTGCGTGCGATAAGTTTTGTTGGATCCACTGCAATAGCGAGATACATCTACAGTCGCGCTACAGCGAACGGAAAACGCGCCCAATGCCAGGGAGGTGCAAAGAACCCACTCGTGATTATGCCTGATGCTGATATGGATATGACCACCAGGATCACCGCAGACAGTGCTTTTGGCTGCGCTGGTCAACGTTGCGCAGCCGCTTCTTTGGCCATCACGGTTGATGAAGCACGTGATATTTTTACCGAATCTATCTGTGATGCCGCTTCCAGTCGTACCACTGGATATGGACTTGAAGAAGGTATTCAAATGGGTCCAGTAATTACCACACAAAGTAAAAACAGGATCAATGATCTGATTGGAAGAAGTAAGGATGAGGGAGGCGTAATTGCGATTGATGGTCGTAATCCAGATATTGCTGGCTATGAACAAGGTAATTTTGTTCGTCCAACCATCTTAGTCGACATTCCTAATGAAGGCGAGATTGTACAGACCGAAATCTTTGGACCAGTTTTAGGGTTAATGCATGTGAACTCACTGGAAGATGCCATTAGACTAGTTAATAAAAATAAATATGGCAATATGGCATGCATTTTTACCAGTAGTGGTTCCGCAGCGAGAAAATTCAAGAATGAAGTTGAAGTTGGCGATGTAGGCATAAATATTGGCATCGCTGCACCCATGGCATTTTTCCCATTTAGTGGTTGGAAAGAAAGTTTTTTTGGCGATTTACATGGGCAGGGATGGGATGCCATCGAATTCTACACGCAAAAGAAAGTGGTGATTGAACGTTGGCCAAAGGAATGGTCTAGAAAGTTTTAGCGAAAGGAGGAAATATAAGATATTTTTATTTATTAACAGAACGGCTCCGTGTATTCAAATATGTTTTAAGAAGAAATTAATTCATGCAGGAGGATGAAAACATGCCAGAACAAATGGCTTTTGCTCGAAAAGCAAGTGGTCTTGTACGTGGTCTATCATTCCTCGATGCTTTTGGTGTTGGCTTTATGAATCAGGGTCTTACACCAAGCATGTGGGTAATGATCAGTTTTGGCTTGGGGGTATATACTGGTGGGAATCTGATCATTGCAACATTATTATCTGCCTTGCTCTGCGGAATTGGCTTTTCCCTCGTCTGGGGCATCCTGGGTGGCTCAATGCCTCGTTCAGGTGGTGAGTACATATACAACTCACGGATCATACATCCTATCATCGGTATTGCGGAATCTTTTGGTAATGCCTTTGTGTGGATCATGTGGATTTTCGTTCTTGCCCCATGGACGATTGACCCGGGCTTGGTAATGATGTTCCAATTCCTGGGAATGCAGTCTGCTGCAGATGTAGTCCAAACACCTATCGCCGTCTTTTTAATCTCCAGCGTAGTGAGTTTCATCGCTTTATTGTTTGTGGTATTTGGGATGAAAGTCTTCGCTAAAGTCCAAAAAGTGATCATGTTCTTGGGGATTGCTGGATGTGTGGTTATTCTTTTAGTATTTACCTTCACATCACGTGATGCATTTGTCCAGGCTTGGAATAATTTGTCTGCTCAATATGGTTCATTAAGTTATCAAGCCTTCCTGGATACCGCAAGAACAACCATGGAAGAAGCGGGATCAGTATTACCAACCACATGGAACTGGACGGACAGCCTGGGTGTGATGGTCGCAGGATCATGGTTATTTGCTTACTCATACTGCATCACTTTCATTGCCGGCGAAGTGAAAAGACCAGATAAAACCATCATCTTAGCGAACCTTTCAGCGATTCTTGTACCAGCCTTCTTTATGACCTGGTTAGCTATCGTGCTTTATCAAACGGTGGGATTTGAATTTCTCTCTGCCACCGCCTGGGTGGATAATATGGGGGAGGGGTTAGCTGGGTATACATTGCCATGGTCAACCAATTTTGTGGGTCTTGCAGCAGTGATTACCCAGAACCAATTCATCGTTTTCATGATGGCGCTATCCTTCATGTTATTCAACCTTTGGTGGGTTGCACTTTCTTACCTGGCCTTCCCACGTATCCTGTTCGCTTGGGGTATGGATCGAATGGGACCGAAATGGTTCGCGGATATTGATTATCGCTGGGCATCACCTGTGAAAAACCATATCCTTTGCTTCATCTTGGGTGAAATTGGCATTGCCTTATATGCCTTCCGGGGTGACCCAATGGAAGGTTTATCCGTCACAGGAATGGAAATAGTCTCAGTATTTGGTGTGACCGCCATAGCTGCTGCTTTATTCCCATTCTCAAAGAGAGCTCGACAGATTTGGGATGCCTCACCGTATAAGAAATGGAATATCTTGGGTATTCCGGTAGTAACGATCGCCGCGATAGTAAACCTAATCTACTTGGGTATTCTCTTCTACTTCTTCTACTTCATGGCAGGGATGGGAGAGCAGGAACTTGTAAGAGGTTCTCTAATATTGTATGCCGTAATCTGGGTCTTAGGTATAGCTTGGTATTTTTATTGGAAATACCGCAACAAACAGGTTGGTGTTGATGTCAGCATGACCTTTGGCGAATTACCTCCAGATTAATCCTGCACATAAAAATTTCGAAGGACGGAGAAATTTCCCTTCGTCCTTCGAAATCCCATAATATTTGAGGAGAAAAACATGGGAAACGCCATAAAGATATTCTTCGTCACCGATATTCACGGCTCGAATTTGTGCTATAGAAAATATCTAAATGCTCTTAAAGTCTATAACGTAGATGTTGGCATACTTTTGGGAGATTTAACCGGGAAAGTTTTAGTCCCTCTAGTTGAAAAGGCCGGAGGTGGATGGGAAACAACATTGATGGGTACTCATGTTGAGGTTAACACCCAAGAAGAATTAGAAAAACTCAAAAAAACCATAGAAATGCTGGGCTATTATTGGGTTCACCAGACTCCAGACGAATTCAAGGCGCATAAGGATGACCCCAAAAAAGTTGATACATTATTTAAAAAGTTAATGATGAGTCGTTTATCTGAGTGGATTGACCTCGCTGATGAACGTTTAGCCGGAACAAGCTATAAGGTATATAT
>JBAQFX010000341.1:0-11721 GCA_049287485.1 Anaerolineales bacterium
AGGCAGTACCAGCAGAAAAATCATAGATTTAAGCGAATCATGAAAATCATACTTCGAGACAACTATAATGGGGCGCGAACCACATCATTGAACAAGGGGCTTAAGCCCCTTGTTGGCTGACTGGTGCCAGAGAAAAATCATAGTGATCAGATGATCCTGAAAATCACAGTTCCAGACAACCAAAGCCCCTTGTTGGCTGACTGGTGCCAGGGAAAAATCATAGTGATCAGATAATCCTGAAAATCACAGTTCCAGACAACCAAAGCCCCTTGTTGGCTGACTGGTGCCAGAGAAAAATCATAGTGATCAGATAATCATGAAAATCATAGTTCAAGACAAGAAATGAAAACGATGAGAACATGGCGGATTACGTAATGACATCATTTAAAGTACCATTTTTATCCTTGGTGTCCGTAGTGTTTTTTTCTTCACCCCTTCTGCTCCAGCGGCAATGTCAGCGTGAAGGTGCTGCCGGAGCCCTTCTGGCTGCTCAGGCTGAGCGTACCACCGTGCGCTTCTACCACTTGCTTGGAGACGTACATGCCGATACCGATTTCATCCTTGGGCATACCCTCCACATGGTTCAGCGAGGCATACTTGTCGAAGATGCGGGCGCTAACCTCCACCGGCAGGCCATTTCCTTCGTCGATCACATTCAGGCTGACCTTTCCCTGTATGGCTTTAGCGATCACCAGCACCGTGCCGTCCCTCTCGGAGAAACGGATCGCATTTTGCAGCAGCTTTTCCAGCACGCGGCGGATACGAGCCAGGTCACACTGTACCAGGATGGATTCCATGGGAGCCGCGAACAATGTCACCCGCCTGGAGGCAGCCTGCTCACGCAGCTCATCCAGCACTTCGCCGATCAGACCCTTCAGGTCCACCTGCTGGTAGCTCAGGCTCAGGCGCTGGCTCTCCATCATGGAGAAGTCAGCCAGCTCATCCACCAGGTCCAACAAGCTGCTGGCATCGGAAGTGGCCTGTTTGAGGAACTCATCTTGGAAGACGGCGTCGGCAGCCACGCCCTTGCTCAGCAAGTCCAGGTAGCGCATCAGGCTAAGCAGCGGTATGCGCAGCTGCTGCGAGACGCCTGAGAGGAATTCCTTCTCAAGCATCACCAGCTGCAACTCGGCTTCCAGGGCTTTCTGGCGCTCGCGGATATCGTGGGTGATGCTGACGAAGCCGGTAGCAGCGCCCGAGGTGCTACGAAGCACCGCGGTGCTGATCTCAGCCGGAAACTGGCTACCATCTCGGTTCAGCAGGTTCACTTCGGTGTGCGTGACGCGGTTCTCATTGAGCGCTTTCTGCGTGTTCAGGGCCGCGGAACGCCGGTCGGCAGGGGCTACCAGCTTGAAGAAATCGGTACCGATCATCGACTCGGGGTTGGAAAAGCCATGCAGGCGGGCAGCCTGCTGGTTGCACAACAACAGCCGGCCTTCCAGGTCTGCCAGGGTGATGCCGTTGGGAGAAGCATCCACCAGGGTGCGATAACGGGCTTCGCTGGCGCGCAGTACAGCTTCCACCTGCTTACGCTCGATGGCATAACGCACCACGCGCATCACCAATGGTCCGTTGATCTCGCCTTTCACCAGATAGTCCTGGGCGCCACGACGCACGGCTTCGATGGTGATGGCATCATCAGCCAGGCCGCTGAGCACCACCACGGGCAGGCGCGGGAAGCGTTTAACCGTAGTATTGAGCGTATCCAGCCCGCCACTATCCGGCAGATTCAGGTCCAGCAGCAGCACATCGTAACTATGCGCCGCCAGCTGGATCAGGCCTCGCGAAAGCCGGTCGGTAACATCCAGCTTGATCCGCCCCAGGCCGATTTCCGCCAGCGTATCCTTGAGCAGCAGGATATCATCTGGATCATCTTCGATCAGCAGGGCATGGATTTGATGCGACATTATCCCAGGCCTCGTTCTGCATCCCGCTCGTCGTAGAACAGCATGTCTTCATTGCAGTACAGGTGTTTATCCACTTCGTCGCCCTTGAGTGTAATATCGAGGAAACCGTTGCTATATACGCCCTCGATTTCTGGCTCGAATGGTTTTGTAAGCATTATGGGTAAATGGTGAGGTGTGTCCATCGCGGAATACGTTACGACATTGTCGTTTTAAAGCCCTTTAAGCCAACCTTCGACCGGAGATATTCTTTTCAATAGATCGCTGAAAGCCCACGCGATATCACTGTTAGGACGGTAAATAACTACGGGTATTCCGGCTTGTTGGGCGGTAATGAATACGTCCGAGGCCGTGGGGATCACTATAATAATCTCTACGCCTAACTTTGCACCGATCTGCTCAGGCTTGAATGGCGCGGCATATGGTGCCCGATTGACGATGATCGCTCCCAATCGACTTCCTTGAACTCCCCACGTCCGCAACTGTTCGATGGTCATGATTCCTGAGGAGACCGAGGTTGCTAAAGGTTCGGTCACCAGCGCGATCAAGTCGCAACATTGAATGGCGGTTTCATTAGCCGGTGAGGATATCGCCGGCAAATCAAGGATGGTGTAATCTGCTAGTAAAGCCAATTTCTTAATCAGTATCTCCAGGCGTTGAGGGTCAATCTCGCCATATTCTTTCACCTGTTGCGGACCCACCAGGAGATTTAAGCCGGAAGGGAGTATGGTCAAATGAGCACGAATATCACGCTCAGTGAGCCTGTCAGGGTCGATGGCAAGCAAACCAGTCAGCCCGCGAGGCTGCACCAGATTAACCAGCGCAGAAAAGGTGCCGTAGCAGGAGCGAATTTCTGCGGCAATAACATTTTTCTGCGTTACAGCTAGGGCACTTGCCATGTTAAGCGCAACGCAGGTCGTCCCTACTCCCCCCTTGGCACCGATTAAACCTATAACTTTGCCAAGCTGTTTCGGCGTCGAGCTGCGTAGTTGTTGAAACCGCGAAAGGATGGCTTTGACGCGAGCCAGCAGTTCTTCATGCGTGATCGGCTTGGTCAAATATTCATCCGCACCGGCCTCGAGGCTTTTAACCTTATCCGCCACCTGCGAAAGGGCGCTAAACATGATGATGGGCACACTGGTTGTTTCTGGTTTCTGGCGTAATTGTGTGCATACTTCTACACCGCTCATATCTGGTAGCATGACATCCAGGATGATTAAATCTGGTGCTTCGGTCTGGGCTTTGTTCAATGCTTCGGCACCATTCGTGGCACCGACTACCTCATAACCCTCAGTGAGCAAGGTATATGTAACCATGCGCAAGACATTCGGCTCATCATCAACTACCAAAATCTTGGCCTTCGCTTTTTCAGGATCAGCCATATTTCACATCCTTTTATTCATGGGCAGGGTGATAGTAAATGTACTACCCTCACCCAGTACACTCTTGACTGTGATGCTTCCAGCATGCGCTTCGATGATCTCTTTAGCGATATATAGACCTAAACCCGTGCCAGAGGTATTCTCTTGCGGGGTATTAAGTGACCGATAATATTTCTCAAATATTCTTGCTGTCTCTTCTACGGCAATGCCACAACCATGATCAATGATATTAATCACGATATTACCATTTAAGGATTCTCCCGTGATTACAACTTCACTACCCTTATCAGAATATTTGATCGCATTTTCAACCAAATTAACCAGCACACGCCTCATGCGGGTGATGTCTATATCAGCCACCAATGGAATATTGTTAATCACAGGGGTGATAGAAATCTGGCTGAACTCGGCTTTTTCTTGCAATGAATGCAAAACGTTCTCGATGATTGGAACCAAATCTGCTGATTCCTGGTCCAGTACCAGGTTTTGTCTCTCTAATAATGAGGAATCCAGTAATTCGTTCACCATGTCCAACAGACGATTTGCATCCACAGAGGCGCGTGTCAGGAATTCAGTCTGGACCTCAGCGTCTTGTGCCTTGCCTTTTAGCAGCAAGTCGATGTATCCCATCAGGCTGAACAACGGCGTACGTAATTCATGGGACACGCTGGCGATGAATTCTTCCCGTAGCCTTATCAGGCGTTTTTCAGCTTCCCACGATCGCTTTCGCTCGGTAATATCGCGCGTGATGGCGATGAATCCTGCAGGAGTGCCCACCGAATCCCGCAGCAGGGCCGCGCTGAGCTCAGCTGGAAAATGGCTGCCATCCTTGCGCACAAAGGTGTACTCCGCATTGATGATCCTACCCTCATCCAATGTCTTTAGGCTGTTAATCTTTGAACGTTCACGGTCGACTGGGTCAATCAAATCATAGACATCCATGGCAACCATTTCTTCCGGACTCCCGAATCCGTGCAGGTTAGCGGTTTGTTGATTGCACAGCACCAATTTACCTTCTAGATCGGTCACGGTGATACCATTTGGGCTGGTTTCAACCAGGGTGCGGTACCTGGTTTCGCTGGCCCGTAACACATCCTCAGCCTTCTTACGGTTGATCGCGTACTGCAACACCCGAGCCAGCAATGGTCCACTGATCTCACCTTTGACCAGGTAATCCTGAGCGCCCTGCCGTATCGCTTCGGTGGTCGTCGCATCGTCTGCCAGGCCACTAAGCACCACGATGGGTATGCGGGGATAGCTATAGGCCACGGTTTTAAGCGTATCCAACCCATGACTATCCGGAAGATTGAGATCCAGGAGTATCACGTCATAGGTTTGCTCTGAAAGTTCACGCAATCCCCTGGAAAGTCGGTCAGCATGCCCCAGCCTGATTTTGCCTGGTTCGATCTCCTTAAGCGAATCCTGCAGCAGCAGGATATCATCCAGGTCATCCTCAATAAGCATGGCCTGGATCGAACCGGACTTCACTCTTTCTTCCTTCTTTTTTGCCTCTGGATTAAGGCGCATGACCCGGTTGCCGGCATCGAGCTTGGCCTGATAGAGGGCCTGGTCGACCAATTCGTATAGAAGGTCAATGGATTTGGCATCACGTGGATATTCTGCCACACCAATACTGACTGTGATATCGATCTTTTCAGGCAATCCTTTTTTATCTCTTACTACGACAGGCAGCGCAGCCACGATCTTTCGTAAACGTTCTGCTCCAAGTATGGCCTGAGTCCCGGAAGTTTCAGGGAACACAATGATGAACTCATCACCCCCATAGCGAGCTGCTAAATCGCAGCCACGAACATTCGTGAGCAGGGCTTGAGCCACATTTTGAAGGATCTCATCCCCCACGCGATGACCGAGGCGATCATTGATGGCTTTAAAATGATCAATATCCGTCATTAAGAGCGAGAATGGGTGATTGTAGCGCTGACTTTTGATGATCTCATAATCAACGAATCGGTCCAGCTCACGGCGATTGTATAAGCCGGTGAGTGAATCACGAACCGCCAGATCGCGTATGTTTTGTAGAAGACGATTCCTCTCCAGGGCATAACGGATGGATCTTTCCAATAATTGCCCATCCAGGGAGTCCTTGATTAAGAAATCAGCAGCGCCAGCGAGCAAGGCAGCCTGGTCAATCTCAGGATCGGACAGTCCGGTGATGATGATCAGAGGAGCCTGGCAACCCGCCTGGATGGCTTCTTTGAGTAATTCCAAACCAGTATGATTGCCCAGGTTATGATCGATCAGATAGATGTCATGGTTGGCACGTAGGATTTGGGTGAGACCTTCTTCATAGTTTGTCACCGAATCCAAGACATATTTCGCCTGACCACTCAGCTCACTGATATATCCCCGCAGGATGACAGTATCATCTTCGTCATCATCGATCAGCAAAATCGGGATGGTTTTGGCGTTGGCTTCCATGTTGTTGTTCGGTCTCCTTCGAGGCTCACCTGGGATCAAGGTTGTCCATTCATATCAAAATCGTTGCCTTATCCTGAAAAGGATTGGTAGGTTTTTGAGCGGCTGGCTTTTTTCACCGATTGGCCACTGGCAAGCTCAACTGTTTCGAACCAGTACTGGCTCAGCACATTGATCACTTCTAGCATGCCTTCAAAGGTCTCGGGTTTGATGATAAAACCAGACCCACCCAGGTCATATATATGCATGATATCCTGCGGGTCGCGTGAGAGGGTCAGTACGACCACGGGAATACGTCGAATGTTTGGATTCGCTTTGATCTCCGCCAAAGCCTCGCGACCGTCCATGCCAGGCATGTTCAGGTCAAGCAGCACCAGGTCAGGCGTGGGAGCTGAAGCAGGGGAAGTAAATTTACCCTGTCTGCTTAGAAACTGCAACAATTCGGTTCCATCGTGGACGAATAAAAGGCGATAATCCACCACACTTTCTTGAAAGGCTTCCCGGAGTAAAACACAATCGTCGAGATCATCGTCTGCGATAAGGATGGTGATGGGCTGGTTCTGATTGGACATAATTATCCTTTTGGAAGGTCTTTATCTGGTAGGCGCACGATCTGCACCCAATATTGTCCCAGTCCTTTAATCGCTTCAACGAGGCCATCAAAGGTCACTGGTTTTGTAATATAACTGGCAGCGCCAATATCATAACTTCGAATGATATCTTCCTCGGCCTTGGAGGTGGTCAACACTACCACCGGGATATATCTCAAGCGCAGGTCGCTCTTGATCTCTGCCAGGGCTTCGCGCCCGTCCTTGCGTGGCATATTCAGGTCAAGCAAGATCAAATCTGGCGTGGGGGCATCCATGGGATTTGAATACTTATTCTGGCAATGCAGATAGTCCATTAATTCAACCCCATCTTCAACGAAATAAATATTGTTGTCTACCAGGCTCTCCTGAAAAGCGTCTCTGATCAGCAAGCGATCATCAGGATCATCCTCTGCCATGAGAAAGACCACTGGTTTCACATTTTTATGCATGACTATTCTCTCCTTTGGATTGGCGGATGGGCAGGGTGATGATGAACGTAGCTCCTTCCCCGAGAGCACCGGTGGCTGTAATTTCTCCACTATGGCGCTCAACGATACGGCGGCAAATAGCCAGCCCCATACCGCTGCCCTCATATTCCTGTCGGCTATGCAGGCGTTGGAAAGGTTTAAAGATACGATCTAGATATTGGATATCAAAGCCAATCCCATTATCTTTTACGAAGATCTGGCACAGGCCTCGAGAGACTCTTGCGGTAATTCGGATAATAGGTGGGATATCTTCTTTATGAAATTTTAAAGCGTTGTTGATCAGGTTTTGCAAAAGTTGGTGCATCTGGGTCGGATCAGCCTCTACGATTGGCAGATCCATTATTTCAACTTCACCGTGCGTACGATCGATCTGGTTTTCCAGGTCTGAGATTACCTCCTGGGCGATGGTATTTAGGTCAACCTGGGTAAAAGGTTGGGCACGGGTGGATACTCGGGAAAAGCTCAACAGGTCGTTGATCAGGGTCTGCATGCGTTGGCTGGCATCCAGCATGCGTTTCAAATAATCGCGACCAGTCTCATCGATCACATCGCTATACTTGTTGGCGAGACGGTCACCAAACGCCAGCACCTTGCGTAGGGGTTCCTGTAAATCGTGGGAGGCAATGTAGGCAAATTCCTGCAAGTCGCGGTTGCTTTGCTCGAGTTTGGCGGCGTAGATCTGTAAGTTGATCTCAGCCAGCTTCGAAGTGGAAATATCATCTACAGATAGCAACAAGTGGGGCTCGCCATTTGAAACAAACGGAGAAAATCTGCAATCTAACCAGATTTCTTTTCCAAAGGAACTGGTGGTATGAATTTCACACCGTGTTTCTTGGCCACTGGCTACCGCCTCCTGGGCGGAAATTAGTAACCCTGATTGCTTCCATGCTTCGATATCATTGTAATTCTGTGCCAGCACCTGTTCAAGGGTTCCGCCCAGGATTTTATTGACCGCATCGTTAGCCAGAATGCACTGTCCTGCAGCATTGAAAGTTCTGATCCCAAGGCTGGAAGAATTGATAAGGGTCTTGTTGTACTCAAGGGCATCGGCAATCCGCTGTTGATCAAGTTTACGCTCGATAGCCAGCGCCACCTGGGTGGAGATGAAATTCAACAGGTAGAACTGCTCCTGGTTATAGACTACACCCTTGGTGTAACTCTGGGTAACCATCACGCCGGTCATTTTCTCTCCCACCCGGAGTGGGACTCCAATCCAATCGACCGAATCGGTTCCAATCGTTTCAACTTCCCCTTGCCTGACCAATTCAGCAAAAACATTCGCCGTAGCCCACAGGGGTTCTTTTGTCCGCAGCACATATTCCGTCAAGCCATGCATAGGTTTGGCGGGTGGTGGCGGCTCATCGTACTGGTCCACGTAATATGGAAAACTTATCAGGTCTTTATCCGGGTTATACAGCGCAATAAACAGATTAGGTGCCGGCATCAGCTCACCCAAAATTTCGTGTATAGATTTGAATAATTCATCCAGGCTGGTGGTGGTCACGACGGCGTGGGATATACGATAGATAGTCTGCTGCACCTGTTCAGCACGCTTACGCGCTGTGATATCAACAATCACTCCCTGCCAGAACAGGGGTTTACCTTTTCGATCACGAATCAAGCGGGTTTCATCACTTACCCAGATGATTTTGCCATCGCGGGTATTAATCCGGTATTCGGAAATGGAAGGTTCATTGGCAGCGTATGTGCGCGAGTATTCCTCCAATACACGATCACGGTCTTCATCCACAATCATCCCGGACCATAAATCGTCATCCGCAATCCATTCTTCTGGCTCGTAGCCGGTGATGGTTTTAAGCTGCGGGCTGATATAAAGGGTTTTGTATATTTTTTCAGCTGAATCGGTATAGATGATGGCAGGTACCTGTTCTACCAGGGCCCGATAACGTACCCCCATGGATGATTCAATAGGATTGGTCTTTTCTTGCACCTTGTTTCGACCGGCAGCGATGCCCCCCTTAGCTTGTTTGATCGGTTTCTTGGGCATCCGTTCAGCTCCATGATCACATTATTAAACGAAATTTATCTACCAATAGATCGGCATTGGTATTTATTCTGAATGCAATAATCATGCCGGAGTTAATCATACATCAAAGTTGCAGTTTTGGGTGTGTATTGCAAGTGAAATTGCCATTACTGCTGATTCAAGGCTAGCAAATTGTGGATGCTGAGCAATGCTATTTACTGGCGGAAGCAGCTGCGATACACAAACTTTCCATTATTCGTATACATCGCTGCTGGGTCATTCGCACTAGCCAGATAAGGAAGATACGCTAAGGAACCACCGAAACCGCTCCCGATCGCGCACATGCAAAGAGCGCTTGAATATCGCTGGCGCTTCGTCACACTGAATACTGCTCGCCCGCACTGACAGAGAACGAAATCCAGTATAATAGGTCGGGATTTTAAACATACAGGAGAGCAGCATGACAAATCAATTTGATGAACTCAAAATCCGCCTGATGGAGATCTATGACCTGCAACATGCAGGATTCCTGCTAAGCTGGGACGAAGCCACCTATATGCCGCCTGGTGGAGCCCCAGCCCGTGGTCGCCAAACAGCCCTGCTGGCACGGCTGGCACATGAAAAATCCATCGACCCTGCCATCGGCAGGCTGCTGGACGAATTGCGAGCTTACCAGGAGAGCCTGCCTTACGAATCAGATGATGCATCGCTCATCCGGGTGGCGCGGCGCGAATATGAGCGTGCCATCAAGATACCACCCAAATTCATGGCGGAGTTTTACGAACACAGTTCCAGGTCTTATAACACCTGGGTGACTGCCCGACCGGAGAATAATTTCAAAGCCCTGGAGCCCCTGCTGGAACGCACGTTGGATCTCTCACGGCAAATGGCGGATTTCTTCCCTGGATATGAGCACATTGCTGACCCGCTGATCGATTTCGCCGATTATGGCATGAAAGCCACTACCCTGCGCAGCCTGTTTGCCCAGCTCCGCCGTGAGCTGATCCCCATCGTTCAGGCGATTACTTCGCAACCACCCGCCAATGACTCCTGCCTGAAGAAAACATACCCACAGGCAGACCAGCTGGCATTTGGACTGGAGGTGATCAGGCAATTGGGATATGACTTCAATCGAGGCCGTCAGGACCTGACCCCCCACCCTTTCACAACCGAATTTTCAGTGGGCGATGTTCGCATTACCACGCGGGTGAGGGAGAACGACCTAAGTGATAGCCTATTCAGCACCATCCACGAAGCGGGGCATGCCATGTACGAGCAAGGCGTCCGCATGGAGCTAGAAGGCACTCCCCTGGCTACCGGTACCTCTGCTGGCGTACATGAGAGCCAATCGCGTACCTGGGAGAATTTAGTAGGTCGTAGTCGTGGTTTCTGGGAATATTTCTACCCCAAGCTGCAAGCCAAATTCCCCGACCAGCTCAAAGGGGTCTCACTGGATACCCTCTACCGGGCAGTGAATAAGGTCCAGCGTTCGCTCATCCGCACCGATGCTGACGAGGTAACTTACGACCTGCATGTGATGATCCGTTTCGACATCGAGCTGGCCTTGCTGGAAGGTAACCTGCTGGTACGTGACTTGCCCGAGTACTGGCATCTGCGCTATAACGCAGATATGGGCATTCGCGCTCCCGACGACCGGGATGGCGTGATGCAAGATGTGCACTGGTTTGGCGGTACAGTGGGTGGTGCCTTCCAGGGTTACACCCTGGGTAATATCATGGGGTCTCAATTCTTCGCCCAGGCGCTTAAAACGCACCCGGAGATTCCTCAGGAGATGTCGCAAGGTAAATTCGATACGTTGCATACCTGGCTGATCGATAACGTGTATCAACATGGCAGCAAGTTTACCGCCAATGAATTGATCGAGCGTGTGACCGGAGGTCCACTCAGCATTGAACCGTATATCAACTATCTAAAGACGAAGTACGGGGAGCTGTATCAGCTGTAAAAGTAAGCCTCACCCATCCCCAGGATGCGTGAGGTCTGAAACTGGTCGAGCCCTGAAGACATCAAGCCGGGTGGTTTTTACCCTCAACTCCGCTTTGCAGTGCAGGCTTGATGCAAGACCAGAAAGAAGGCCGTGCGACGACCTCATGGGTGCTCAGGGGGAATGTATAGGGTAAAATTCACTGGGGATGATGAAGGAGGAAAACCAAGCATGATTTCCTGGACAACGGTTTTTTTAGGCGCCACGATCTACCAATATGCGACGGCAGTCATTGCGGGGGTGGTTTTTTATGCACTTTTACGGATCCTATCCTGGCTGCTACGTAAGAGGATTCAAAAATACACCCAACGCCTCCAGCTCAATACCAGTGACCTGGTCAAGAACCTGCTCGATCATACTTCCGGGTTCTTTATCCTGTGGGTATCGATCTATATCGGGTTGCGCTTCTTGAATCTCACCCCTGCTGTGATGAGCGTGATTGAAACGCTCACCATTATCGTTCTGCTGGTCCAGGCGGGTTTCTGGGTGATTGATCTCATCGAATATTGGTTTAAGCGCCAGCAGGTTGGTAAAAATGGAAAGCTAGAAGACAAAAAAGGGTCGCTGGCGGCGATTTCAATGATCTCTAAGGTTGTGGTGTGGACGGTGGTGGTTATCCTGGCGCTGGAAAATATCCCCGGGATTCAAGTTACCACGCTGATCGCCAGCCTGGGGATCGGCGGTATCGCTATTGGTTTAGCGTTGCAAAGGATCCTGGGTGATCTGTTCGCTTCCTTGACCATCTCCATTGACCAACCCTTCGTGGAAGGAGATTCTATTAATATCGGTGAGTTTTCTGGCACGGTGGAACATATTGGGCTGAAGAGTACCCGCATTCGCAGTATCACCGGTGAAATGCTGATTTTATCTAATTCCGACTTGCTGGCAAGCCGTATCCGCAACTACCAGAGCATGGAACACCGCATGAT
>JBAQFX010000342.1:0-41635 GCA_049287485.1 Anaerolineales bacterium
CACTGTAACACCACTCAATGGTACGGTCATCCGGGCAGCCCAGGAGATGGCGGTAATGCAACGTGGTCATGGGAAAACGCTCCGGCAGGCGTGGCAGCGAGCCCCACTCGCGGCTGGAGCTGATGAAAATGTATTCGGATTGATCGTACACATTGATAAAATGATCCAGCTTGTCAGGATTATCATCCGTATACATGTTAAAGTTCAAACCAGGCCTATAGATGCCCCCAAAGGCATCATAACCATCCACACGCAAGGGTAAACCATCGTCCCAATCACCTTCGTTCGCCACCGCACTCCCCTGAACAGTGATCACGCCATATCCCTGGGTCAAGGTCAGCGATAAGCTGTAGGTCCTGCCCTTTTCCAGGATCGCTGGCCGGTTGAGCGTCAGTAAATAACCTGCTCCCAACCCATTTGGACCCGGTGCGAGATCGCCTGTAAGGGTGGCGGTCGCCACCAGCTGATCATCGCCGGTTGGTCCGATGCTGAGTTCCAAAGTTTGCGGTCCGACTGGAGGGGTCTCATCCACCAGCTGGCTTAGCGTGACCGCCTGCAGCAGTCCATCCTGCTGAGGAGTAAAGGTGAGATTATACGGTGCTGCGGAACCTATCAAGCATTGATCAGGTCCGGCTACCGTATCGACGATCGTCTCCAGCGCGGTCTGCAGGCCGAGGCTCACCGGACCGCAGGCATCCAGGATACGCACACCTTCAGCCAAGACAAGGGTGAGGGTATATACCTGACCTGTAGTGACGCTAAGGGGGGTATTAAATTGGAGTAGGTATCCCTCAGTGAATGGAGCACCCTCCGCAGATGGCGAGACATTCACCACCTGCGTCATGATGGGTTCTCCACGGTCTGACGGGGTGGAAAGGGATATATTTAAAGCTACAGATTCTGATGGCTGAATATTGGTAACATGCGCCAGGTAGACCTCACTCAGGGTTCCGCTGGCATTGGCCGTGAAACTTGTCTGAATCGGGTAATAGGGCTGGATGGTGTTGCCATAAGGGATGGAAATTGGCTGATTATAAAGATCGTCTGATGTCTGGATGCGCAGGTTGACCGGTCCAGGAATATTCTGGTAAATCCATGCGGAGGCAGCTACGCGGGTGATGGGTCGGGCGTAAATCAGACTGAAACCAAGGGCCCAGGCAAAGGTAGCGATAAGCACAATACCACCCGCCAGGATAGAGGTAAGGCGCGTCCAATTTAATCTCTTTCGTCCAGATCCAGCTTCAGGCGATAGATCATCTGACTGTTTATGCCGCCTGAACTTCCACAGCTCCACCAGACCCCAAGCGGCATAGATCGCCAGGATGGGGTAGGTCGGCAGCTGGTAGCGCATGGTTGGGTTAAATTGCAAAGACTGCCATACGAAGTAAAAGCCTCCCCACAACCACAGCACAGCGTGTTTCTGCCAGTCTCCTTTCAGCATGCGCCAGCCAGCCCACAGGAAACCGGCGAATGCCAGGATTCCTAAGGGTATTCCCAATCCCCACTCGACCAAATTTTGGGCAGAGAACCACACCGGCCGACGAGCCCATTGCAAGGAGGGTGGAAAATTAATATCGCCGGCTGCCTGAGCGCGTTGTTCCTTGATATTGGAGAGCCATTGCGGATTGGGGCGCAGACCGAAGAAACCGGGCCCTAAAAAGGCATAAGGCTGCAGGAGGCGAAACACCAGCAGGCTAACAAATGCCGCCGTGCCCAGGTAAATTGCTGCCTTCACCAGCCAGGCCGGTCGTTCCCGGGCTGGTTTTTGCCAGATAACCACGCCAAATGCCATCGGCAGCACGAAAGCCACCGGAGCCGCGCTCAGCTTGGATGCTACGGCACAACCCAGGGCGATTCCAAAGGCGATGGAGAGCCCAAAGTAGGGGTGTTTAACCATAGCCAAAAGGTAGGAGACCAATGTTGGCGATTGCTCATCATGCGTTTCGTCCACAGGCGATAAATCTGAGCTGTCGGCTTCATTTGGCGGGATGGCTTTAAATATCGGCTCCACCAGGCTCACCCTGGCAGCAAAATAAACAGCCAGCAGGGTGAAGAAGCTGAAGAAGGTATCCATGGTGAAGAAGTGGGACTGCTGGATGTTCAATACGGTAAAGGCTGAAAATGCAGCCGCCAGCAGACCTACCGGCTTGTTAAATACCCGCTTACCGATGGCGTAAACCAGGACCACCGATAAGAGATCAACCAGCGCTGAAAGGGATCTTCCCACCACGGTCATCTCGTTAAAACCAGAATGACCATAGATCCACTGCACCATGTAGCGGGCGATAAACATGGGTAGCGTGCCGTATACATAAAATGCATGGCCGCGGTTATTGGGGTTGAGCGGCGAGCAAGATGCATCAAAATAGCCACCCCAGCTGGTGCAATCCGGATAGGTATACGTGGGACTTACTCTCCACGGATTATTTACCGTATTGGGAGGTGGACCCAGCGCCTCAGGGAGCGTGCCGATCGGCTGAATATCCGAGCCAACCCATACCAGGAAGCGCTCATCCGGATGAAGATATTGCCAATCTCCCCAGGTGATGCCGATGTAGCGAAAAACACCACCAATGACCAGGATGTACAATAGTAATACATCATAGATCAATGGAGTAACCCAGCGAATCTTCTTCCGGGCGGGTCTGGCAGTGGTGTCAGGCATTACATCATTCATACGCTCAATCGAACGAGATGGTTGAATTTTACCCGTAGAGAAAAAATTCCTCCATCGCCAAATTCCTCATGGGGTTTCATACCCACCTGATCAGGGGACATTACCGGAAACGCTTGAGGCAGGCGGAACCATATAAATATCAAAATTCTTCCCGACCTTGGATGCATAGGTGGTAGTCGTACCCTGAGGAAAGAGCTGCTGTAGCAAGTCCAGGTCAGCCGGGTCATTGAGATAGACCAGGAACATTTTTGGGCGCGGGTCACTCAAGGTAAGGGAAATTTGGTCCGGAGGGATGGCATAATCACGTGTGGGGTCTCCGGCATTCATACCTACCAAGCGCGTATCCACCCAGTATGGAAAGGGTACTACATAAGCGGTATCCGTGCTGCCATAGATATCGCCAAAATCGTGGACCACCTTACCCATCTCGGAGGTATTCCATGACGATAGTTCATAAGCCCGCTGGTACTGGCTAAACACCAGGTCGTAGTTCTGCAAGGCTGAAAAGATAAGCAATACAGCTGCCAGGCTCCAGGCGAAACGACTCCCTGCCCTGGAGGGTGTGCGCTTCTCGATAGCCTTCATCATTCCATCCAAAGCAATGGCGACGATCAGGAAAACCGGGATGATGGCGCCTGCTGCCCGGTTCAAAGCCGGATTCTCGTCAGGAAATGCCAGCGAGAGGATGGATGGCATCATCAGCAAGGGAACCGAGACCAACAGGAAGAGATCCTGCCAGGTCCGTCGACGGATATAACGTACCAACAGCAAAACCACCCCCAGGAAATATAGTGCTGCAGAGGTGATATCCAACGCCGGGCTGTTGGTGACCGAATGCACCCATATCTGACCATCCGACCAAAAAAACATGGTCGAGGCATTCCATAAGTTTTTAAGGAATATCAGCAGGGCTGGCCCAGGTAAAGGGCGCTCCGTGGTACCCAAACGTGAAAAAGCGCGCAGGTCGAAAATGGTGGGATATTCCAGGGCAAAGCGCAATAAGGGCAGGAAGAGGATCAGAGATACCAGGACCAAGACCAGCAAACCTGAAATGACCTGCAAGCGCTTGCCTCTGGCTTGAGCATGTAACAAATATATCCCCACCCCAACCAAAATCACAATGGGCAAGATGCGGATGGACGTGTAGCCATGCAAGCCAATACCCAGGGCCAGCCCAGCCAGGATAAAATCATTGCGCCGGGAGGTACGCAAGCCCCGTATCAAGTAATACAGCGTGGGAGCAACAAATAATGGATAGAGTGAGAAGCGCAGTCCTACGCGTGAGATGACGTTCGGCCAATAGGCAATCCCAGCAAAGATCATCGCCAGCAATCCCACCCGGCGGTTGCCCAGTTCCTTACCCAATAAATAGAGATAGGGCAGGGTGAGCAGCCCAGCCAGTATCATGCCAATCTTCAAGCTGAGGTAGGTATAACCGGTGTGTAAAAGCTGGATGATACCAGCCGTCAGGTACATCTGGATGGCCTCGCGACCTGTATTGCGCGGGAAGAAGATGCTAGTCTGCCCATGCAACACATCCCATATATCCAGTAGTTTCTCGGCATGGTCGCTAATCATTTCGGGTGGCACCTGGTTAATGCGATACACTCGGAAGAAAACCACCAGCAAGGTCGAGGCAATGATGAGTACGGTCCAGGCGGAGATGGACATCTTCCATGGCAGGTGCAGGTGATCTTTTATCCAGCTCCACCAACGCCTGAATGGAAGCGCTCCCTGCCAGAAAGCCAGGATGGTAGATATGATCGCCAGGAACCATAAGATAACATTCAACGAAGTGAAGCGGTTACCCCCCAGGGTAAGGAAAGCAGCCAATGACAGCGGCAGGCTGATGTACAACCACCTGGCGTGCAGGCGGTAATCCTCCACATGTTCTTCAGCTTCAGGCAGTTCAGCTGGAAGCCATTCGCCTTTCCAGGTAGTCCATACCAGTACTCCGGCCGCAACCAGATATAGAATAACACCAGATAACCAAACGCGGTTGGGGCGTGGTTGCAGCGAAACCTGGGCTACCAGGGCAATCCCCAGGGCTAACAATGATAGCCATGGCAGCGACAACCTAGAGGAAATAGGTGTGGGTACCTGTGAGGGAGCTGGTTGTATATCAGTCAGCTTGGGTTGTTCTTGCGGTTCTTCGCTCAACAGCGAAGGTGGATGAGCTGCTTCCTCTGGAGATGGAATCGCCAGAGGTTTCCCCCTGAAGAGGGATTTTACAAAATCCAGAACCGTTGGCTCTCGATTCATGCCTTCTCCGCCAGGACAATCAGGCTTTCACCCATACGGAGAGGAATAATACCCCATCCAAGTATAGCTTGCAAGCCCCCGGGTACGCCAAAGAACAGTTTCTGCAATATAGTGAGTATGATCGGAAGGTACGGCGCATCCCAAAAGCTATCCGAGAACACCCGGCGAGGGTTTAACCCATAGGAACGCAAAGCAGCCAGCCACACTTCGAGGGGGGTCAGGCTGGTATGGGTGGGATCCTTATATTCAATCCATGGCTCCTTTTTTCGCCTGCGCATAGGCGAATCAGGGTTAGGAGTAACCAGCACCAACAATCCACCAGGTTTCAGCAAACGGCCCATTTTAGAGATAGCCTGTGCTTATTAAGTAGTGAATTAGATTATTCGACAATATCCTGACTCCCGTCATCCGTAATAAGTTAGATACTCCTAGCAACAAAGAATGTATAAGCCCCTTGAGGGTGAGGCTCGGCAATGACATGCCGCCGTACAATATACTCAGTGAGAGCTAAATTCCAGCGCCAAGGGGCAATGATCCAACGTTTCCAAATCGCGTGAGGCAAGAGGGTGGGAGCACCAAAATAATGGCCCCACTCCAAAATGTGCAGCGCCTGGGGCGAAAAATAATGCCAGTATCGCTCCAAACGGAAGCCAGCTTCCTTTAGCCAATTTTCCCAAATTTCAGGCTCGACAGCATGATGGGTACGTGACATGCGCATGAACCAGTCGGCATAGGCTTTTCCCATTCGTTTCAAGCCGATTTTGCCAAGGAAAGCAGGAACTGAAAGCTCGCTCAGGTAACGCGGGTTGGGCACACAGAAAATGAACTGGGCCTCTGGTTTTAAGACCCGCCTCAATTCTGCCAAAACGCCTTGCACATGGGGGATATGCTCCAGCACCGAGTTGCTGATGGCGGAGGCGAAGTATGCCTCTGGAAAGGGTATCTTCTCTCCGTCTGCCTGGACCAGTGAATGGTAACCACCTGCTTGAGCCGCCTGGTGGATCGGTCCCGCCCAGGGGTCTAAACCGACGTCAATCTTGCGGTTGAAGGTGATGAGCGCAAAATGCCCATCGCCACAACCCAGATCCAACGTTGGGGCTGCCAGCTCGAACTCCTGATAAAACTGCGCTTCCACCGCCCGCAGCATGGCGCGGAAATAGGGTAATTCGCGCAGGTTTAGCCAAAGAAAGTCTTTATCTTCCATCAATCAAAAACACTTAGGTATTTAGCCACCTGGCTCCGAGGTATCGGTGATTAGATAATTATCTGCCAAAACTGTTCGCCTTGGTAAGCTCTTGAAATACTCGTTCATATTCTTCGGCGATGTGCTGTGATGAGAAGCGCCTGATCACGCCATTTACATCACCCCGGTAGTGTTCGGGTTGGTCGAGTACATCACAGATCGCCTCAGCCAAAGCATGCGCATCTGCGATGGGCACCACACGTCCCATGCCGGTTATCCTCACCGGCTGGCGCACACCGGGTAAATCGGAAGCGACCACGGGTGTGCCACAAGCCATTGATTCCACCTGCACAATGCCAAATGATTCCGTGCTGTTGGTGCTGGGCAAGACGGTGACTTCACACTGCCGGTAAAATGCCGATAATTCAGCTGGCGGCAAAATCCCCAGAAAAGTCCAGTGTTCACCCAGGGCCTTGATCATCGGCCTCAGCTTATTGGCATATTCTTCCTCTCCCAAAACGTCCTGGTACTGACCCACGTGCAAAACACGCGCCGTCGGGAATCTCTTTAAGATTTCCGGCATGGCTGCCACCAGATATTCCACTCCCTTCTCGGCTGCCAGCCTGGCTACCATGCCGATAATTCGCTGACCTGGTTCCAGACTGGCTTTATCCCTTACTGCGGCCACGTCGTGCTGGGTAGGGATCACCAGCTCGACCGGGGCGGGGATGGCGCGAATTTTCGATAAGTAACGGCGCAAGAAGGTTGATTGTTCGGCGTAGTCAAGCGTAATGACCACTACTTGCTGAGCTAATCCCAATGACATTTTATTCGCTAGATGAGATATCTGGTTAGCAATCGAATGGATGAAACCCTTAGGTAGAAGCAAGTCACACTGATAAGTGATCACCACCGGCTTGTGCATCAGCCGGGCAAGCAGAGCGATATAAGCCGCATCCAACTGTGGCAGGTGCAGGTGGACGATATCGGCACGTCGAATATTCACCCAGGCCCAGTAGAGCATGCTTGGCATGAGCACCCCCTTGCTGACATGCATCCATACCCGCGGGCGGATAACTTGCACACCGTTGCGTATCTCTCGGGTGGGCAGGTTATTGTCATAGCGCGAAGTCAACACCGTCACCTGGTGGCCATCTTCCACCAGGGCACGCGCCAGCCTTTCCGCATAAATCGTCAGCCCTGAATAATGAGGGAGATAATAGGTGAGGGTGGTTAATATACGCATGTTAATCTAAAAGACGATCCAACCTGGCTATAAGTTTCACTCAGCAGGCTCGTGCGTTTCTTCCTTGGATTTCATTCTTCCCAGCCGTGTATACAATCCAGAAAGGGATTCGCCATCTTTGTACAACCCATAGCCGCCAATCAGACTCGTGACGATATACGCCGAGAAGTGAACTGAGAGGGCAAATGCCGTGGCGGGAGAGGCATCCAGCCCAAAGACCACCAGGGCACCCACTAAAACGGCTTCAAACACGCCAATTGCCCCTGGTGAGGAAGGGGCAGCGATACCCAGGGCGCCCACTCCCAGGGCAAAAACCACCCACAATAAGCTGGGACCGGTGAAAAACGCCCGCAAGAACAGGTAATATTGCAGGACGGCAACCAACCAGTTTAATCCTTCCCAACCCAAGGCGCGCAAGAATAGCCGGCCATCGGTGATGATTGCCAATCCATCAAAGAAAGCCACCACCCTGCGTCCAGCCAGCTTTTTTACAATGCTCCAGCGCTCTCCTAACTGTTCAATCCACGGGAGCACCCGTTCCCGGTTACGCGCCAGGAGGTAAATGGTGCCTAACCCGATGATGACGATTGCTCCTATGCCTATCGCAGCCTGTTTTGCCCAGGAAATACCGATTACAAAGGGAAGCGCGCTCAAGAACAAGCCAATCGCTACTGCCAGGTCGAGGGCACGCTCAATTAAAATGGATGGGATGACCTGCCAGAAATCCAATTTTGCTTTACGACCCATCAGGAAGGCACGCCCTATCTCTCCCAGACGAAATGGCAGGATGTTATTCAGCAGGTAACCCTCGTTGATGGTGATAAAAGCGTCATAATAAGAAGCTTTGTTTTGTAGTAAAGTGCGCCAGAAGAATCCCCGTACCACCAGCCACAGGATTTCACCCCCAACACCTGCCAGTAAAAAGCGCACATCAGCCTGTTCCACCGCCTGTCCGAATTTATCCAGGTCCAGCATGGAAATAACGATCGCCAAAGCTGCCACACTGACGACCAGGCCAGGCAGGATACGTTTCCAGTTACTTTTGGTTACTGAAGTAGCAATCTGATTATTCCTCCCCGATGCGTAATACTGCCAGAAAAGCCTCCTGTGGGATTTCCACGTTCCCCACCATCTTCATGCGCTTCTTGCCTTTTTTCTGTTTTTCCAACAGCTTCTTCTTGCGGGTGATATCCCCCCCATAACACTTAGCCAGCACATCTTTGCGCATGGGTTTAATATTTGCCCGCGAGATCACCCGCCCTGCGGCATAAGCCTGGATGGGCACCAGGAAAAGCTGGCGCGGGATCACTTCTTTAAGCTTGGTGATCACTGCCTGCCCCTTGTGGTAGGCAGCGTTGCGGTGAACAATGGTTGCCAGGGCATCCACCGGTTCTTCATTCACCAGTATTTCCAGCTTTACCAAATCATCCGGACGATATTCAGCAAATTGATAATCCAGCGAAGCATAGCCCCGCGTGCGTGATTTCAACAGGTCAAAGAAATCAACAATCAGCTCAGACAGGGGGATTTGGAAATTGAGCTGCACCCGGTTGGGGGCGGGATAATCCTGTGAGGAAAATATGCCGCGTTTTTTCTTGGTCAGCTCCATGATCGTCCCATAGAACTCTGTGGGGCTGAAAATCTCGATGTTCATCCAGGGTTCACGGATTTCTTCAATCAGCATCTCGTCCGGCAGGTCGGCGGGGGAGTCAATCAGGATAGTCTCACCGGTCTGCAACAATACTTCGTATTCCACCGAGGGTGAGGTGACGATGATATCCAGGTTATATTCACGTTCCAGGCGCTCCTGGATGATCTCCATGTGGAACATGCCCAGGAAGCCACACCTGAAACCGAAGTTTAGCGCCTGCGAAGTTTCCGGCTCAAAAACCAGGGAAGCATCGTTCAGTTGTAATTTTTCAAGCGCTTCCTTCAAGTCGGCATAATCCTCGCCTTCCACCGGATAAATCCCGGCGTAGACCATCGGTTTCACTTTACGATACCCAGGCAGTGGTACCTGCGCCGGATGCAGGCTATTGGTAATCGTATCTCCTACGCGGCACTCGTGCACTGTCTTCAATCCGGTGGCAACGTAACCCACCTCGCCCGCCATTAAAGATCGCACCGGTCGTAAATCTGGCGCAAAGATACCGATCTCCACCGGCTTGACATCAAAACCGGTCGACATCAGATGCAGGTTATCCGTGTGCTCGATTTTCCCATCCACCAGGCGGATGTACGCCACCACGCCTTTGTAGGAATCATAATGTGAGTCAAATATCAGCGCCCTTAACGGAGCATTCTCATCACCTTTTGGGGGAGGCACATCCCTGACAATCACCTCCAGCACAGCTTCGATGTTGATGCCCTCCTTGGCTGAAATGCGGATAATATCCTCGGGCGGGGTTCCTAACAGGTTGCTGATATCCTGTGCCACCTCATCCGGTTGGGCGGAGGGCAAATCGATCTTGTTAATGATCGGGATGATTTCCAGGTCAGCTTCCAGGGCACTGTAGAGGTTCGCCAGTGTCTGCGCCTCCACTCCCTGGCTGGCATCCACCACCAGCAAAGCGCCTTCACAGGCTTCCAGTGCCCGGCTGACTTCATAGCCGAAATCCACATGCCCGGGTGTGTCGATCAGGTTTAATTCGTAGTTATCCCCGTCTTTGGCCGTATAACTCATGCGTACGGCTGAAGCCTTGATGGTGACGCCTTTTTCGCGTTCAAGCTCCATGCTATCCAGAATTTGCTCGGTGGTATCCCGGTCAGGGACGGTGCCGGTGAGATGCAGCAAGCGGTCGGCCAGAGTGGACTTGCCATGGTCGATATGGGCGATGATGCAAAAGTTGCGAATATGTTCCGAGGACATAGACGGGGCTTAGTATAACCGATTTTAATTACCAGCAGATAGAGCGGAAGGTTCGCCTCCGCCCGGCCCGGCAGGCACGATTGACTCCACCATGTTTTCAATGGAATTGGTCTGCTCCCCGGAACATTCCAGCCAGGTCAGGAATTCCACGTTACCCTTTGGACCGCTGAGCGGTGAGCGGATCAAACCAAGAACATTGAACCCCACCTCGCTGGCTTCCCCCAGGACGTCCAATAGTACCTGGCGGTGGATCAATGGGTCACGGATCACGCCCTTACCCCGGCTCACCTGCTGGCGTCCCGCCTCAAATTGAGGTTTGACCAGTGCGATGATCGAACCCTGCACAGGTTGCCCGGCATCAGCCCCTACTAAAAACCAATCCCGCATGACCGGGAACATGACCTTCAAAGAGATGAACGATACATCGATGGTAATGATCCGCACTGCCTCGGGTAATCGCTCGAGGAAGCGTGCATTGGTCTTTTCCATGACCACCACACGGTGATCCTGGCGCAGCTTCCAATCCAGGATGCCTCGCCCTACATCGATGGCATAGACCTTTGCTGCCCCATGCTGCAACAGGCAATCGGTAAAGCCGCCCGTGGAAGCCCCTACATCCGCACAGATCTGACCCCTGACCTCCACCTCAAAAGCCTGCAGAGCAGCCTCTAACTTATCTCCACCACGCGACACAAAGCGCATCCCATGCTCGACTTCCAGTTGTACGTCCGGGGTGACATTGGCGGCTGTGCGCAGCGTCAATTCCCCATTGACCCGCACCTGCCCGGCCATCACCAGCCGTTGCGCCATAGAACGACTTTCAGCCAGGCCGCGTTCCACCAGCAACAGGTCTAAGCGGATTTTTTTCATGGTACATATCTTAACTCAGATTCTAATTTCGAGTAATCATAGTTGAATTGTCACTGCGAGTAACTCCACAGCATTTAGTGCACTTCTTTCTTAAAGAAACTGAGATTTTCTATGAAGATCAATCTAATACGGTAGCCGAAGTATTCTCAATGTAATGTCATTGCGAGGAGGACTGATCTTTAGTCCGACAAAGCAATCTTCAAAAAAATCTTGCTTACATACACCTGTATAAATATGCACATTTATAATATATATCTAGAGGGTTGATTTTGAACAATAAACAATACTTTGTCTATATAATGACCAATCAAGATCATACAGTGCTCTACACTGGGGTTACCAATGATCTTCAGCGTAGGGTGATTGAGCATCGATCGGGTAAAGGTGGTTACTTTAGTAAAAAATATAAGATATACAAACTCGTATATTATGAAGTTGGAAATGATGTTGCCATGGCAATTTTACGTGAAAAGCAAATTAAGGGTGGCTCCAGGAAGAAAAAACTCGAGCTTATCGCTAAACTAAACCCCTATTGGGATGATTTATTTGACTTGTTTTTTGGATGATCATTGAAAAGGGAAAAAGCAATGAAGTTTTATTTTTAAGGTTGAAGATTGCTTCGGCAAAATGCGCCTCGCAATGACAAAAATAGCACTTTTTATTATGTGCCCTTTATAATAAAGTATTCCAGGCTAATTTCATGAGAATGTTCAGACAAATCAATATTAAGCACTCCTTATGGAAAGTTGCTTAGGAATGAAACGAAACAGTCTCCTATAATGTCAGGCGATTGCCAGGCTACAAGGAAAATATCTTTGGTTTCCCTCTAAAACACATCGGATCAAGCAATGATATCTATTTCTTGGCAGCATTTTCGCTTTTCTCCAAGGAAATAGATTCCTGTTTCCTTAAAAGCCGATTCTCAGGTAAACTAGTGAGGTTAGCTTATGTCCACCTCTGGCCTGAAACCCCTGATTAAAACCATGCGTCCCCTCCAGTGGGTAAAAAACGGGCTGCTGTTTATTCCATTGATTTTCGATAAGCAGCTGACCAACTGGCCTGCTCTTGCGCGCATCATCCTGGGTTTCGTCTTGTTTTGCCTGCTTTCCAGCGTCATTTACATCATTAATGACCTGATAGACCTGGAAGCTGATCGCAACCACCCCAAGAAGCGCCTGCGTCCCTTGCCCTCCGGTGCGCTGAAATTTTCCACTGCCCGTAGAATGGGCATCCTGCTCACCCTGGTGGTATTCATACCAGCCACCTTGTTATCGTTCAATTTCGCCCTGATCGGGCTGGCCTATCTGGTGCTCAATCTGGCTTATTCAGCCTGGTTCAAGCATGCCCCCATCCTGGATGTCATGATCCTGGCCAGTTTTTATGTGCTTCGGGTTGGAGCAGGTGTATCGTTGATCGTAGTGCATCGCTTCTCTCCCTGGCTGTACGTCTTTACCACCTTCCTGGCCCTTTACCTGGGCATCGGTAAACGCCGTGCCGAGCTGAACTTGCTGGCAGAGGAGGCCAATTCACACCGTAAGTCGCTGAGTGGTTATACCCTGCCATTGCTCGACCAGCTGATCCTGATCGTCTCCAGCAGCGCCATCATCACCTATAGCCTGTATACCTTCTCGGCTCCCAATCTCCCGGTTGACCATACCATGATGCTGACCATTCCCTTCGTGATCTATGGCATCTTCCGCTACCTTTACCTGCTTCAAGTAAAACAAGTTGGAGGTGAGCCGGAGGAGGTGCTGCTTACCGACCGACCCTTGCAGGCTTCCATTATCCTTTGGATTGTGGCAGTAGTGATCATTTTCTATCTCTCCCCCGTGTGAGTATCCGTGGCTTCAAGCTAAACGCTATGCCAGCATTTTCTGCTTCTGCCCCCGGTAAGATCATCCTGTTCGGTGAACACGCCGTGGTTTATGGCCGTCCGGCTATTGCGGTGCCTGTCTTGCAAGTCAGAGCGAAGGCCATCGTGATGGCCGAGCCAAAAAGTCCGCCTGGCCAGGTGAGGCTTATTGCTCCTGATATCAACCTGGAGACCAACCTGTCCAATCTGCCTGAGGATCACCCCCTGGCGGTAGTGATTCGCAAAGCTGCTGTTGTCCTGCGATTAACTCATATCCCCGCCTGTCGCATCCATATTACCTCCACAATCCCCATTGCCGGCGGCATGGGCTCGGGTGCAGCCGTCTCAGTAGCCATCCTGCGCGCTTTATCGGCCTCCGTGGGGCATCCCCTCACCGACCAGCAAATCTCCGATCTGGTCTACGAAGCCGAGCAGATCTACCATGGCACCCCTTCGGGGATTGATAATACTGTAATCACCTACGCCAAACCGGTGTATTTTGTCAAGGGAAAAGGGTTCGAAATCCTGCCAGTCAAGCGCCCGTTCACCCTGGTCATTGCTGATAGCGGCATCAAGAGCCCAACCTCGCTGGCCGTAGGCGATGTTCGCCGTGCCTGGGAGCAAGATCATCAGCAGTTCGAGCAGCTGTTTGATTCGGTTGGGAAAATTGCAATATCTGGGCGCAAAGCCATCGAAGCTGGCAAAATTGAGGCAATCGGACCGCTGATGAATGAAAACCATGCTTTATTGCAAAAGATAGGCGTCTCCTCCCCAGAGCTGGATGCCCTGGTCGAAGTGGCTCTCCGAGCCGGATCATTGGGGGCCAAGCTCTCCGGTGCTGGACGGGGAGGTAGTATGATCGCCCTGGTATCAGCGGATGCTTCTAATTCGGTGTTAACTGCTCTGCTAAATGCAGGCGCAGCCGGCACCATTGTGACGGAGATTGGTAAGGCGTGAGCGACAGGCTGGTGTTCCTCAAATTGGGTGGCTCACTCATCACGGTTAAAGACCAGCCTCACACCCCTCGCTTGGACATGTTGGAACGGCTGGCGAGCGAGATCGCCGAGGCACGCCGGCAGGATTCCAATCTACGCCTGCTGCTGGGGCATGGCTCCGGCTCTTTTGGCCATATAGTCGCCAGACAGTACCAGACCCGCAAAGGCGTCAGCTCGCAGCAGGATTGGCTGGGATTCGTGGAGGTATGGCGCCAGGCAGCTGAATTGAACCAGCTGGTCTTAGCCGCATTACAGAAAGCTAATCTTCCTGCCCTCGTATTTCCACCCTCTGCTATGATCTCTGCCAGAGGAGGCAGGGTGGAGACCTGGAACCTGGAGCCCCTGCATAATGCCCTCACCCATGGATTGTTGCCAGTGATCTACGGGGATGTGGTCTTCGACCAGGAGCTTGGTGGCACCATCCTTTCCACCGAAGAGCTCTTCAGTTACCTTGCACAAAAAATGAAACCACACCAGCTCCTTTTCGCCGGGTATGAACCCGGTGTGTGGGCTGATTACCCGGCTAACACCACGCTACTTTCTGAGATCACTCCCTCCAGCTTCCCGCACATTGCAACAGGCCTGTCGGGTTCAACAGCTACCGATGTAACTGGTGGCATGCTTGATAAAGTCCAACAAATCCTCCATATGATAGAGAAGATACCTGGTTTACGCGCTTTGATTTTTTCAGGGGAAACACCTGCTAATATCCACCGTGCACTGCTTGGAGAAACCCTGGGTACACGGGTCCACGGCTAAAATGGGGTTTCCCCATCCAAGCTGGGGTATAATAATCGTTTGGATAAATCAAACCGAATTAGTCCATTGAAAAGGGGAAACTATGTTTTTCACGCGTAAAGAACTCGAGACCTTAGAAGATCAATCCCTGGCACCCTATGGCATTCGCAGCAAGGATACCAAGGGGCGCTGTTACCCCGAAGACGAGCCTGAATACCGCACTGCCTTCCAACGCGACCGCGACCGCATCCTGCACACCACCGCATTCCGTCGCCTGGAATACAAGACCCAGGTATTTATCAACTATGAGGGCGACTATTACCGCACCCGCCTGACCCACACGCTCGAGGTTGCCCAGATCGGGCGCACCATTGCCCGCGCTCTGGGAGCCAATCCCGAGCTCACCGAGGCCATCTGCCTGGCCCACGACATGGGGCACCCGCCCTTTGGTCACAACGGTGAGACAACCCTGGCTCACCTGATGCAGGATCACGGCGGCTTCGATCATAACAAGCAATCCCTGCGCATTGTCACCAAGCTCGAGCAGCGCTACCAGGATTTCCCTGGTCTCAACCTGACCTGGGAGCTGCGCGAGGGCATCGTGAAGCATGAATCGGAATATGACATCGCCGATGCGCGTAATTACGACCCCGACCTGCGCGGCCACCTGGAAGCCCAAATCACCAATGCCGCCGATGAGCTTTCCTACACCGCCCATGATCTGGATGATGGGCTGCGTAGTGGCATGATTTCCTCCTCCATGCTAGAGGGCATCACCCTGTGGGAGATCCTGGTGGAGAGCGTTGGCTGGCGTGGTCATGAGCTGGATGATCTCTCGCGCCACCGCATGATCCGCAACCTGATTGATATGGAAGTGACCGACCTGATCCACACTACCGACCAGCAACTGCGCGAGAGCGGTGTGCGCTCGGTGCTCGAGCTACAGAAGCTGCCCTATAATGTGATTGGGTTCAGCGAAGAAATGAGCCGCCGCAACCGGCAGCTGAAGGATTTCCTGTATGCCAACCTGTACCGTCACCACCGCGTGGTGCGCATGGCAGTTAAGGCTGAGCGCATTATCAGCGATCTGTTCAAAGCCTACCTGCGCGAACCGGCCATCCTGCCCAGCCACGTGCAGGATTTATCGGAAGAGCGCGGTCTGGAGCGCAACATCTGCGATTATATCGCCGGTATGACCGACCGCTTCGCCGTCGAAGAATACCAAAAACTGTTTGACCCGGTGATGAAACCTTAAAGGTACCCACATGGAACAGGAATCTTTTTTGACCTCGGAAGGGGCTAATAAACTGAAAGCTGAGCTCGAAGAGCTTAAAGGCCCTAAGCGCGAAGAAATGGCCAAACGCCTGCGCTCCGCCATCCAGATGGGCGACCTGTCTGAGAATGCCGATTATCACAAGGCTAAAGAGGACCAGGCTTTCATGGAAGGCCGCATCCAGGAGCTAGAATACCTGCTGAAGAACGCCACCATCGTGGATATGGCGGATGTGCCCACCGATAGCGTCCAGGTTGGCACGCATGTCACTGTCCAGGAAGCAGATTACCCTCCCGAGACCTACTTCATGGTGGGAGGCAAGGAGGCTGACCCGCGCAATGGCAAAATATCCAACGAATCACCCATTGGGCGGGTATTGATGGGTGGGCACGTGGGGGACGAGGTAATTGCCACCACCCCCGGTGGCGAGATCAAGCTGAAGATTATCAAAATAGAATAAGAAAAGTAGAAAGTTAATTCAGAGCTCGGATATAAATGACTGGGTCAGAAAACTAGTCAGGCTAACACGTCGCTGTGAGCAATTAGAAGTAAATAGTATCATAAAGAGCTACCTTTTTTAAACGAAACATGAGGAGACAAAACGTTGATCAATTTACTTAGCTTCACCTCACGACCCATCGCATTTCTAGTTTTCCAGCTTTTGGGTTTATGCTTATTGATCACAGGTCTTATTACAGCTGCGCGCGATGTTTCCCTGGTTGGTATCACACCGGCTATTTGGATGCTGTTAGTTTTTGGATCCTTCATCGGAGCAATAGGCAATACATTATTTGTCATACAGAATCATTTAGAACGGCAGAATCAAGGCAAGTGATCATTAAACGCAACTGGTTCCTTGCATAGAGCGTGAGCATGGGGGTGCCTGGTTTGTTCTTTATTCCCTTATTGAATCATGCATTCATGAAAACAAGTGCTTTTACATTTCGTTGGGTACAGTATCTTTAAAACGGATGGCTGTATAAATAAAATAAAAGAGTGGATCGGTCTGTACTGATCCACTCTATTTATGAATAGGGTAACGGTTTACTGCTTCTGCCAGATAGCCAGCTCCAGCACCAGCGAGTCAAAATAGCTATTCTCGGGCAATGCTCCTTGCCCGTAAGCCATGTCCACCACGCGTGCCACCAGCTTGAGCGTGGCGGTCTCCAGGATGGTCTGCCCGCCTGAGACGGCCTGGAAGGGCTCTCCCTTGGCTTCTAGCCTCCCCCGGATGCTGGGGTCGGTAAAGGCATGCGCACTCATCAGCACCTTGGTCACCGTCTGGATGTCATTCTTATCGAATAACCACACCTCGAAGGCGGTTACCTTTTTGGGCACACCCACGCCAATCGTCTCGGAGATGCCCACCCCGCACTCACCCAGGAATTCACCCGAAGGTGAATCGATGCTGAAAGAGTCATCGAACAGGTCGTCCCCGGCTTTATAGGTTGCCATGAACTGTGCCATGGGTGCCTGGTCACTGGGTGCTGGGTAATTCGTCCACTCCTCTGGCGCTTCCGCCTCCCCGGTGGGTATTTGCATGGCAGGAGTTACCCCGCCAGATCGCTTGCGACCCTGCAGGACGAAGTAGACCACGATCGCTGCACCCACCAACAGGGTGACCCCGCACATCACCATCAGCAGGGTAGTCAGGTTAGATCGGCCCCCACCACCGGCTGTTGAAGTTGGCGTGGTGCCGGGTTGCGCCGTCCCCGGCTGGACCTGTGGGATGACAGAAACTGCCGCTTCAAATTGGGTGATCTGGTTGGGGTCGATGCCTCCCGGGTTAGACTTCACCAACGCCAGGGTATCAGCGCCGGAATCACCCAGGGCGTCGTATTCTACTTTAGCTGTGGCGGCATCACCGGTGGCCCCATAGGAGATAATCGCCATACGCAGCCACATTTCCTGGTAACCTGGGTGCAGGTTGTCGGGTGCCGCGTTGTACCATTGGACCGGCCATAACCCCCAGCCAAGCACGAACAGGCCAATGATCAACCCCACCACAAAACCAAGGATGCCGATGACGAGCGGTCTTTTGAGATATTCGCGGATTTGATCCATCTGTTAACTCCGAGCCTGAGATTCTAATGTTGGAAGATGTCGAGACTGCACCACGATATGTTGTTAATGATTAATTTATCTAATTTTAGACGATAGTTATTAAAAGTGCAACCATCTTTGAGCATTGGTTATACAGGTTGCAAGAGCTATGCCAGATAGAATCGGAAGGCTATTAGCAACTAACCGTCAGCCATGAGCCTACTTTGTAAAGTCCTAATAGCCTAAGTGCGAATAATGGTTCGGAATCGATTGCCAACGAAGATAAATTCGCCAAAATTAACCCATAAAATGCAATTAAAAGGGTTAAAACCGCAAAACAGGCTGTTTTTTTAATCTTTAACAGACTGTTTCGTTGACAGGCATGTGCTACTATAATAGTGCACCACTTTCCTTCACGTACGTTAGTGGGATCAGTGCTACTCGCGGGGACGTGGGAATGCCGGTGGGTAATCATAGTAGAGACGCCCCAAATGGGGCGTCTCTACGCTTTATGGCTTTTTACTTTCCCTCTTGTGCAGGGGCTAGATTTTTCCATCATTTACGGATCTGGCCAGATATCCAGCGGTGTTTCAATACATGGTGGATTATCGGGATTTGATTAGGTACTGTAAAAAGTATCAATGTTCATTCCTGTCCATTGGTTAATGAAAGTACATGCTTGTCCTTCAACCCTATTGAGGAAAAACATTCGCTATGTCTGCGAAATCATAATTAAGTTCGGATGACCATAAACCAAGTCCTGGACTTAATGTAAAACATCCACTTATATTTTTGCCTTCTAACTTAACCTCGCCCTCTCGGTTATAGTAATAAGCGAGGATTCCTTGTTTCTGATAAAAAAGATATAAACTGATCGGTGGGGGATTACCTAAATAATAATGGTAAGAATGCGCCCAGACCTCATCTGGTTTTCCATATAAAGTGAGAAATTTAGCTAATTGATAGATCGGTAGCTCCTCATTATTATATGCAAAGATTGAATTAATTATCTCTTCGTGAATCGTAATTCCAAGTCGATATATTTACCATGGGATCCGTTTTCAGAAAGGGGTAAAAATATTTCCGCGTATAGATTTTCAGCTGGCGTACCGGATACATAATCCATTCTATTCACATGATTACTTTTTATTCCGTCTCTATCGGCCTAACGATTGCCTCGATCACTTCATCTACCCGAAACAAACGGTTGCGTTTGTGTCCCGTCACTTCTCGCAAGATACCTGCCTCCACCAGCACATTTACATACCGTTGGGCTGTTTTAAAATCAGTCACCCCCAGCCCTTTTTGTAGTTCGCGCACTGTAATCATGGGATGACCTATCAGGAAATCCACGGCTTTCATCAAGCGCTTTGCCGACCGCTTGCTGGCAAGTTGGCTGCGGTAACGTTCACGCAATTTCTGTATGGTTTGTATCCTCATGCCAGTCTCGATAGATTGATCGCGTATGCCGGTCAGGAAAAATGTCAACCAGCCTTCCCAATCTCCACGTTGGCTGATGGTAAGCAACCACTGATAATACTCGCTACGCTTGCGCTCAAAGTACGCACTCAAGTATAGCAAAGGGCTGGGCATTAAATTCCATTGACAGAGTAATATGGATATCAGCAACCGTCCAACCCGGCCGTTCCCGTCCAGGAAAGGATGAATGGCCTCAAATTGATAATGGATCAGCCCAATGCGGGTCAGGGCTGGCAGGTCTGAAGGAGCATGGATGAATTTTTCAAACAAATCCAATGCAACGTGCATTTCCTCCACTGGAGGGGGGATATACACTGCCGTTTCAAGGGTACAACCGGCAGGCCCGATCCAATTCTGGCTCCGGCGGAACTCACCGGGAGCCATGACCTCTCCACGCACACCCTCCATCAATTTCTTGTGCATTTCCCTGATCAAT
Source organism: Anaerolineales bacterium (assembly GCA_049287485.1). Lineage (GTDB taxonomy): Bacteria > Chloroflexota > Anaerolineae > Anaerolineales > UBA4823 > FEB-25. Next base: position 19,924 of record JBAQFX010000342.1, read on the forward strand.
CGCAAGCTGATGGGAAAAGTTTTCACCCGTTCCAAACCATATTCAAGCGCTCGTACGTAGTTATACACTTCACGTGCATCTGAGCTGGGTTTCAAGAATGACATTTGTTCCGCTTCATATGCATAAACATCTTCCAGAGTTGCTCTTGTCCCCTCGATGCGAGAGGAGATCACAGCCTCATATCTGGTGAATGGGCGTGTCAGTATGTAAGGTTGGGGGAAGTCCTTGCCAGCTTGAGAAAGCCTGGCCAGTTCACCCTCGGCTTCTGAGTGCAGGCTTACCAGCTTTGCCGACCATGATATTTTCGGAGGTAAAGGATTGGGGACGAAGGTCCAATATCCCCGACTGGTCCTGATCAGCTTACCTGGCGCAGATTTTAGGAATGCATCTGTCTTCATAGCATAATTGCCAATAACATATTTACTTATTGGCATTATACAATATATATGCCAATAATGATATTCTTATTGGCACATTACACCCACAGCATATGGCTAAATCCTGTTTGTGTAAATATTATTCACTCTTTGCTTGCTTAAAATAAATTACCCTCAATTAATCATAGTTTTTGTACGCCGAATGATATTTATATCCAACCCATAAAAAGATACTTGCTTTTTTCCCTCTTAATATAATCCGCTTGTTTCTGAGCAGGCTTACTTCACTCTTATCAGCAACATCGAACGCTTTTAACCGCTAATATTATCCACTGACCAGTCCTGAACATGAGAAATCTTAAAATTTTCCGATTTTCCCAAAAACCCCTTGTGATCTAGAACATTTGTGCTATAATTAGAACGTAACTACTCACCCACTCCTATTTCATGCGGTTGAATGATAGAAAGAGGTTGAAAGATCTCCTCTCCTCGCATTCTCTAGGAACTGTGAACTCGGTAAATGGAAGAAACAGAATGGTAGTTTTTTTTCATTTGTGAATAGCTATTTTGTCATTGCGAAGGAGCGTTCCAGCGTTCTTTGCTGGCGACTGAAGCAATCTCCACCACAACCATTCACTCTCTTATTCCGTTCATCATGACATTGGGCGTAATTCATGTATTCGTGTACGGTTATTCCAGCTCGGTGCTTGTAAACAACCGAGATATTTATAGGTGTTTCATGGAGGGTGAGTAATTACATAGATTAGGAAATCATGGCACCCTACCAATCCATTCTCGCCTTTCCATTCTTTCTCGGAAAAATATTCGTTTCTATTCATTTTTTGAGGGTCGAATATCTCGCTTTTCTAATCGAATGTCCTACCGATTCAGGCGCACATACATGATGTGTACTACAGATAGCCATCCAGGTAACGGGAGGTGGTTTTCCTCTCAAAACCACCTCTTTCGCAGAAAAGGGATTTGAATGGTTTTATTTTTTTTGAATTCAAATCCCATTCAGCGCCAGCATTCCTCCAGTGGCTTACGAAATAAAAAGACGCCCGACCAGGGCGTCTCTACTAGAAAAATTTGAGTATCAGCTTATGGCTACAGCTTCATCTGTGCTACTTCTCCACCTCAACCGCTTCTTCCACGGTCACCTGGTCGAGCGGGAATACCGTCTCGCATTGCATGCACTGCGCCTGGTTCTTATTCGCCACCACCAGCATCCCGCCGCATTCGGGGCAGGGATGTGCCAGGGGCAGCTTCCAGGAGGTGAAGTCACAGTTGGGGTAATTGGCGCAGCCGTAGAAGGTGCGACCCTTGCGGGTCTTGCGCGCCACGATATCGCCACCATCCTTGGGGCAGGTCACGCCGATCTTCTCCAGCCAGGCCTCGGTGTGGCGACAGTCGGGGAAGCCGCTGCAGCTGATGAATTTGCCATAGCGCCCCCAGCGGATGACCAGCTCTTTCCCACATTCGGGGCAAGCACGCCCGATGGGTTCGGGCCCCATGTTCATCTCGGGCATATTCACCTCAGCCTTTGCCACCTGTTCGGCAAATGGCCCGTAAAATTCACGGATGGATTTGACCCATTTGAGCTTCCCTTCGGCGATCAGATCCAGGTCCTCTTCCATTTTGGCAGTAAAACCATAATCCACCACTCCGGGGAAGTGCTCGGTGATCAGGTCGTTCACCAGGATGCCCGTCTCGGTGGGGGTGAGGCGCTTGCCATCCCGCACCACGTAGCCTCGCTGCTGGATGGTGCCCAGGATGGGCGCATAGGTGGAGGGACGGCCGATGCCATATTCTTCCAGGGTGCGCACCAGGCTGGCCTCGGTGTAGCGCGGTGGGGGCTGGGTGAAGTGTTGCTCGGGCAGCAAGCGCACCAGCTTCTGGTTCTGCCCTTCCTCAATGCCGGCCGGGATGCGGGCATTCTCCTCTTCCTCTTCGGAAGCCTGGTCTTCATCTTTGGCTTCTTCATACACCACCAGGAAACCGATAAACTTGACCGTGGAGCCGGATGCACGCAGCAAATATTCATGTTTAGCCGTTTTGGCGGTCACTTCCACCGAAAGCGTATCGAACACGGCCGATTCCATCTGCGAGGCTACGAAACGCTGCCACACCAGCTGGTACAGGCGGAACTGGTCGCGGTTGAGGAACTCCTTGATGCCCTCCGGCTGGCGCAACACCGAAGTAGGCCGAACCGCTTCGTGTGCTTCCTGGGCACTCTTAGCCTTGGTCTGGTAAATGGGCGCTTCGGGAGGCAGGAACGTCTCACCATAGCGCTTGCTGATGAACTCGCGTGCTTCCGCCTGGGCGGTCTCGGCCACGTTGGTCGAATCGGTGCGCATGTAGGTGATCAGACCCACCGCACCCTCGCCCAGGTCGATGCCTTCATAAAGCTGCTGGGCCAGCGCCATGGTGCGCCGGGCAGTGTAGCCCAGGCGGCGCGAAGCTTCCTGCTGCATGGTACTGGTAGTAAAAGGTGCCGAGGGTCTGCGCCGGCGCTCACCCCGCTTGATCTTCGAGATCACATAGGGAGCGGCTTCCATGTCCACCAGGATGGGTTGCACCTCTTCCTGATTGCCCAGCACCGGATCGGCTTCGTCGATTTTGGCGAGCTTGGCAATGAAGGTTTCCTTGAGCTTTTCCGGGTGCAGCTCGGCGGCAATTGACCAATATTCCACCGGATTGAAGGCTTCGATCTCGCGCTCCCGCTCCACCACCAGACGTAATGCCACTGATTGAACCCTTCCGGCAGAAAGGCGGCTACGCACCTTGCGCCACAACAGCGGGCTCAGGTTGTAGCCCACCAGACGGTCCAGAATGCGCCGGGCCTGCTGGGCATCCACCAGGTCCATATCGATCTCGCGTGGGTGGGCAAAGGCATCATTGATGGCCGGTTCGGTGATCTCATGGAACACCACGCGCTGGGTGCGTTTTTGCTCGATCTTGGCCGATTCGAGCAGGTGCCAGGCAATAGCCTCGCCCTCCCGGTCGGGGTCGGTTGCCAGGTAAATCTCAGCATGCGATTTCGCCAATGCCTGGATCTCCTTGACCACCGGGCGCTTGTCATTGGGCACGCGGTACTTGGGCGCGAAATCATGCTCCACATCCACCGAAAGCTGGGAGTGCAACAAATCGCGCACGTGCCCCACCGAGGCTTTGACGGTGTAACCCTTGCCCAAAAAACGCCCAACCGTACGTGCCTTGGCCGGGCTTTCGACGATGACCAGTTTACCCTTGCGGTTGGCGCCGCGCTTGGGGGCAATCATGCCCTCATGGGCGGGTGTTTTGCCCATGCGGAACAGGGTGGTGCCACATTCCGGGCAGACACCCCGTGTAGCTGGCGTGCCGTTAGTGGTGAAGACCGGCTTGGGGTCAGTCATCTCTCGTTTTGTGCGACATTTAACACAATAAGCTTCCAAAGTAAACCTCCTGGTTCTCTAATTTACAACAAGATAAAGATCTGTATTTACCAATAAACCCAATAATAAGCCTAAGCCTGATATGTTTCAGGGTTCTCTCTCACCGCCACGTAATTCATCCCACCCACCTGCCGTACCATGCCTTTCAGCTCCATCATCACCAGGGTGGCAGTAACGGTCTCGATGGGCATGTTGGCTTGAGCACGGATCTCATCCACGTGCATCGGCTGGTGGGAGAGCAATTTATACAGCTGTGATTCGACCGGGTCGGTCGGTAAAGCCACCCGCACTGCCCGGTGTTCAGCCACCATGGTCAGGTTGAGTGCTTCGAGCACGTCCTGCGGGTTGAGCAGGGGTTGGGCACCATCCCGGATCAGCCGATTGGTACCCTGGCTCTGAGGCGCATTGATGTTGCCTGGCACAGCGAAGACATCCCGCCCTTGTTCCGCAGCGAAGGAGGCAGTAATCAGCGCTCCGCTAGTCTGCCCGGCTTCCACCACAATGACTGCCATGGAGAGACCCGAGATGATACGATTGCGAGGTGGGAAGTTCACCCCGTCTGGCGGGGTGCCAAGAGCATAATCACTCACCAGGGCACCATGTTCGATGATCTGGGCAGCCAGACGCCGATTTTCCGGCGGGTAGACCAGGTCGATACCATTGCCCAGCACTGCCAGGGTTCGTCCACCTGCATTCAGGGCAGCCTGGTGGGCGATTGAATCGACCCCCCGCGCCAGCCCGCTGACAATGGTCACTCCATTACGCGCCAGGGCGGTAGCCACCTCTTCAGCCACCTGGCGTCCATAAGCGGTGACCCGGCGAGTGCCCACAATAGCGACCGCCCATTCATCCTCAGGAGTCAGGGTACCGCGTATATATAGCACAGGTGGCGGCTGATCGATCTTTTTGAGATGGCAAGGGAAGCCCTCATCCTCCCAGGTGAGCACCTGCACGTCTAAAGACTGCAAGCGCTGCCATACCTGTTCCAGTGAGACACTTTTACGCACCCGCTGGAATGATTCGACTATTTTGCGGCTAAGCCCTGTCTCGAGCAGGGCCTGCGGAGAGGCATTCCAGGCCGCTTCAGCATTACCGAACGCATCCAGCAATGTCTTAAAGCGTACTGCGCCTATCCCCTTGACCATATTGAAACCCACCCAGTACATGCGATGGTCGAGCAAACCTACCCTTCCTCTCCAAGCATGCCTGGGATGATATGTACGAGAATCTCGCCCTTAGCCAGGTCGATATTCTGCACGAATTCATCCACGATGGGAATGAGCACTTCCGGTCCAACTTCCGGTCTGACAACCAGCACATCGCTGGCGCCGGTTTCCAAAATCTCGACCACCTTGCCAAGAGGCACTCCTGCCTCGCTAGTCACCTGCAAACCGATCAACTGGTGCTGGTAATATTCGCCGTCTGGCAGGGGTGGGCGGTCGTCTGTTTTCACGTACAAGATCTGGTTGCGGAACTGTCCAATCGCCTCTGGCGTGGTGTAGCCATTAAAGGTCATCAACAGCCCTTCCCGGTGGGGGCGACATTTGACCAAATGTAATGGGTCGCTTCCCGATTCTAGGAATAGAACTACCCCGGCTTTAAAGCGCTCGGGGAAATCGGTGAAAACTTCCATCAGGATCTCACCACGCACGCCATGGGCACGGCGCAATTTACCCACAGCTAAGAATGCAGGCTCGCCGGGCAGAAGCGAGCCTGCAGCGTCCATTGGTGCTGGACTTGCGTTGCGCTCACTCATTTAGGATCTTCAACATCCAGATATGCTTGCTTGCCACTGCGGGTGGCGGCGACATTCAGGAGCATGCGCATGGCATTGGCAACTCTTCCCTGCCGACCAATCACCCGACCCATATCTTCTTTGGCAACCTTCAGCTTCAGGTATACCTTTCCGCTGTGTTGCTCCTGTGATACGCGCACCTGGGTGGGGTCATCCACCAGCGAGGTGGCGATGAACTCAATGAGTTCTTTCATAACTTACTCCTTGTGCCTGGCGGCGATCAGCCTGGCGATGACTGGTAGTCAACTGAGGCAGATAAAGGAACCTCACTCGCCAAGGTTTTACAGCCTGAAATAGCTAGCTTATGATTTACGCTGGCTGGTTTTCAGGCTCAACGGGCGGGAGTCCTGGGCCGCCTTGGCTTCAGCCAAAAGGGTCTCAAGGGTCTCACCAGCTTTGAAGCGCTCATACCTGTCCAATAGGCCAGTGGTTTTGAATATACGGGTGACCGATTGGCTGGGTTGTGCACCATGGCTGATCCAATCGTAAATACGATCTTCATGCAGCTCTACTGTCTCTGGATCGGTGCGGGGATTATAGAATCCCAAAATCTCCAGGAAGCGCCCATCACGTGGGTGCTCGATATCAGCAGCCACAATGCGATAACTGGGTTGTTTCTTTGCTCCTACACGGCGTAAACGAATACGTACCATCTTAAAACCAATCTCCTTCTATCTATGAAAAGTTAGTTCCAATCTTCCTGGGTTACATTCCCGGTGAATGATAAGGAGGCGCGGAAGGAGCGCGGACCACCGGTATAATTCCCCAGACGATATGGGATTTCCCATAGCGTCATCCAAACAGGCGTGGTAATCCACGCATGCCAGATTTCTTAATGTTCTTGAACATCCGTTGTGCTTCACGGTATTGCTTAATCAGGCGGTTTACGTCCTGAACCTGTGCGCCAGAACCGCTGGCAATGCGACGGCGCCGGCTGGCATTCAGCACATCCGGACGGCGGCGCTCCTGAACGGTCATGGAGCTGATGATGGCTTCGGTCATCTTGAGCTGGTCTTCAGCATCTTTAGGGTCGATCTGGCGCGCCAGCTGACCCATACCACCGGGCAACATTTCGAGCACCTGGGCAATGGGTCCCATTTTACGCACCTGCCGAAGCTGGTTGGCGAAATCTTCCAGGGAGAATTCTCCTGCCAGCAAACGCTCTGCATCTTTTTGCGCTTGCTGCTGGTCAAAAGCCGCTTCAGCTTTTTCAATCAGACCCAGCATATCGCCCATGCCCAGGATGCGTGAAGCCAGGCGTCCCGGGTCATAGACTTCCATGGCATCCAAAGCTTCGCCGGTGCCAATGTACTTGATGGGCACACCCGTGACCGAGCGAATGGAGATGGCAGCCCCACCACGCGAATCCCCATCCATCTTGGTCAGGATCAGGCCAGTCAACGTAATCGCTTCACGAAAACCTTTGGCAATATTGACCGCCTCCTGACCGATCATTGAGTCTACCACCAGCAACGTCTCGATCGGATGGACCTTTTTGTCAATGGCAGTCAGCTCATCCATCAATGCCTCATCCAGCTGTGAGCGTCCAGCTGTATCCAGGATAAGCACGGTGGTGCCACCGCGTTGAGCGTTATCTAAAGCATGTGTTGCCAGCTCAGGAGGCTTTACGCCAGCCTCGGAATATACGGGAACACCCAATTTCTCGCCCAGGGTTTCTAGCTGTTTTACCGCGGCCGGACGATAGGGGTCAGCTGCCACCAACATCACCCGTTCTCCCTGGGAGCGGAGCAAGCGAGCTAGTTTACCAGCCGCCGTAGTCTTGCCCGAACCTTGAAGGCCAACCAACATGAGGACATAAGGTCGGGAGCCACTCAGACTCAGGCGTTCAGGTTCACCGAGGGTGTTGATCAGTTCCTCATTGACGATCTTGATGACCTGTTGCGCCGGATTGAGGGCCTTGGATACTTCAGCACCGATCGAACGCTCACGAACACGAGCGATGAAATCCTTGACTACGCCGTAATTGACATCCGCTTCCAATAAAGCCAGACGTACTTCACGCATGGCAGTATCAACATCAGCCGCCGAGAGTTTTCCCCGGCGGCGTAATTGCGTGAATACATTATTCAGTCGTTCGGTCAGGTTCTCAAACACAGGAGTGCATTTTAGCGTGTAAGCTTAGAATGGTCAAGAGTAAATAATGAAGAGAGTCCAGCCATTGACTTCCAAATGACAATAATATTCTCTGGCGGATTCTGTGCTACGCAACTTCTAAGCGTCTCAAGGGTTATACCATATTTAGATAAGTAAATATTAAATAAGACTAAACAATCTAATCTAAATCAGAAAATTAACCCTTGCCTAGGAGATGTTTTGATGTCAAAAATCGCGCTGGTCACAGATAGCACCAGTTCCATTCCACAAGATTTAGTTGAAAAATACGAGATTACCGTTGCCCCACAGATATTAATCTGGGGTAAAGAGACATTCGAAGACGGGGTGGACATTATGCCCAGCGAGTTCTATAAGCGACTCGCTAAAGCATCTGTCATGCCTTCTACCTCGCAGGTTACAGTATCGAAATTTCTGGAAATCTACCAGCGCCTGCTTGACCAGGAGTATCAAATCCTGACAATCGTCATCTCATCCAAGCTATCGGGAACGGTTAATTCAGCCGTTCAGGCCAAGGCCATGCTCCCAGCGGATGCACCCATCGAAATCATCGATTCCAACTCAACTGCCATGGCAATGGGTTTTCAGTTGCTGGCAGTGGCGCGGGCAATCAAACAAGGCGCTAACCTGTCTGAAAGTGTGGAACTGGCTCAAAAAGCCACGCAAAACACAGGTGTTTTCTTTGCAGTGGATACCCTAGAATTCCTACATCGGGGAGGACGGATTGGAGGAGCAAAACGCTTTTTGGGGACGGCATTAAATATCAAACCTATCCTGGAATTACGTGATGGCAGAGTGGAAGCCGCAGAACAGGTACGCACTCGGAGAAAGTCGCTGTCCCGTATCGTCGAACTGGCTGCGAAGCAAATTAGCGGGCGCACACCCGTCCGGTTGGCATCCCTGCATGCCAACGCTCCTGAAGACGCCCAAATTGTACTGAACGAAGCGATTGAAAAACTAAACCCAATAGAAACATATTTCTCTGAAGTCAGCCCGGTCATTGGTGCAAATGCTGGCCCGGGAGTCGTCGGACTGGTCTATATGGCTGGGATGTAATCAATTGCTTGAATACCTGGACCGTAGGTAAGCGTTCCTGCGGTCTTTTTTGTTTTAAAGGTAAAATCGGGGCAGACATTCGTTCTGGATAACCAGCAGGAGCATGTAGACTTACGCATGCTGCTGGTAAAATCAACTATAACGCAGCCGTCATCAGGAGGCAACATGAAAACCTATCCCCGCATCGCCATCCAGGTCCCTGATATTTATTTACCACGCCCAGGCATCGATCTACAAAAATGGGCAGTCATCGCCTGTGACCAATTCACCTCACAACTGGAATACTGGCATAAAGTCGAACAAACCGTGGGAAAAGCGCCTTCGACGCTTAATATGATCTTCCCTGAGGTCTATCTTGACAAACCTGGTAAGGATGAACGCATCCAACGCATTCAACTGACCATGCTGGATTATTTGTCAGGCGGCCTGCTCGTCACGCACACCGGCATGGTATATGTGGAACGACATGTGGGTGGTAAGTTGCGCAAAGGCCTGATGCTGTCCCTAGACCTGGAACAGTATGACTATAACAAGGGATCACGATCGCTAATCCGTGCCACGGAAGGTACGATCATTGAACGGTTACCTCCCAGGATTCGCATCCGGGAAGGAGCTAAATTGGAAGTACCACACATCCTAGTACTGATCGATGACCCTGAGCGATCGGTGATTGAACCTGTTGGGGTTACCAAGTCACAACTTGAGAAGTTGTATGATTTCGAGTTGATTGCTGGCTCTGGTCATCTAAATGGTTATCTGGTCAATGATGATGCCATCGAAGCAGGCATCGTCGGTGCGTTAGAGCAGCTGGCAAATCCACATGTATTTGCCAACAAGTATGGAATTAGCGAGGACCAACCCGTGTTACTTTTTGCCATGGGTGATGGCAACCATTCACTTGCCACTGCCAAGGCTATCTGGGAAACGAGAAAAGAGCAGGTTGGGAGCGACCATCCGTCACGCTACGCACTGGTAGAGATTGAGAATGTACATGATGATGGATTGGAATTTACCCCCATCCACCGCGTGGTATTCAACCTCAAACGGGATATCTTCGAGGCGATGAAAGCATATTATCAGTCAGGATATGCTTTTGTCCCGTGTGAGAGTCAGGTTGAGATGGTGATGAAGGTCAACTCATCGCTTGATATGCCGCAGACGATCGGGGTGATCTGTCCTGAAGGGTACGGGTTGATGGAAATCACCCATCCATCTTCGAATCTGCCCGTGGGCACATTGCAATCTTTCCTGGATGATTTCCTGAAGGAGGGCGGTGCCGAAAAGATTGATTATATCCACGGTGAAGGCACAGTGATCGACCTGGGACTACAGACTGGAAACATTGCTTTTTACCTGCCTGGCATGGACAAAAGCGAGCTTTTCAAGACCGTCATCCTGGATGGTGCATTGCCTCGAAAGACATTTTCTATGGGGGAGGCTTATGAAAAGCGTTTTTACATGGAATGCCGGGAAATTGCCTGACAAATCAGTTTTAATCTAACTAAACCGGCAGCTTTCCCTCTCGTTTTTATGCCTGGCCGATAAACAAACATACATGGAGTATACTTAAAAAATATCTAGTTAAGTAAATTGTACTTTGATGAATATCTTTCTCCATGATCCTAATGAAATTCGATTGCCACCCGAGGAAGTGCGATTAAATAAAGTGCAAATCACCCCTCAACCAGGTGGCAGTCGGATAAAAATAACCCTTGAATTGACTCCATTCATGAAAAGACCTAATATCTCTGTAACCATCACCACTCCAACCGGAGAAGAAGTAGCCCATAGCAATATTTTAGAAACGAGGTTGCCAAAGCTGGAATTCAGCATGCATTTACGGCAGGTTGAACCAGGCAGCAAATACACTATTGAAACCTCGGTCTATTACCAAAAGTTGCCCCAACCCAATGACGAATCGAAGGAGGTCCCATTGCCAGACCCAGTGATTGTTGACTATAAAAAGTCTTTTTTTATCGTCCCTCAATTGGAAGACTAAGACTTGAGAAACATATGGTTTAATGGTTTTTGGGTAAGTGTATCAGCTTTAATTTCCATCCAACCAGCATCAAATATCTCTCGTGAAATATATCTATGCGACACCTATTACGTTTGCGCGTCTATCTAAGGCCTTATTGGCAACAAATAACCATCTCACTCTTTCTACTCTTTGCATTGACCGGTCTCAACCTGGTCATACCGGAAATCATCCAACGTGTCATCGATGTAGGGCTGAAGCAATCAAATGTAAGCTACTTGATAAATTCAGCTCTCATTCTGGTAGGGATTGGGGTATTTAAATCACTATTTACTTATTACCAACGCTATCTCGGCGAATGGATTGCCTCGCATATTGGGTATGACCTGCGCAACCGGTTATACAACCATATCCAGCACCTTTCTTTTTCGTACCACGACCATGCCCAAACCGGACAATTAATCAGCCGCACTATTGAGGATGTGCGTTCGGTGGAGCGTTTTGCAGGTTCGAGCATCATCGAATTGATCCAAATCGGTCTGCTGTTGGTTGGGGTAACCACTCTATTGTTCATCACCAATCCACGCCTGGCAGCAATAGCCTTGCTGCCAATGATTCCCTTGATCTTGCTCACCACCGATTTTGGCAAGCGCGTCAGCGATTATTTCCTGGACGTAGATAACGCTTTGGGTGACCTATCAGCACGCCTGCAAGAAAATGTCACAGGTGTGCAAGTGGTCCGAGCATTTGCGCGCGAACCGCATGAAATCCGGCGTTTCGAACAAGCTAATAAGACGCTATTCGATGCGCGTGTGAAAGTGAACTCCGAATGGTCGAAAATCATGCCCTCATCCCAATTTCTGGTAACCGCGGGGATCTTGATCATCCTCTGGTTTGGAGGGCAAATGGTAATGAATGGGACTATGACTATTGGTGAGCTGGTGGCATTCAACAGCTATCTGCTTTTATTATCTGCCCCAGCCCAGCAACTTACCTGGCAGGTGAACTCAGCCGGTGAAGCTGCAGCAGGTGTGCAACGCGCTTTTGCTGTGTTGGATACCCCACTTGAAATCGAATCCCCACCCGAAAAAATCGTACTGCCGACACTTTCTGGTCAGGTTGAATTCCGCCAGGTGAGCTTTCAATATCAGGGAGAGAAAGCCAATGCCCTTCAAAATATCTCGCTTACGGTCAAGCCAAACCAAATTATCGCATTGATTGGCACAACTGGCTCGGGGAAGACCAGCCTGGTCAACTTGATCCCACGCTTTTATGACGTCAGCGAGGGAGCAGTACTGGTAGATGGATACGATGTGCGTGAGGTGGACCTGGTTTCCTTGCGCAAACAGATCGGCATCGTACTACAGACCTCCTTACTCTTCTCAACTACCGTGCGTGAGAACATTGCCTATGGATGCCCGGATGCCAGCATCGATGAGATCGTCGCCGCAGCGAAAGCTGCCCAGGCTCATGATTTTATTCAGGACTTGCCAAATGGCTACGACACCGTGGTAGGGGAGAGAGGCGTCACACTCTCGGGTGGACAAAGGCAGCGTGTGGCAATCGCCAGGGCATTGTTGCTTAATCCACGCATATTGATCCTGGATGACTCAACCTCCAGTGTAGATACCCAAACAGAGCTGCAGATCCAGCGAGCCCTGATTAATTTGATGCACGGTCGCACGACATTTGTCATCGCACACCGCTTATCCACCGTACATCGGGCAGATTTAATCCTGGTGATGGATGATGGGAAGATTGTCGAGCAAGGTACCCATGCAGAATTGCTTGCTTATAAAGGGTTATACCGGGAGATATACGAACTGCAATTAAGCGACCAGGATTCATTCCATGAAACCATGGAAACGCTGGGGTTCACAGCTGAAGTATCAAATTTGCCCAGAGAGGAGGGGATAGAATAGAACGTGGCTACTATCACTTCCGCACCTGAGGAAATTATTCTAAAAGGATATGATCCACATCTTACTAAACGCATACTGGAATTCGTAGGGCCATACCGGTTATTACTCTTCCTGGCATTGATCTTGATGTTGCTCAGTTCAGCAGCTTCCGTAGCTGGGCCTTACCTGATAAAAGTAGCACTAGATTCAGGACTTTCTGCCGGATCCCTGCCCACTTTACGCAACGCAGTTGTTTTATATCTGCTCCTGGCATTGGTCCAGTGGGCTGCCACCTATGGCCGCGTAAACCTGATGGTAAGGGTGGGCCAATCGATCATTTTTGATTTGAGGGCAGGCCTTTTCGAGCACCTTCAGCAGCTCTCTTTCAGCTTTTACAATCGGTATAGCGTCGGGCGGGTGATCACCCGCGTAATAAATGATGTGACTGTACTACGAGAATTCCTCACCTGGGCAGTCCTGGCGATTGCCCGCGACCTGTTCGTCCTGATCGGTATTGTGGTGGCTATGCTGGCAATGGACCTACGCCTGTCTCTACTCACCTTTGCAGTGGTACCAATCATGGTCATCACTACCATCGCCTTCCGTAAACAGGCGCGAGAGAATTATCGCCGAGTACGTTCTGCCATTAGCTGGGTGAATTCGATATTGGCTGAAAACATCAACGGTGTGCGTGTGGTGCAGGCATTTTCGCGCCAGGAGTTTAATTATGGATATTTCAAAGACACGGTCAACTACAATAACCTGAGTACTAACATTAATGCAGCGCGAATTGCCTCAGCTTTTCCATCGATCATTGATTTCTTGGGCAGCATGGCTACTGCTCTGGTTGTTTGGCTGGGCGGGGCAGCTGTGTTAGGTGCCCGGGTCACACCTGGTGTGCTGGTCGCATTCGTGCTCTACATCAGCCGCTTCTTCGACCCCATCCGTGATCTGAGCCGTCGTTATGATTCCCTTCAATCCACCATGGCCAGCAGTGAGCGAATCTTCGGCTTGATGGATACTGAAATCGAGGTTAATGATCCTCCCGAGGCGATAGAACTACCTGAGATTCGCGGTGAAGTGAGTTTTGAGCATGTTTATTTCAACTATTCCGATGACCCGACCCCGGTCCTGGAAAACATTGATTTAGATGTGCAACCAGGAGAGACGGTAGCATTGGTTGGTAAAACAGGGGCTGGGAAATCCACATTGGTAAAGCTAATCAGCCGTTTCCACGATCCTGTATCCGGACGAATAAGAATTGACGGGTATGACCTGCGTGAGGTAACCCAACAAAGTATTCGAAAACAGATGGGTATCGTCTTACAAGATCCATTCCTCTTTAATGGCTCTGTAGGAGAGAATATCCGCTTTGGTCGATTGGATGCAACCAATGAAGAGGTTGTAGCAGCCGCAAAGGCAGTCGGAGCTCATGACTTCATCGTAAACTTACGTCAGGGTTATGATACATCAGTAGAAGAGGGAGGAGTTATGCTGTCGGTTGGCCAACGACAGCTCATATCATTTGCACGCGCTTTACTGGCAGACCCTCGCATCCTGATCCTCGATGAAGCCACTTCAAGTGTGGACACCCAGACCGAAAGGACGATTCAACTAGCTTTAGCCCGACTGCTGAAAGGTCGGACCTCTTTTGTGATCGCACATCGCCTCTCCACCGTAGTTAATGCGAATCGGATTGTAGTCATTCAGGATGGTCGCATCCTGGAGCAAGGCACCCATAACGAGCTGCTCGCCAAAGCCGGTGTTTATTACCAACTTTATCGAACAGGGTTTGAGGAGTAGGGTAATATTTACCTGCGCACAATTCTTGCATCGGGTAAAATAAACTTCTAAATCTACTATGACCAGCCAAAATGAACCAACTGGCTCCTCCCGCCCTTCCCGCCCACGGCGCAAACAGGCTGGATGGACAATTCGTGTCACACCATCAGGGATATTGTTTCTGGTGTTAATCAATCTAATCATTGTCGGAGGGCTGGCATTTGAAATCAGTCGATTCGTCCTAATACCCGCACTCCCTGAGCAACAAAACAACCCTATACCAACAGATCCATTAGCAACACAGACATCAACTCCCAGCGTATCATCTACAATCACGTCAACGTACCGCCCGACTGAGACGTCCACTCCACAACCTTCTTTAACACCTGAAGCTGCCACATCCAGCCCTCAACCCGTCAGTACCTTGACGCTCAACCAGGGATTGATCGTCCTAGCCTTGGATGAGGGTGGAAATATTCACCTGTTTGCCTACCAGCCTGAAGAAGTGGGGGCAGGGCAACCGATACCATTGACGCGCCTGACCTACGGTCCGTGGGATGATATTAACCCCGCCATCAGTACAGATGGAAAAACTATTGCTTTTTCATCCAACCGCAGCGGTTATTGGGATATTTATCTACTCGACCTCGGTAGTGGGGGAATCACGCGCCTGACGGATACTTTAGCCTATGAGGGAGCTCCTGCCTGGTCGCCCGATAACAAATGGCTGGTTTACGAAGCATATAGCGCGGATGACCTGGAACTTAAAATCCAATCTGTGCTCACGCCTGAGGAAACTATCCAATTGACCAACAACACGGCGGCTGATTTCAGCCCAGCCTGGTCACCCCAAGGGAGGCAAATTGCCTTTGTTTCTAACCAGAGCGGTGAGGATGAAATATGGCTGGCTGACCTGGATAAAAGCGAGGACCAACGATTTCTGGATATAAGCCAGGATCCCAATAGCAAAGATACTCACCCAGCGTGGTCACCGGACGGGGAATCTCTGATCTGGGTGAGTGAGCAGGACGGCATACGTAATCTATTCCTGCAGAAGTTACCCCTGGGCGAGGATACTGCCATTACAACCGCCCCACCTGAGAGGAAGAACCTGGGCAGCGGTGATTGGCCAGTTTGGAGCACAGACGGCGAAACAATCCTGACGATTTTACAAGCACCAAATCACTTTTATCTCTCGGCTTATCCGTCGCATTACCCCGGACTGGTACTCCCAACGATTGATTTGCCTGGATCTGTGTATGGATTGACCTGGGGTAGTACTTCATTGAATTCACCCATTCAAACCGTTTACGAACAAGCAGCTCAGATAACACCCACGCCTCTATATATCCCCCTGTTGACGGCATTGCCCAATGACAATGGTGGACGGTATCAACTTTCACTTTTGAATGGAATCCAGGCACCGAATCCATATTTGCAAGATTTGACTGACGAAAGTTTTCAAGCTTTACGCTCACGGATTGCCTCCGAGGCAGGTTGGGATTTCCTCACCAGTCTTGAAAATGCCTATGTCCCGCTCACTTCTCCGTTGGATCCAGGCATGGGTAATGACTGGTTGTATACCGGTCGAGCATTTGCCATTAATAGCCTGCCAATGAATGCAGGCTGGATGGCAGTCGTTAGAGAGGATTTTGGCGCTGAAACTTACTGGCGAGTATATATCCGGGCGCTTTTTCAAGACGGATCGGCTGGAATTCCTTTACATGACCAACCCTGGGATTTTAATTCACGCTATAGCGGAGACACAACGATCTATGAGCAGGGAGGCTCTCCACAGCTCTCAATTCCTCCCGGTTATTGGATTGATTTCACTGCCCTTGCTCACGCGTATGGATGGGAACGCCTGTCAGGCTTAACCACCTGGAGAGCTTCATATCCGGCTGCCCGTTTCAATGAATATGTATCGACGGGAGGGATGGATTGGCGATCAGCCATGCTTGAGTTATACCCCTCAGAAGCGATGATCACACCTACTGCCGTGATCCCACCTACACGCACCCCCACCCCAACCCTGCGCTGGTACGTATCACCCACTCCCACCAGCTCACCAACTCCACGACCAACCTTTACACCAGACCTGGCAACACCCACCAGCCCAAGCCCTGGCGGTTGAATTACCACCTCTGCGGTCTAAATATATTATGCATGTTCATGGAATACCTAGTAATAAATTCTCAAGGTGGTTGAAAAAAACAAATCGCCTTCTGCATAGTACAGTAATTGCATTATTGCTTACTGCCTGCCAGACATCACAGGTCACACCCACATCATTGCCATTCTTTCCCACCTTTACAAACACACCACATTTCACTGAAAGTACAACTGTGCCCGCCACGCCTACCACCGCCCACACTTCAGTGACACAAGTTCCAACTTCGCCTACTTTTGTCCCATCTGCGACTGCAACAATATCCTCCAACCCCTTGCAGTTTATTTACCCGACGGAAGGGTTTGTTCCTGTAGCATCCTGGAGGCCTCCGCTTTACCCCACCCCATGGGCTCCAACCATGTATGATCATTTCTATTTTGCCAGTCCCATTGCAGCAAATGAGGTGAATATACCGGTATTCGATTATCGTTATGGTGGTGTCTTTTTTGAGGATGTCGTACACACCGGTATAGATATTCCTGCGCCAAAGGGTACTCCCATCCTGGCCGCGGGTGCTGGGACGGTTATCTGGGCTGGATATGGAGTTTATAAGGGTGGTTACGATCCCACGGACCCATATGGCCTGGCAGTTACCATCCAGCATGACTTCGGTTACCAGAATCAGGCGTTATTTACCATTTACGGGCATATGTCTGAGATTAATGTGATTCAAGGTCAACACGTTGAAACAGGCGAGCTACTCGGGCTTGTGGGAGAAACTGGTCGCGTCACGGGACCTCACCTCCACTTCGAGGTGCGGCTGGGAGAAAATAATTTTTTCAACACGCGTAACCCCGAATTGTGGTTGGTGCCACCCATTGGATGGGGCATCATCGCTGGACGCGTCACGGATACTGTCGGCCAACCCATTTATGACCAGCAAATCATCATCACCGAACCACAGAGCGAGCAAAATTGGTTCGCCTGGTCATACGGGAAGACCACGGTAAACAGTGATAGCTATTATCAAGAAAATTTAGTGATTGGCGACCTACCGGCTGGATCATATATATTGCGTGCAGCTTTTGGGGGCATTAATTTCAGAGCTCCAATCGAGGTCCATCCGGGAATGGTCAGTTACTTCAGCTTTCGTGGGTATCAAGGTTTCTTTGTTGAACCCCCACCAGCACCGGGTGCTGATTTCACCCCCTCGCCGCTTGAAACCCCAATCCCTTGACATATCGAACAAATGTGCTAAACTATAATAACAAATTGTATATTCAGGAGTGACCTTTATGGCTAAAAAGACTACATCCTCACAACCCGAGATGGACGAAGCGCGCCAGGCAGCCCTGGACAAGGCATTGGGTGATATTACCAAGCGTTATGGCGATGGCTCCATCATGCGCCTGGGTACAGCTCATCAGTTACGTGTTGAAGCTATTCCTACTGGCTCTCTTTCATTGGATATTGCTTTGGGTGTTGGGGGGGTGCCGCGTGGGCGCATCACCGAGATCTACGGTCCCGAATCATCGGGAAAAACAACTATTTGCCAGCATATTGTGGCTGAGGCGCAAAAATTAGGCGGAACCGCTGCTTACATCGACATGGAGCATGCGCTGGACCCTACCTATGCGACCCGATGCGGCGTGGATGTGGAAAATCTGCTCATATCCCAGCCTGACATGGGTGAGCAAGCCCTGGAAATCACCGAAACGTTGGTCCGCTCTGGAGCGATCGATGTCATTGTGATAGATTCGGTGGCTGCGCTCGTCCCAAGAGCCGAGATAGAAGGTGATATGGGAGATGCCACCATGGGCATGCAGGCACGCTTAATGTCACAGGCATTACGCAAGCTTTCAGGAGCCATCAAGCAAACAAATACCTCAGTGATATTTACCAACCAACTACGCCAGAAAATTGGCATTATGTTTGGTAACCCTGAAACGACCACTGGGGGTATGGCATTGAAATTTTATGCATCCATTCGTCTGGACGTGCGTAGAATCCAATCCATCAAGCTTGGAGCTGAGATAATCGGCAACCGTACCAGGGTGAGAGTGGTAAAAAATAAAGTGGCACCACCCTTCCGTACTGCTGAATTCGACATTATGTATAACGAAGGCATTTCCAAAGTTGGGGATCTGCTAGATCTGGCTACTGCCATGGAGATCATCACCAAACGAGGATCATTCTTTAACTATGGTGAGCTTCGACTTGGTCAGGGGCGCGAAAATGCCAAGGATTATTTACGCGCTCACCCTGAATTGGCCGTAGAGATCGATATGGCGGTTCGTGAACGGGCTGCCAGTGGTGAACCTGCCCTTGGCTTTGGAAACACGGTCGATGAAAACAGCAGTGATGATGGAGATTTGTGAGCAAACGTAGCTCTAAATCCAACAGCAGAACCCACCATATTCTATATGAATATTGGATAAGTAAAATATAAAAATTAATTATTTATTATTCATCAAAACAGTAATAGCATTATAATTTCGATATTGTGCCCCTCGGAACTTCGATCTAATTATCCGGGGGGAGGTTTCTGAATCGGGAATTTATATGCGAAAATCCTTGATCCTGTTAATCACCCTCCTGCTGGTCATTCCTCTTCCATCCAGTATACTTGCTGCACCTGCTCAAAGCGAACAACCCATGGTGCACGCTGTCCTGTTTTATTCAAACAGATGCCCGTATTGCGAACAGGTATTGACTGGCATCCTTCCAACAGCGCAGAAAAAATATCAATCTCAATTAAGCGTCCTGCTGGTTGAATTAGCGACTTCAAAAGACGTTGATAACTTGTACGCTTTAGCCGCATCTTTTGGGCTTTCCAAAGAACAGGTTACAGTACCATTTATGGTCATCGATAGAACGGTACTAGTTGGCGTGGATGATATTAATAGCAAACTGACTGACTTAATAGATCATTATTTATTTTTAGGCGGTGTTGACTTCCCTAACATTCCTTTGTTAAGTAACATGCTTACCCAGGGAGTTCAATTCAACTCATCTGCGCTTTACCAGCAACTTGTCTCACAACCTGCTCTTGGTTCTAATAACATTGGGTTGGCTTTAGCCTGGCTGACTATGGTTCTGATGGGCATAAGCTTGATTTATTCTATTGCGATGATTCTAAGAGCATTTCAAGGAAAATCATTACGTGAATTGAAAATCTGGATGAATTTTGCCATTCCGCTGCTCTCGATGATTGGGTTGGGAGCAGCCATTTATCTGTCATATGTAGAAATCACCCATACACGTGCCCTGTGCGGGCTGTTTGGGGATTGCAATGCAGTCCAAAGCAGCCCATACGCCAGGCTGTTTGGCATTTTGCCCATTGGGTTAGTGGGCGTATTTGGATATACCGCCATTCTGGCAATATGGTTATGGCAACGCTTTCGAGTAGATGCAATTGCTAAAACAGCAGGCCCGATCATGTACGGAATGGCCTTGTTTGGTACGCTTTTCTCTATCTACCTGACTTACCTGGAGATATTTGTCATCCATGCAGTCTGTATGTGGTGCCTGTCTTCGACCGCGATCATCACTGCCTTGATGTTGCTTAACTTACCTCCCATCACTCATTGGCTGGCCATTACAGATGATACGGAATAGCTCTGTGCGTGAGGCAGGCACATTTAACCAGTTCAGCCTGCGTGATACCTTTGCCTCGTTAAAATATCCCAACTACCGCTTGTGGTTTATCGGGCAGCTGGTTTCGCTAGTGGGCACCTGGACGCAAACCACAGCTCAGGGGTATCTGATCTATGAGTTAACCAAATCCCCGGCATACCTTGGGTATGCAAGTTTCGCCAATGGGCTTCCCTCCTGGTTCTTCACACTATATGCGGGGGCAATTGCAGACCGAGTGCCCAGGCGCACGCTGATGGTCATCACACAGAGCTCAATGCTGGTCTTGGCATTCATCCTGGCGTTCTTAGCCTTTACCAATACCGTGCAGTGGTGGCATATTCTCATTCTGACATTCTTTCTGGGGATAAGTAATGCCTTCGACGCCCCCGCCAGGCAGGCATTCGTACTGGAAATGGTCGAGCGTGAAGATATGACCAATGCCATTGCACTAAATTCGACCATGTTTAACTCAGCAGTGGTTTTAGGACCGGCAATCGGGGGGTTGATCTATGCAGGCGTAGGGCCTGGCTGGTGTTTCACCATTAATGGGATTACCTTCATCGCGGTAATCATCGCTTTGCTGATGATGAGGTTAAAGCCTTTTGTACCCATCAAAACGAATGGCAGCACCTTGAGTGATGTCAAAGAAGGCCTGAAATACGTTGCCAATCATGCCGATATCAAGATGTTAATCACCGGCCTGTTTGTAACCACATTATTCAGCCTGGGCATCGCCACCCTGATCCCTGCCTGGGCAGTAGTGGTATTAGGCGGCAATGCAACCACGAATGGGTTCCTTTTAGCCGCCCGCGGGTTCGGTTCATTAATCGGGGCATTAATGATTGCAGCATTGGGGCGATTTCGTTTCCGTGGCAAAGTGTGGACGATTAACAGCCTGCTCTTGCCAGCCATGATGGTGCTATTTGCGTACATGCACTGGTTAATTCCTTCACTGATCGCAATCGCAGCCATGGGTTTTACCTTCATGATGGTTGTTAACCTCTCCAATGCGATGGTACAGACCCGCATTCCCGATGAAATGCGCGGACGAGTGATGGGTATCTATACATTTTTCTTTTTCGGCGCCATTCCACTTGGTTCATTGATCTCGGGATGGGCAGCCGATATCATTGGCGAACCTCTCACCGTGATCATCAGCGGTGGAATCCTGATGATATTTGCCTTGTGGGTGTTATGGCGGCGGCCTGCTTTGCGGGCAATGGAATAGAAGTATAACCACAAAATCACAGCAGTCTTTTTATTGCCATATAATACGGCCTGAAACACCGACAATTGACGAAGCCCAGGGGAGATGGTAAAATTCCGACGCTCTCCGCCCCCATTGTCTAGCGGCCCAGGACGCGGCCCTCTCAAGGCCGAAACACGAGTTCGATTCTCGTTGGGGGCACAAAAAACAATATCCGTTAATCGGCGATCATTTACGCAGTAAATTCGCGTACATTCACGCCGATTAGCGGATTTTTTCGCTCCATCCGGCTTTATCTGGCGG
>JBAQFX010000343.1:0-2394 GCA_049287485.1 Anaerolineales bacterium
GGATCAAAATCGAATAATAATGAAGGATTATAAGTAGGATCCATAGGGTGTATATATGAATTTGCTACTAAACCGTCCACCTCTTCCGCTAATTTGGATCTATCGATACAGAAGGCAATTGCCTGACGTATGTCCATATTATCTATTAAAGAATATTTCCCATCATTTCTCATATTGAAAGCTAATTGCAATCCAACATTGCTTGGAGTATTAATTACTTGAATATTGGATAGTTTTGCAGCATTCAACCATTCATTTGGATTTGTGTAATAAGCAATTCCGACACTAATGATGTCACATTCACCATCGGTGATAAGGTCAGGCTGATGGCCTTGACCATATGGCGGATTAAGAAACCGAAATTCAACCTCCTTGATGGTTGGCAAACCCTCATCTGCCCTGAAATAATTAGGATTAGCCTTCATAAGTATATGATTATCAGTAAACTCTACGATCTGATATGCTCCCCAACCAACTTCTGGCCAATCTGTCTGCAAATCAATTCCCAGGTGTTGAGGCATTGGGGGGAAAAAAAACTTGGGAAAATCATAAGTGATTAGTCCAGGGATGCTTATCCACTCGATTGTATCTTCATCAAGAGCTTTATAGCTAGCTGTTTCCAAGAAAGTAATCTCAGCGGGCGATTGCCACTCCATTTCAAGATGCGGATGTAGCTGCGCTAATAGCGTATATGCGTATACCGAATCGTAGGCAGTAAGAAGTACGCCATCTGACCATTTAATTCCCTTCCTTAGTTGAAAACGAACTACCATTTGTTGCATATTTTTATCAGGACCAGAATATGTAAGTACCTTTGCATATATCGGGTTATAGAATAAATCCCCTTCTTGTACCAAAACATCCCTGATAATAATGTCACCTGTTTGTAGGCTAGGCACTCTATCAACAACTACTGGAACATACTGAAAGTTGATATAATCAAAAGGCTCATCATTAATAGCTCGAAATACAGTTGTGCTCATCGAGACATTAGTAAAAGGATTTATTGGCACAGGTACAGGTGCTGTACAGATAACCAACCGGTCGACTAGTGAAGGACTCACCTTTG
This sequence comes from Anaerolineales bacterium, assembly GCA_049287485.1. Classification (GTDB taxonomy): domain Bacteria; phylum Chloroflexota; class Anaerolineae; order Anaerolineales; family UBA4823; genus FEB-25. The sequence goes on from JBAQFX010000343.1 coordinate 1,070, forward strand.
TTGCTTGCGTTACTAAACTTTTTACTGTTGGTACTGTCAATTCAGTTGTTTGAATCGTTGGTGGATTGCGTTCCACAGTTGTTTGTGTGATTCTAATAGGCTGATTTGTTATGTCTACGCAATTTGTAAGGAAGGTACCAAGAATAATGGTAACGGAGAAAAAATATAAGAAGTGACGCTTATATTGTCTTTTCTTATGACCCAACAATATATTCATAATCGAATAACCTTTCTGGTACCTCGTTCGGTGCAAGAATACTCCAATTTGTCAACTTAAATTGACTGTGAAGGACTTGCTCCACTTCCCCATCTTTCTCTACTAACACAATTTCCCTCAGATCAATTAATCTCATTTGCTCAATATCATTCCGATATTCGACTCTCATCGGGTAGTTCTGATATATGTCGCTAGCAGATATAAACAAGTTATTCTTCCTTATTACATTTATATTACCGAATTTATCATCGACCTCTATTCCAATAAATTGAAGATTGTCTTCCTCGCGATTAGCTTTATCCATAAATTGCTGGTATTTATTAACTTCTTTTTCTCTCACGGAGTTAAAATCAGTAACAGGGTTGGAAATCGCAGATTTTACTTCGTTGTAAATTTTCCCATCCCAATATTCACGTCGAAACGCAATACCTCCACTTCCGTTGCCTACTGCATAGTATTCCATTCCAGATTTTCCTGGTGCTAATTTAGTGATGAAATATCTTTCCCTTCTAAAGCGATATATATCATATAAGTCTATCCAGGTATGAAGAATGAAATCAACAGGAGTAAAGTAACTTGGATAGGCAGGTATTCCATCTAATTGAAAATAATTGTGAGCTATAAATATGACATTGTTGATCATATCTTCTATCCCTCTTATTATTCTCTATCTAGCTTTTCGTCATAAGAGTTTAGTATTGACAAGCGAATTATGATTGACAGCATTCTGAAGGATAACAAGTTTCGAGAGTACAACTATACATATAATCACAAGCTTCATTAGGTATGCATGTACATTCACTTGGACAAAAATCAGGTTGATACTTTCGCCATTGTCCATATGTATTGAGGCATGGATTACAACAGCGTTTAAAATAATGCCTAAGCCTATAGATGTCAAAACAACAACCAGGCTCAAAATGATCATAATATTGGCAATAACAGCAGGAAGCCTCAACTTTAAATTGCGGAACAAAGAGTGTAAAAAGTGCGATGATAGCAGTCCCAAAAATCTTTAGCGCCTCGCGCCTATTATGGTTCACTTTCGTCGAAATATTTACAACTCTATTGTTCGGTTGTGTCCCCTTATGTTTGGGTTCAATTATTA
>JBAQFX010000344.1:0-2341 GCA_049287485.1 Anaerolineales bacterium
GGATACCTACAGCCGCACCCGCGTTTCTTATGGCGCCGGCATGATCGATGCCCTGCGATTACGCCATAAGGTTGTTGAAAACATCGCTGATGCAGTCCTTTGCCCGCGCAGTCAGCAGGATCTGGAAACAATCGTAAGCTACTGTCATGAACATCGAATCCCCATCTATGTCAACGGCGGTGGCTCATCCGTCACTCGCGGCAAGGAGGCAGTCAAGGGAGGAATCAGTCTCGATATGAGCATCCACTTGAATAAGGTAGTGGCGTTCAATGAGGCCAACCAGACAGTCACCGTACAGACTGGCATATGGGGGCCCGAACTGGAGCGAATCCTGAAGAACGCTCCAAAGACGCTGGCAGCCAGAAGGCGCTATACATGCGAACACTTCCCGCAATCCTTCGACCATTCCAGCGTAGGTGGTTGGGTAGTGACACGCGGCGCCGGCCAGAACTCCACTTACTATGGCAAGATTGAGGACATGGTGATTGCCCAGGAGTATGTGACCCCCATTGGTGTATTTAAAACGCCCGAATACCCGCGGAGCGCTACCGGCCCGGATTTCGATCAAATCATGATCGGCAGTGAGGGTACCTTCGGCGTCTTGATTAACGTCACCCTGAGGGTCTATCGCTATGCTCCGCAAAATACCCGACGCTTCAGCTACCTGTTCAAAAACTGGGAAGATGCCCGCAACGCCTGCCGCGAAATCATGCAGGCTGAATTTGGTTTTCCTTCGATTTTCCGACTTTCCGATCAGGAAGAGACAGATGTGGCCATGCGCACTTACCACGTTCATGGAACCCCTGCGGATACCCTGCTGCGCTGGCTGGGCTATCAGCCCATGCAGCGCTGCTTGCTGCTGGGGACTGCTGACGGTGATTCAGATTTCACCCGGTTAGTTGTCAAAAAAGCCAGACAAATATGCAAAAGATACCATGCCTTCACGCTTACACCTTTCAGGGTTGCACAGGCATGGGAACGGAGCCGTTTCACCGACCCCTTCATGCGCGAGGATCTCATGGACTACGGTATCATGATCGACACCCTGGAATGTGCCGTCACTTGGTCACAAATGGCTGAGGTACATGAAAAGGTGCGTTCTTTTGTTAAGCGCCGCCCCCATACGATTTGTATGACCCATCTGTCGCACGCCTACCCTCAGGGCGCCAACCTCTATTTCATCTTTGTAGCCAGGATTGAAGAGATCAACGAATATATTACCCTGCAGTACGGCGTTCTGGAGGGTATCCTGAAGGCGGGTGCGGCAGTGAGCCACCATCACGGGATCGGGAAGCAGACTGCCCCCTGGTTTGAAGAACAGGTGGGCGAGCATTGGGTCGATGTCATCCGCGTACTGCGCAACCATTTTGACCCGAACCAGATAATGAACCCAGGCGGAACATTGGCGCTGGATATGACCGAGGAGCAGAAAGAAAAGCGCTGGGGATTGAGAAAATGATTATCCGGGAAGTTTACTCTAGCAAGAAATTGTATTCATAAGGCAGTTGGGCGTGCTTCCAAAACTTTACCAAGCGGTTCTTGATTATGTTTGATGGGTAACAGCGGACATTACTTAAGGTGACTCCTGCATTGTGATTGGAACCGAAATGACAATGCGGTAAAAGGTTCCGCTGTAAAGTTTTTTCAACACACCCAACCGCCTTATGAAATGTTCTGATGGAACATATGGGCCTACGCTTTATCGGGTAAAGATTTGCAATAGGTAAGAGGGCGGAGATGGCTGAGAATTTGCTGGCAATCGATAATGGCACCCAGAGCGTACGCGCATTGCTATTCGATCCTCGAGGGAAGTTGATTGCCAAGCAGCGTGTGCCTATCGAGCCATACTATTCGGATGCCCATGGACTGGCCGAACAAAAGCCGCAAGTTTTCTGGAATGCAGTCTGTCATGCTTGCCAGGGCTTATGGCAGCAGCCGGCCGTTTTAAAGGACGGTATCGCTGCCGTCGCGCTCACCACCCAGCGCGGTACAGTAATCAACGTTGACCGGAATGGAGAGCCGCTTCGGCCGGCAATCATCTGGCTGGACCAACGCCGCACCGAAGGACTGCCTCCTATCGGTGGGTTGTGGAAGCTTGCGTTTGCGCTCATGGGAGCCGGCGAGACTGTGGCATATCTCCAGGCAGAAGCTGAGGCGAATTGGATACGCACCAATCAACCCGATATATGGAAGAATACTTATAAATATTTACTTCTTTCCGGCTATCTCACTTTCCTGCTGACAGGCAGATTCGTAGACTCAATAGGCTGTCAGGTAGGGTATATTCCCTTCGACTATAAGGGCCAGCGCTGGGCACCCAAATGGGACTGGAAGTGGAAGG
>JBAQFX010000345.1:0-4373 GCA_049287485.1 Anaerolineales bacterium
CTATTCACCAATCGACTTACTGAAAGGCAAAGCCAAAAACGACCCGTTGCGGCAGCGCTTGTGCTTCAGCGAAACATCCGGATTGGTGGTTTATCTCGACGCATAGGGGTTATTTACGTCCCGAAGGGGCCTTTACTCGATTGGAGTGATGCTTCAACACGTCATCAGGTGCTGCAGGATCTAAAGGAATTTGCTCACAAACATGGTTGCATCTTTATGAAAATCGATCCCGACCTGGAAGTTGGTACTGGAATTCCTGGAAGAGCCGGGGCAAATGAACGCCAACTTGGTGCTGAAGTGATGGATGATTTACGATCCGCTGGCTGGCACTTTTCGGAAGAACAGGTGCAATTCCGGAACACGGTAATCATCGATCTTGTCCCAAGCCAAGAGATACTGCTTTCTCGCATGAAGCAGAAAACGCGCTATAACGTGAACCTGGCGATACGCAAGGGGGTTAATGTACGAAGTGGTAAAACGACGGATATTGATACCCTCATGCGAATGTATGCAGAAACGTCAGTGCGTGATGGTTTCGTGATCCGGAATGATGCTTATTACCGGGAAGTATGGAGTACCTTTATGGCCAATCAACCCACTGAAGACCGAGAAATACCGGTCGCAGAGTCCTTGATTGCAGAAGTGGAAGGAGAACCCGTAGCCGGAGTGGTCATCTTTCGTTTTGCTGGGAAGACCTGGTATTTATATGGCATGTCACGACCGTTGCACAGGGATAAGATGCCAAACTATCTCCTGCAATGGGAAGCGATCAAGCGCGCCAAAGCCGCAGGATGCACGATTTACGATTTATGGGGAGCACCAGACGATTTTGTGGAAACCGATCCCTTATGGGGAGTGTTTCGGTTCAAGGAAGGACTAGGTGGAACGGTCCAGCGATATCTTGGAGCATGGGACTTACCATTGAACCGCATACTTTACAAGATATATTCGAGAACCTTGCCAGGCCTGCTAGACATCATGCGCAAACACGGCAAGGCAAGCACAAGACGGGTGATAGGGTAAACATTATGAAATCGATACCACGCATCAGGTTTGTAAACCTGCCAACTCCAATCGAAGCACTGCCACGGCTCTCCAGCAAATTAGGAGGACCGAACCTATTGGTGAAACGTGATGACTTAACCGGACTTGCATTTGGGGGTAATAAAACCCGCAAACTGGAATTCCTGTTGGCAGAAGCCCAAGCGCATGGCGCGAAGACCGTAATTACTGCGGGAGCAGTCCAGTCCAATCACTGCCGGCAAACTGCAGCCGCCTGCGCCCATCTGGGTTTCAACTGTATGCTGGTATTGTCGGGCGAGAAACCATCGATAGCCACGGGGAACCTTCTGCTAGACCAGCTGTTCGATGCAAAGGTCATATGGACCTCGCTTGAAGAACGGGACCAGATACTGTCACAGGCCTTTCAGGAGGCGTGGCAGCAAGGCAAACGTCCTTACCTGATTCCATATGGTGGATCGAACACGACAGGTGCGACAGCGTATACGTATGCGATGAAAGAACTTCTCGAGCAAAATCAGCAGCCTGATTGGATCGTGTTTGCGTCTTCATCCGGCGGTACACAGGCAGGCCTGGTGATTGGCGCAAGGTTATTTGGCTTCAATGGTAAAGTGCTGGGGATAAGTGTCGATCAAAGCGAGGCCGATCTAAAGTCACATGTGGCTGCATTAGCCAATGAGACTGCGGATGCGCTGGGTGAAAAGCTCTACTTCCAACCTGAGGAGATATTGGTCTCTGCTGATTATCTTGGCGGTGGTTATGGGGTGATGGGAACACCAGAGATAGAAGCGATACAGCTATTCGCACAGATGGAAGGGTTGTTGCTCGACCCGGTCTACACGGGAAGAGCAGCGGCTGGATTGATCGACCTCATTCGACAAGGGTATTTTAAAAAGGATGAAACCGTCCTGTTCTGGCATACGGGTGGCACGCCGGCTTTATTCTCCGAGAAATATGCAAATTTAGCCAAGCCCATCTAACCGAAAGCTTTTTCACCCAAAGGCGAAGAAATTACCGGCGAGTATAATCTGGCTCCTGGAAGCGTGATAAGAATCTACGCAGCCAGGCGAGCCATGATAAGTTCCGAATTTCATTGGCGGCATTTTTCGCAATTTCTGCATCAGCAGGATGCGGGCTATAGACCGAAGCCTGATATTCTGCCAGTAATTTTGCAGCGGGGATGGAAGCAGCAGGGATGGCTGAACTAAGGGAGGCAGCGCGTTCATGGGGTGTATCCTGGACTGCGGGCTGCTTGCCAATGCGCTGCAAGGCATGATTTATCTCAAGATAAGAGCGTGATATGCCAGGCAACTTCATGGTATATATCCAATTGAGCAGGAAATCGGGTGGGTTAATCCCCAGACGACGCAGTCCTTTTTCCAATCTTTCAGGTACCTCAACTGAGATACGCTCAACAAAAGGTTTTACTTTAAAGCCTCGATGGACCTGCCAGATAACAAACCCTAACAGGGCGAGGGCAAATATCAGAAGAATTAATTTAACAATATTCCCAAATGTCCAGAAGTTTGTTGGCTGACCAGTAATGGGTGATGCTTCGTTCCCAGCTGGATTTTGCCGGTTATTGTCATCCAAGCCCGGCTGATTTTGGGGGCCATTCGCATCTTGACCAGTTTGGTCCTCATTCTGAGCCGCGCTTGATTCACCGGTTGGTCGGAAGAAGGCCGGTTGCGAGACAGTGGGTTCAAAAATTATCCATCCCATACCCGGGAAAAAGACTTCAGGCCAGGCATGAGCATCTTTTTGGCGCACCACATAGGTGGAAGTTTCGCTAATAATTTGATTGGAAGCATCCGGGCTTATCCCAGGGGGTAAATTCTGGATGGGTGGGACCTCACGCTGCCCTTGGGCAAAACCGACTGCGATGCGAGCAGGGATGCCTAATGAGCGTAGTAAGATGACTTCGGCCGAGGCGTAATAGTTACAAAATCCTTGCATATAATCGAATAAAAACCAGTCAATGCGTTCCTGATTGGGTGGTGGTTGGCTGATGGATTGGTTGTACTCAATATTGTTACGAAGATAATCTGTCACGGCGTTGGCAATGTCATAGGGGTTGCTTAAACCTGAAGCAATTTGCTCAGCCAATTGCTTTGTGCGGTTAGTGATGTTGTTAGGCAATTGAAGATACTCATCGAGGACCCACTGCGGATAAGTGGTACTGGCTGAGCGGAGATCGCTGACCGTTTCAGCATCAAGGGCAGAGCGCACCTGGTATTGATCACCGGGATGAAGAAAATCCTGACTCATTAAGGTAGTATAGTTAACCGTTCCATCTGAGTTCACCACCATATAAGCTTGTGAGGGGATGCTCACCCATAAAGGTTCGGGTACGGCGTAGAGATTGGAGATGGGATCATGGGGGAAAAAAGTGAAAGTGATAACCGGACGCGTATCGACGCCAGGTTGATTCAAATCTACACTGTCCGGGGTGAGGTCACGTTTGGTTTGGATGGTGGAGACCCATTGATTGCTCTCATAGGTATCATAAGTACGAGCCTCCCAATAAAACCTATCCCCATTGGGAGGATTGGTCGGCCCTTCAACTTCTAAAATCACGCGGTCGGATAATGGGCTACCCAAACCAAGTGGCAAGGAGTTTCCGTAGAAGTTTTGCACCAAGCCGACCGAGGCGCGCAGAGAGGCAAACATAAAACTGAAGCGATCCTTGGCCTTCAACCAGGGCCTGGAAGCTGTCTGCCAGATCTCCACAGCGGGTTTGAAGGTTTCGGTGAAAACCGGGACATTCCAGGCAAAAAATACCAGGACCATTGAAAGGATAAGGGCAACGCGGGTAAAGTCGAAGCCAATATCAGGTGGGGTATGCGTACGCCTTTGCCTCCAAAGCCTTGAATTTTTGATGAATACCAGACGGGTAAGCAGTAAGAGGGCAAAGAACAGGTAGAAAGCGAGATACCAGGAACGGCTAACCAGTAATGGGTCAAAGGAATGGATTACAAACGCAGTGATCCCGCCTGGAATGATCACTTTCCAGGGATTTGCTTCTCGAACGAGAACGACTCCCGTATAAATGGCTAAAGACCAGAATAGCATGGCCATAAGTAAGAGGAAGAGAATATTATCAGTCACGGGTTTCCTGGTTAACAATTCCTCTAACACAGCGGCTAACCTGGCCCCCAGGATTTGCAGGCGATCAAGCCAGGTGGTATCAACATCAAGAATCAGGCATAATTGCCAGGGAATGAGAATTATCCCGTAAGAAATGCTAAAAAACACAACCCAAAAGCGCCTGAAGATACTTTTACCAAGGGCCAAGCCTAATATTGTGCCCATCAGGGCGATTACCTGAATGAGCGTCAGGTTTTTGGTCCACA
>JBAQFX010000346.1:0-10723 GCA_049287485.1 Anaerolineales bacterium
AACCGAATCAACCTTGTTAAATCCAACATTTGAATCAACCAGGTATAGGTAATCGTCATTTCCAGGATGCAGTCCACCATCCCAACCGCCTTCGTCAAGGGCTGCTTGAGCGATTGGATCGTTGAAATACACCAGCAGCTGACCCTGGTCTAGCAAATCCAGGATTGTTTTAGCCAGTCTCAAGAGTTGATCCTGATCATCAGATGCCAATACTTTCTCTAAAATTACATTACCCAACTGCGGCATGAAATCTTTACGGTGAAGCCACCATTCTTGACTCAATCCCTCTTCGGGTGCGGGTGCCCAGGCTTGGCGCATATAATTTTCAACATTTTCAGCTGTCACCGGTTCATCTGTCTCCGGAACCTGCACCGGACCGATCACTTCCAGCACTTTTTGTATAGCCAGCTGATTGAAGGCAATCACACCCTGGGTCTCAACACCGGTAGATAATGTGTAGAGGGCTTGTGCTTCCTTTGCAGTGGTAGGGAAATCTGGTGACCAATTCGCATCCCGTGTCACCCAATAATCTGCCAGCATGAAGCGGTTCAATGCACCAGGGGGTGTGGGATATGGTTTGCTGAAATCATCGATGACATATGAATCCCCCAAGGTAAATTGAAGGATTTTCCCATTTTGAAATGTTAATAGGCCGATCCCGGAGATAAATCCTCCGGTAGCGCGCAACTCATCCCTGTTTTGAGCAAGTACAAGATAGTTTTGAGCTTGGTTGACACCCAGTAAGCTTGGGGCTTCTTGCAGAAATTGTCCTCCTGCTACGAGCGAATCAAATTTCCCATCTATTTTTAAAAAAAGAAGTCTGACAGAGTGAGGCATCAAATCCGGATTGATCCTGTTCCTCACCTTGCTCGCCTGTTCAATCGACTGAGCTGCCGTCATAAAATGAGCTTGGCTTGATAGCAACACCTGGCTGGCATGTTCGGGTAGCGTAAGATCAATCTGGCTAGAAGATTTTTCTTCCAACAAAGGCTCCAGCCCCAGGGCAATTTCTTTCCCGGCGCTGGCTAGACCATCGGCATAGGTTAGGAGGGGTTCAACCTGACCGAGGTACTCCCCGGTCAGGGGAAGTCCCTGAATGGCGTTTAAAAAAGGGAAAAGGGGCTTGATTTGGCTGTAGATGGCATTTACGTCATGAGCTGCCTCATTAATCGTCGGGCCAATATTCTGTGCTTGGATCTGAGATGGATCATCATTCAGACTCTTCGCTAGCCTGTAAAGGTCTAAGAGGTGCACACCCAGGATTATCCCCCATAGCAGGATCAGCACCAGGAAAATGCCAAAATAGATCTTAATTAAAAGCTTACCTGTTGCTTTTCTTGTAGACTTTTCTGTAGGCGTTTGGCTCATTCCAAAGTAATTCGCTTGCTGGAGGCAACCGGGTGCATCAATCAAGATAACCAATCTAGAGGTTGCTCACAAATTTTTATTTACTATCCACTTTCCATGTTCAAGACTAACCTAAATTGGATGGATGTAAAAAATTTTAACCGTGTTTGATGTGTTCGCTCTATATTCAATAAAGGGTAAAGTGATTAATAAGCCAGAGAGAATTCAGGATGATTAATCGCAAGGTCATCTTGTGTGGTATCGTTGCTCATTTATCTACCGGATTTGTTCCTTATTGCTCCATTGCTACCTAAGCGGTCTGCCACCACCATCACCATCGCCTTCAGATCCTTTACTAGCCGCGCCCCCACCATCCTGCCCTTTTCTCTTGCTTTGCAACCACCATACCAGGCCAGCCACCAGTACCAATACCACGATTGCCGCTACCAACCCATACAGCCACCAGTGGCTGACGCCATCCCCCCTCGCTCCCCCCGTCGGTGTGCCAGTCACACCTTCCGTTGCTCCCGGTATTGCCGTTACCTGCGGGATCGTCCCTTCACCAGCCATCTCAGATGAAGTTGGACCACCCATAGGACTGCTTGTTGCTCTTACCACGGTTGCACTCGCTAGTACCTCCGCCGTTGCGCTTGCCACTGCCTCCGCCGTCTGTGTTGGCGGTATGCTTGTCGCCTCTGTGGTTGGCGTGCTTGTCCCATGCGGATTGGTCGCGGTAGGTTGTGGCGGGTTTGTTGGTGTATAGGGTAGCGTCCCCGTCGGGGTTTCCGTCGGCGGTGGCATGGTAGGCACCGTCTGGTACTGCGTGCTCCCTCTCACACCTGGAACCCTAGACACCAGCGACACCACCATCACCAGCGTAGTGACCATCCAAAGTACCTGACGTCTATGGCGAATCTGCATCCTAATTTCCTTCCGTTCTTCCCCCGATCCTTCCTCGGCTCCCCCCTCTTCATGCCTCTTCCTGAGACGTGTATCCTTTCCTACCCCTGCCCTCGCCAGGACAATCCGCGCTCCGCCCTTTCGACATTCCCGGAGGCGCAGAACATTTTAGCCAATCATCCTCATTGACGAGGCGCCATAATAGCCCCCTTTAAATTAATGAATATCAAATAAGTACAATCAAACTATGCTGCTTGACTTGATGGTCAACCCCTGAGCATATATCAGCACAATCCAACCATTAAAGACCATCCATTGTCGTGTACTCCCAGATCCAGTCTCGCGTGAGCAGCTTATACCAGATACGAAATAAGCATACCTTGCTGCTCAGCCATGCACCAATACGATTTTGTGTGAAAAATATGACATGCTCGGTCAAGTATACATCCGTGGTAACCAGAAACATCAGGCTAGAGGTAAGGTCATTAGTCTCGTTAATTACATAATATAGCGTTGTGCACGTTGAAGAAAAAGGATAACAAAAGATCGATATGCAAAGCTAATCGGCATGGTTTCATCGTTAACGAAAAGGTTGCTTAAAATTCTCGAACAATTAGCTGCTGATTAATATATCATATAGCACAGGTAAGAACAAGACGTCATATGATTAGAAAATCCGACCTCCTCTCGCGCATGGTACCAGCAGTGCTTGAACGTCGATTTTATGAGCAGCGTTGAACACCTCTCTTACCAATGCATCCCTGCTCATTCCAACTTAGCACTCGTGCCCTGCTTCCAGGCCGGTAGAAGCTGAACATTCAAAAAGTTTTCGCCATCATCATCCTTCCCGGATGTTACCCCCTTTCCCCATGTTCAACGACAAATGCGCGTTTCAGTTTTCTGCGACGCTCCGCCCATCCGACATACGCGGCAATATCTACTCCCCTCCGTTTACTTCCCCAATCAAGCCGGATTTACCCCCCGCACCCGGTGCTGACTATGCTCTTCTCTTACCTGCCGCCCCCCTCCACAATAACCAGAACACACCCAGCATGATCAGCAGGTCACCCAGGCTGAAGGCATACTTCCATGGCACCCATCCTGGCAACAGGATGCGATCAGATAGAAAGGCGAAGTGCGTGTCAGCCTGCAGGAGCAGGATGTTCTTTGTCCAACCAAGTTGGCTGCCCAGCCAACTTGCATCCAGGTGTAGGCCCGGGTAAATTGCGGCAACAGAGGCCGGGGTGATCGGCATCAGGCCTCTGTTCGCCGCAATCACGATAAGGTTGGCTGTGAGCCCTCCCCCTACAATCCACAGCTCGATGTATTCACGGTTGAGCACTACAAACGCCAGTAATCCCGCCTGTGATCCCACCAGGCACATGACGACCAACCATGCTGGCATCAGCTCACGCGTCACCGGCCAATAGAATGCCAGGAATTGAGGCAGGATGGAGAGGATGACCAGCCATACATGCTGCAGCTGCACTGGGGGGTAACTTTGCCCAGCCAGGCGTGCCCGTATCAACCCAGCAGCCAAACCTGCCAGGATTGCCAGGAGAAGGATCATTGCGACTGGTCGCTTATCCTCCGTTCCCTGGCACACCCAGTCCACCGCCACCGGGTGCGCCAGCCCCGATCACCAGCAGCGATAAGCTCAGGATCAGCAGCACCAATTGAATATAGCGGCGGTCAATACTTCCAATACTGATTGTGGTTCGATGGATCAAGTTTTTCATGGCTTCCTCCTATACTTTTAGATTAATCTTGGTTGATTATCATGGATGATTCTTGGGATAGGAATGAAATCCGGCATCCTGGCTCTATTCCTGCTCAGTGTATCTCCATGATTTCGATCATTTCAATCGACGTTATCATCGCCTCTGATCATGCTCAAGAAGGCATGCACAACTTTCGGATCGAATAACTTGCCTGCCATGTCTTCGATGTATTGGATGGTCTCATCTTTCCCCCAGGCAGAACGGTAAGGTCGCTCCGATGTCAGGCTGTCAAAAACATCCACCACGCTGAATATGCGCGCCGCCAGGGGGATCTCCTCGCCTTTCAATCCCTTTGGGTATCCGCTGCCATCCCAATGCTCATGGTGCCGGTAGGGGATCTCCAGCGCTGGCTGAAGAAACTCGATATGTCCCAACAATTCATAAGCTGAATAGGGATGGATATGGATGGTGATCCATTCATCAACGGTCAGCTCTCCTTTTTTATGCAGGATGCTTTCCGGCACGGTGATATTTCCAAAGTCATGCAGGATGGCTCCACGGCGGATATCACCCAATTCCTGATCGGGTACACCCATCAAACTGGCTAACGTAACTGCCAATTTTGTGACTCGCTGCGTGTGACCCTTGGCTGTCCTATCCCGCATATCCAGCGCACACGACCAGGCTTCTAAGGTTGCATCGAATGCCTCCATCAACTTCCCGTTGGCCGTAACTTCCTCGATTTTCATTGTTGACCATTCCATATTTTTAATTTATCACCTCTTTCATGAGATTATTAACAGAGGATCAATCGGCATAGGACATGTCTTCCCGATCATCATTATTGCACGGGGTAGGCTTCAAAACAGGCATCAAAATGCTGGAAAACAAAGCACGTCTGAGTAAGTCCATTTTTTATCGAATGACCAGGTTGAAATGTCGGTAACAAAAAGGACTTTGGTGGTCTATCTTCCACCAAAGTCCTTATCTTTTTATCGTCACCTCAGGCTCAGGCCATTAACGACCGGTACAAGCGATCTGTCTGGGGGGAGGGATCTGCCGCTGCATATTCCATCAGGCCCTGCCGCAGGCTTCGATATAACTGGGCGATGGCTCCACGGTTGCCGATATAAGCATTTACGTTCATGGCGATGCGGTAGGCATCCTCCACCCATGGTGCAAAGGTGATCAGGCGGTTGCAAAGTTCCAATGATTTATGGTACTGTCTATTTTCAGCATATAACTCTGCTAAACTGAGCCCAGCTTTCAGGAACTCCTGTAATAGTCGTTCACGCTCAATCGTCACCCACCCCCAATCCAATCCGGGCAGGTACTCCCCTTGATACATTTCTATCGCTGATTGAAAGGCTTTGACCTGCTCTTCAAGCGGGGTGGTCGCGCGGGCCTGGGTGAGAAAATGCTCGAACGCCTCCACATCATACTCATAATCGACTTTCCGGTTGAATGAATAGATCCCATCAAGATACTGGATGACATCCTGATTCAAAGCCCTGCGCAGGCGATAGATCGAATTCTTAAAACGCTGTTTGAGCCTGGAGGGTGATATTTCCGGCCATAGAATCTCACCGATCTGTTCCTTATTCATCCCATGTGGATTGGCCAAGATCAGCAGCAGTAAGTCGCGTGTAACCAATGTCTGCCAATCGGCCCCGGTCACCATTTTTTCATCCAATAACACCTGTATTTGCCCGAGCGTTCGGATGCGTAACCTGGGAGGCTTGATGAGAACGAGCGAATCCTGTGCCCTCAACTTCTTTTTTAGCCTTGGCAAATCTGCTTCAAAGGAATTCACTTCTTCCAATAAACGCATGGCTGGTAATCCGACCATTCCGGATGAGGCCATTCTCGATAAGATCCCCTTCACCTGCCGGACCGTCTGAAGCAGGATATTTCTCCCGTCCAATTCAGCCGCCAGGCTCGCAGCATGCTCCAAATATTGGGAAGCCTTCCTGGTATGTTTGAGCTCATAATGAACCGCAGCCAATAAACCACTCGCTCGTATTTCGTCGATCCTTTGTCCGGCGGTCACGAATGCATCATTGGCTTCGGCCAGGATATTGAGTGCCAAGCGGTAATCTTCCTCTGCAATAGCGAGAAGAGCGGATTGGAGTAGATACTGCCCACGAGAAAATTCACCCTTACTCTCCTGGATGAAGGTCTTGGCCGAATCCAGATAAATATGCGCTTGTTGTGGTTCGTTTCGAAGGCGGGCGATCACAGCTTTTGCCAGGTTGATGTAAATCACCAGAGACACTTCCTTAATCGTTTCCACGATCATTCGCCCCTGGCGATATTGATCGATCGCCTCTGTGAATTCACCCAGATCGGTGAAGATATCCGCCAAACCGATGAGCACCAGTCCCTCGACCCGTGCGTTCCCACTTTGCCTGGCCTTGGCCAGGGCATCGTTATATGTACTAAATGCTTCGAGATATTCTCCTTTGAGATATTGGATATAGGCGATGTCATTCAGGACTGACGCTGATGAGTATATGTTTTGCTGTTTTTGGTAATAATCCAATACTTGCCGATAACAGATCATCGCCGCTTTGAAATTCCCGCTATCCAAATATAGCAACCCCATCAATAAGAGCACCCGGTTGATCCCCGATTTGTCCCCGAGCCGCTTGAATAGCTCCAGAGCCTGGGTCAAGCCATTGGTTGCCGCTGGCATGTCTCCCATCATGCGATAACACTGCCCGGCGATCCGGTGGGTTTCCGCCTGGAAGCTAACCAGCTCTTCTGTCTCATGCATGTTTGTAATCAGGGAAAACACCTCATTCACGTCCGCTAATGCCTGTGGGTACTCACCGCGCAGGTAATGCGAGAGTGCACGCCAAACCAGGGTGCCAGCCAGGTGGGTGAACTTATCATCTGCGCGTAAGAGTGCAACAGACTGGTCGAGCATCTGCAAGCCACGCGTGGTCTCTTTTTGGGCTGCCAGTACAATACCGTACCGGGCAAGTAAGATGGGCCGTTCGTGGATGATGTCTACGGGAAGCGCTTCCAGCCAGCTTCTCAGGAGAGCTATCCTGCCGTTGACCACCATGGTTTCACCTGCTTTTTCGATCAATTCTGCGGTGATTTCAGGATTTCCAAGCCGCTGGCAGAAGCTGTACGCTTTCTCCCATTCTTCCCGCTCAGCATAGACTTCACTCAGTCGTTTCAGTAGATGGTCCAATTCGGCGGGATGTTCTTGTGCATATTGTGCCTGGAGAAAATCGCTGAAAAGACGATGGTAATGCAGCCAACTCCCCGCTTCGCCGACTGGATGCACGAACAGGTTGTGCCGTAGTACCCTATCCAATATTCCCTGCCAGGTGTCTCCAGGCGGGGGTTCGCCAAACACGGCTTCGCACAGGTCTGCATTGAACTCATACAAAAATGCGCTCTGCATGAGGAAATCGCGCATTTCCTGAGGCTGTTGGTTCAGCACTTGTTGCATCAAATAGCTATAGAGATCGACTCCGGAGACTCGCGCCAATCGCAGTTGATTGACCATGCCCTGCCACATGGTCTGCGCCGAAAGCAGCAAACCCGTGATCCAGCCTTCCGTCCTTTGGGCAAGCTCAAGGGCAATGGCATCTGGAATGACTTGTTGATAATTCTTCAGCATTAATGCCTGAATCTCATCTGGTTGGAAGGCTAGTTCCAGCAGACCTAATCCCCCTACCAGCGAGCGACCCACCATCAAGGACAGATCAGCTAGTGGTAAGACGGAGCGTGAGGTGATCACCATGTGGCAGTTCTGATCGACATTTTGGATGAAATGATTGATAAAGCTGTTGATTTGCTGGTTCTGATCGATCATCTGGTAATCATCCAGGACAATCACGAAATGCTCACGAATGGTCTGGAATATCTCGTTAATGATCACGACGCCAATCTCTCGAGCATTGGCATTACCCTGGCTCATTCCTTGCAGGACAGACATGGATTGTTCACCAAAGGAAGGAAATCGCCCTTTGATGGAAGCAATAAAGTGTGCCAGGAAACGATCGAATTCCTGGTCCAGGGCATCCAGGCTGTACCAGCAAAATGGCATTTCGTTATGATGCGCAACGTCCAGTAATAAGGAGGTCTTTCCATAACCTGCTGGTGCCGAAAGGATAATCAATTTTTTATCCAGCAGTTCATCAAATAAGCAAGTGAGCCGCGTGCGAGAAAGGATTTCTTCCCTCCACGGTGGCAGCATGATCTTTGTGATCAAGATAGGAATGGGCATTACCTATCCTTCCTTGTTCCTATGATGGCATCTTCGCTTTCCGATGATGGATAAATCGATCTCGATAAAATCGGCATCGCCATTGATAAGATTAATGATACCTCTTCTATTGGTTCAACCATCCTGACATTCCTTAAATCTTAAACATAACCATCCTGATATATAGGATGAGGTAAGGATTAGTATAGCATAAATAAAATCCTCAAGATGATCTATTCCCAATCCCAGAAAGACAATCAGGCCTTTCAGTGTATCCTTATATATATCCAACAGTATTCCTTGAGTTGAGTCAATTAAACTCAAGAACGGGTGAAGTATGGCACAGCAAGATAAACCTGGCGAGGTAAGTGGATTTTTGATGAAAGACTGAGGTTATTCTGCATGGAATACTCCGCTCGCCCCATGGGAGGGATCCTCTGCTTCTTTCGCCATAAAAAATGGTTTTCTTGGACTTTTACTTAGCCACATGCCTAGATGAGAAGGTGGCTTCCGATCATTGGGCAGCGTAGAAGAAGAAATAAATTTCTTTCGGTCTTGGAAACATTGTATCTTTTTCACCGGGTCAATTTTCAAGAAACAGAAAAATGAAAAGATAAGTGCGTCACCGTATTGTGTTGTATGGATTTCTTGGGTATACTGAAGATGATAATTTGTTTATTCTTCTTTGAATAGTACTGAGTTAAGATCATTGAGGTATGAAAGTTGCAACCTTTTTATATACCTGGTAAGAGCAACCCCAATGTACCTTCGACCACTGATGAAGCGATAGCTTTTTGGATGGAAACATGCCTGAATTAAATGAAGAAATGAAACAAACCGCTGAGTATGCGATTAAATCAGCCAGAGATCGGTTTAAGAAAGAGCTGGACTTTTCCGAACAGAGCATCATCGTATTGGATAATATTTTAACAAAAATCTATTGGGGGTTTTCCGGTCGGACAGATAATGTCGGAGAGGGTGGATTGGTTTTCAATACTGCCATGATTTGGGGAAGTTATCTCGGGGAGTATATGATCTTTAAGTGGGGAGGAAAATGGATCCTGAAAGGTGCTGACCGCCTCATTTCAATCAACAATATCGAGTTTTCTCCCATCAAGCTCGTCTATGAGAAAATTACGGATCATCCGGAACTAAGTGTGGAAGATTATATCAATGAGACAAAGAGGATCATCTATACCTCGGTCATTAATCCTCAGAATGCGCAGCACATATCCAAGAAAACTGAGCAACTCAAGGAGCAAATACCGGTAAAACCAACCAAAAAACCGGTAACCATCAACAAGCGTTCTATATATATCATCGCAGGGTTTCTGGGGGCATTGGCCATCATCGCCGTTGGGATTATGGGGTATGTGGTGATCCAAACAGGTGGTTTGCCTGCCTTTGGTTTACCCGAGGAGATTACCGCTACCGATACTACCACCCCCACCCAAGAAGTCTTACTCACCGCCACACAGGAGTATACAGCTACCCCGCTTCCAAGCGCAACTCAGCTTCCGACGCATACCCCCACCGAAACTCCCCTGCCATCATTAACGCCCTCCTTGACCTATTCCCAGGTTCCCAGCCTGACACCGACCGGAACCCTGACGCCTTTCATCCCGACGAATACCCTGCTCCCCACACGTTCTCCGACCTCGACCTCTGCACGGCCTACAAGTACCCGAAAACCCCCGACTTATACGCCAGTACCTCCTTCAAATACACCAGTACATCCTACGAATACCTCAGCACCTCCTACGAATACCTCAGCACCTCCTACGAATACGCCAGTGCCTCCAACTTCTACGCCAGTACCAGTGGTTGTCGTATCGTGCCAAGTGAATCCATCCATCGTACCAGCGGGTAATAATGTAACCATTACTTTTTCTGTACGCTTCTCCGCTGCTGGTTATGGATTTACCGCAGTGAATCCGCATGATTATCCCGGGCAAGGAGGTTGTTCTGCTAATGATGGTGATGATGGTAGTAATGATGGGGTAGCCTCTTGTAATGGCTCTTCGGGATTGCTACCGAGTTCGACGATAGCCAATATTTTGATAAAGACGTCCGTAGGCGATTGTACCGTCAGCTACAGGACTCAATAGGCAGATTTTCATCGATGATCCTATCAGGTTATGAGTGAGGGGTTTGTCCATCGGTAAATACCAATCCGCTCAACTCACCCTGAACTCATTGATCCTATAGATTAAAAACTTACCAACCTGGACAGGACTGCAGGTCGCCTTTCCTCGTTTCATGCCGAGCTGGAATTGGGCGGTGATGATTAAAAGCCACCGGAACAGATCGCATCTCGTAAATCCCCAGATATGCAATGGATTAGATTTCGAATTGTCCCACCCTGGGGAAGGGTATAGTCTTTCCCAAGCTCAGATACGGAGATGTTCTCGTCTTGATTAGCTTATTCCGTATACCCTGACTTTACCTCACGGATACGGGTAGATAAACAGGGTGGATCACGATGTTCGCATCAATGATGAGCACCTGTTCAATCTCCTGGTCGCCAATC
>JBAQFX010000347.1:0-3992 GCA_049287485.1 Anaerolineales bacterium
GGAGACTGAATCGAGGACAAATAAATACTCCCTGCTATAGTTGCAGCAAAAATGATCAGGATTAATACGATTTCCAATAAGATGGAACTGGCAAGTACAAACCAGTGATGGCGAGTTGCCAGGATGATCTTTTCACGCTCACCTAATAGACTTTGCAGGTAGTGATCGGCCATTTTTATTTCCTCCGTAGAGTAAATCTATTTTTTTAGGACGATTTTAATTCAAATGCTAATTCTTCCTTTGCTTTGGTGAGTAAATCTGGCTTTGATAGTAGATCAACTGTTGTCATTGCCATGGCTTTAGCCGCATCCAGCATTGCGGCTCTTCCAGCCTCAGAGTTGCTGTATTCCTTGAATTCTTCCGTGTGTCCGGCGATGTTTTCGGGCGCAATAGCCAGGTAAGGGTGAATTGCAGGTACCAGGTGGCTTACATCCCCCATATCGGTTGAACCCATTCGCTCGTTTTGGTCCGGGTCTACCACCACCCGACCAAGCGTTTCTAAATTAGCTCGAAACAACTCTCCAAGGATGCGATTGGGGATGATATCCATGTAGCCTGGGGTGAGTTCGTACTTTAGCTGGCACCCAACCGCTTCTGCTCCTGCTTGTGCACAGCCGATGACTCGATTCGCCAATTCATCCCGGCGTGTGGCCTTAAGCGCTCGAATACTGAACTCTGCTGAGGTATAGGCTGGAATGATATTGGCAGCCTCTCCACCGTGCACGATGATCCCTGCCACCCGATCTTGAGGAATGAAGGTCGATCTCAACACATTTACATTGTTATAAGTTAGGATTAGTGCATCCAGTGCGTTGATTCCTTCTTCTGGAGCTGCTGCTGCATGTGATGCCTTACCGTAGAATTCCAGCTTTAACCTGCAGGAGGCCAGAGATTGGCGTAATACCATATTCTTGCTGGCAGGGTGGAACATCATCGCTGCATCGATATCTTTGAAAACACCTGCCTCTGCCAGGATGATCTTCCCTCCACCTCCTTCTTCTGCTGGCGTTCCAATCACTTGCACTTGTCCCGTTAGGCTCGGTACAATGGACGCTAATCCAATTCCAGCCCCAACCGCCGCTGCTGCGATCAGGTTATGCCCGCAGGCATGCCCCAATCCTACCAGTGCGTCATATTCTGCCAGAATGGCTACCTTTGTTCTAGCTTCTTCACCCAGGCTGGCCCGAAAAGCTGTTTCCAAACCGCCGATCCCAGTTTCAATGCTGTAACCACTCGATCGAAGAGTTTCAGTTAATAACTTACATGATTTATATTCTTTAAATGCTGTTTCCGGGTTGTTGAACAGATTGGTGCTGAGTTCCCACAATTCATCCGCACGAAGGTCTATTTCGTTTATAATCTGCTTATATAATTCGCTGAACATAGATTAATTATACGCTAGAAACCACTCCTAAAATGTAGGCAGAAATACCAATTAGATACTATAATAAATAACATAACAAATAGATTCACAAAAAGTAAAGTGATTAACCAAGGATAGGAGGTGGCAGAAAAAAAAACCGATTATTGAGCTTGTATATCCTTTAATTTGTAAAGATTAATAGATCGCTAGTACAAAGATAATATCTATGGAGGAGAATGATATGCCACGTAAACATCTTCTGTTTACCTGTTTGATGATAATAGCTGTAATATTATCGGCTTGCGCAACAGCAGCCACCCAAACTACAGTTGTAACCGAAGCACCTGCAGCCACTCAGACTGAAGTCTCGGTTGTGATTCCAACTGAAGTTCCCCCAACTCAACCACCACCGGCTGAAAAAAAGACGGCGACTTTTATTTGGACACAGGAGTTTGACACCCTCAGCCCAATCTACACCAATATGTGGTTCGTTTCCGTCGTCTACCCCGCCTACTTATGCACACCTTGGATGTTTGACGACAATAATGATCCATTCCCATACTTGGTGACAGAGATTCCATCGATTGATAATGGAGGCATTACCAATGATGGACGATCAATTACCTTAAAACTGCGTGATGATATCGTTTGGTCGGATGGTGTACCCATTACTTCTGCGGATTTCAAGTTCACCTACGATATGATCATGTCGGATAGCAACGCTGTGAATACACGCTCACCTTATGATCAGATTGAATCGTTGGAGACTCCCGATCCACAAACAGTGGTAATTACCTTCACAGATCCTTACGCCCCTTGGGTAGCAACGTTGTTTAGTGGATCGACTGCGGGTACCCCTATCATCCCTGAACATATTCTGAAGCCCGTTTTTGATGCCGAAGGTACACTTGATACTGCTGACTGGAACAAAGCTCCTACTGTAGGTTGTGGGCCGTTCGTTTTTGACGAGTGGCAGTCTGGCAGTTTTGCTCGCTTCGTTGCCAATGATAACTATTGGCTGGGTCGTCCTAAGCTGGATGAGTTGTTCTTCCAGTTCGTACCGGATGATGCCTCAATGATCGCCGCCTTGATCGCTGGCGATGGCGATGTCGGCACATTTTTCGCCTATAGCGATGTTCCACAACTGGAGGATGCTGGTGTTGAAATCTTGAATTCCTTCTCCGGCTACAATGAAGGTTGGTATATCAATATGCATCCGGAAAAAGGCAACCCAGCTCTGAAGGATGTCAGGGTTCGTCAAGCACTTGCCTATGCCTTCAACCGTCAGAAGCTGGTGACAGACCTACTGCTAGACCTTACCGGGGTCGCTGCCACAGATTGGGATAAATCTCCTTGGGTTGATCCGACCATCACACCCTATCCATACGACCCCGAAAAAGCTAAAGCTCTTCTAGAAGAGGCTGGTTGGACTGATACCAATGGAGATGGTACCGTGGATAAGGATGGTGTGGAGCTGGTTCTAAAATACGGCACCACATCACGCGAGGTTCGTCAGAATACCCAGGCTGTCGCTCAACAAGATTTGGCTGCGGTGGGTATCGGCACTGAGTTGCTTTCCTATGACGCAGATACCTTTTTCTTGGGTTATCAGGATGATGGCCCTTCAGCTAACTTCTCGTTGGATATCATCGAGTACTCTGATTCACCTGACTTCCCTGATCCGAACACAGCCATTTGGCTTTGTTCGGATATCCCCACCGATGAAAATCCTTCGGGTACCAGCCCTACCGGGTTATGTGATGAGAAGCTGGATGGGCTTTTCCAATTACAGCAGACACAGGTAGACTTCGCCGAACGCCAACAAACATTCTACGAGATCACCCGTTACATCTACGATCAAGCCTACTGGATAGGCTTGTGGCTGGATCCGGATCTATTCGGATTTAGTGATCGGATGACTGGAATTAAGATGTCCGGAGCGACTCCTTTCTTTAACATTGCTGAATGGGATATGACCCAATAAGTAAATAAGTTAGTGTGCAGGCGGAATTCCCGCCTGCACACTTTTTCCTAAAAGCCTACATGACTCGCTACATCATACGCAGGTTGCTGCAGGCAATCCCACTGCTCTTTATAATCAGTGTGGTTCTATTCGTCATGATGCAGGCAATGGGTGACCCATTGGCTACTATGGGTGGGCGTAAAGTAACCAAACCGGAGGACCGCATCCGTCTGGCACGCCAGCTTGGGTTGGATAAGCCAGTCTGTGTTCAATATGTTTATTGGCTGATTGGTAACGATTGGACCAAACCGGTTGGTGAAATTCCTAAGCCAAATGCTGGTATTTTTACACCAATTGTTCAATGTCTGGATCCTCGTAACTATATTGACGCTGATAATCCAGGAACAAGGAAAGGTGTGTTGCGCGGCGATTGGGGCATATCATTGGTCAATCGCCAACCAGTCACTAAAGTGATTGGCGCTCGCCTTAAAAACACCTTGCTGCTGATGGTGACGGCAGAAGTGATTATTATTGCTGCCGCACTGCTGATCGGCATTTACTCATCTCTACACCAATATACAGCTATAGATAACGTCATCACGGCCACTACCTTTGTATTCTATTCGATGCCAGTATTCTTCTTTGCATTGTTGGCGATGTATATAT
>JBAQFX010000348.1:0-13185 GCA_049287485.1 Anaerolineales bacterium
GCATTATATCCTGTGGGATGTTACACCCCGAATTGACCTCTTTGAGGGAAAGCGGTTTTCTAAATCCGCGCCAGATTCTTTTCACGCCACCAGGTTTGCATGCCCTCCCTGAAAGGTTGGAAGAAAACCTGCTCAAGAAACTGGCACATGCCAGGAAGTGGTGCCTAGATAGTGAAATTATGGTTGTATACGGAAAGAAATGCCATGTCAGCACCGATGAGCCACTGAAGCGAGTGGATTCGATCTTACAGGAGGCTGGCCAGGGGATTGTAAGAGTTCAGGGGGACTATGGTTACGATATGCTGGCTAGTTTTGAGGATCGACAATACATCAGTGGAGGCAGGCAGGATAAAATTCTCTGGTTCACACCCGGCTGGCTCAAGAGTTGGAGGGCTATCTTCCAAAGATATTTTAAATGGGACAGTGCTGACGCCAATGCTAACTTTCCAGGGTATTACGATAAGATCATTGTCCTGGATAGCCTGGACCTTTCCGAAGAGTACATGACTCAACATGCTGAGGAGATTCTGGAATTGTTTGACTGGACAGGCCTAGAAGTTGAATTTCAACCGATCACCCTTGACCGTTTCAAAGGATTATTGATAGATGCGCTGTCAACACCTGTTGGTTGAAGAATTCGTTTATATTTAAAGGTTATGATAAAGATGACACTACTCAAGATAATAAAAATAATAAATCCGAGTCTTCGGAAATGAATATTGGAGAGATAATATGTCAGTATGTCGTATCCGTCTGATCCTCTGGCTTTTTCTGGCTGGCATTTCCATTGCTGGAGGGATTGCCATCGACCTTATCCTTCAGACTCAACCCTTTCCCTTGCTCGTCCGTTTCTTGGGACTTGCCGGAGTGGTGTTGGCTCACTTTCCGTTGAAAAGAACAGGAAAACTGCTCAAATTAATGGGAGAGTCCAAAGAATGGGGATGCACAAGCCGATTAGTCACGATAGATGTCTATCACTGCGTAAGACACCCTCACCATTTAGCGGTGGGCATTTTCATGACCTCGCTTGGCTTGCTCATCGGTCACCCTTGGTCTTTCCTGATCATTACGATCATCCAGTGGTCATGGGTCCTTGGGTTCTTATTCCTGGTGGAAGAGCCAGAACTGGTGAAAAAGTTTGGAGCAGAGTATCAAGCCTATCGGCAGCAAGTGCCTATGCTCATTCCAAAACTGTTATGTGCAATCAGAGTTCTCACCAAACCTATGGTTGGGGTACAGGATAAATTGCCAGAAAAGAGTACATAAATGGCCTACAAACTGATAAGGCTAATTGTAAATCCTTTGGCGGGAATGAGAGGCTGCGTCGGGATTAAGGAGACTGATGGCAAGCGATTGTACTGTAGGTCAGATGTTGAGAGAGAGCATTAAACTATATCGAATATTGGTTCAGGAGATGAAAAATGGCTGTGGAGGTAATATCGTTATGGGCACCTTCGCTTTCAAGGATCTTAGTGATAGACAACAGAAAAAAGTTGGCGGGATATGCAGGAAAATGACCATTTCTACCGGTAATAAATTGTCTAAAGTGGGAGAGCCGAGAAATACTATATCCCTGTCACTTAAAGCCGACCTCGAAATGTTATTTACTGCTGCGAGCGAATAGATGACATGTATAAATGTCCTTAACCCTGATAAGACCTATGGGGACATTAATGCCTCGACCTATAATTCCACGTATAATGAACGCTTATGATAAGATCACACAATACATAAAATCGGAGCTATTAGGCATATGGACAACCAATATATAGATATTATATGTACTATCAATGGTACCAGCAGGAAATTTTCGGTAAGACCAGATGAAAACCTGTTACTTGTGCTTCGCCGTGCTTCTTACTTCAGCGTTAAGTATGGCTGTGATGATGGCACTTGTGGGGTTTGTACGGTACTCCTGAATGGTAAACCGGTTCGTAGTTGTAAAATCAAAGCTGCTGATGTAAATGGGGCAGAGATTATGACCCTGGAAGGGATGAGCCAAAATGAAGGATTGCATCCCATCCAGAGAGCATATGTCGAGACGGGTGCAATCCAATGTGGTTTTTGTACGCCGGCGCAAATCCTTGTAACAAAGGCCCTACTCGATAAAAACCCCACCCCAACAGAACAACAAATCCGCCAGGCATTGAATGGTGTCCTTTGCCGCTGCACTGGTTATGTGCGCACGGTCGAGGCCGTGCAGCGCGCCGCAGCTATTTTGCGTGGTGAATCGGTCGGAAGGGTAATGCATATGGAACAATCATTGCCTGCAGACCTCCGCCAGTTAAGTTTACCTGATGCTTACTATCGTAAGAATGGGTCGCACGAACCACTACCGCCGCTGGTTTTTACCCCACCGGATTACCCTAAAACCAATGTGGTTGGCAAACCCGAGGTCAAGGTGGATGCAGTTAAGCTGGCGCAGGGGAAACCGGTCTTTACGGATGATTTTCGCCTGGAAGGGATGCTCTATGGCATGTTGCTCACCAGCCCGCATGCCCATGCCCGCATTAAAAAAATCGATACCAGCCGGGCGCGTGCTTTAACCGGCGTTCACGCGGTCTTGACTCATCAAGATATCCCGCGCGTTAAATATGCCTCTGGCGGACAGAGTTATCCCCAGCCGTTACCTTATGACCAGACTTGCTTAGATGATATAGTCCGATATGAGGGAGACAGGGTGGCCATTGTTGCTGCTGAGACACCTGAATTGGCCAAAGAGGCTCTGAATTTGATTGAAGTCGAGTATGAAATCCTACCGGTCGTAGTGGATCCACTCGAAGCGATGAAAGTGGGCGCTCCAGTCATCCACGACGAAGCGGATACCATGGGGATTTATCAGGCTGAACGAAATATTGTCCACCACATTGAAGCCGAAGTCGGAGACTTGGAAGCTGCTTTTAAAGAAGCCGATCACGTCCTTTCGGGTGAATACCGTACGCCCAAGCAACAACACGCACACCTTGAACCTCATGTTTGTATCACCTACTGGGACGAGGATAACCGCCTGGTAATCCGTACCAGCACCCAGGTCCCGTTTCACATCCGGCGGATGGTAGCTCCATTGATCGGCTTACCGGTTAAGCGCATCCGGGTCATTAAACCGCGCATCGGCGGTGGTTTTGGCAACAAACAGGAGATGCTCCTGGAGGATTTGTGTGCCCAGCTTACATTGGCGACAGACCGTCCGGTGCGGATGGAATACACCCGCACCCAGGAATTTACCAGCTCACGCAGCCGTCACCCAGAGATCATGCGTTACAAAGTCGGTGTGAAAGATGGCAAAGTTACTGCGGTGGAATTGTACCTGATCGGCGATACAGGTGCTTACGGTTCCCATGGTCTGACGGTCAACATGGTCGGTGGGTTTAAGGGGCTGACCCTTTATAACCCACCCAACGCGCGTTTCGTTTGCGATGTGGTCTACACCAACACGCCACCTTCCGGGGCTTTTCGTGGTTACGGGGCGATGCAGTGCCAGTTTGGAATCGAAGTGCTGATGGCCGAAATCGCAGAAAAACTGGGGATGGATGAAGTCGAATTCAAGCGAAAGAATTGGATTAAGCTCGGTGAAAACATGCACCTTTCCAAAGCATTAGGTGAGGGCCGTGAAGGGACTGAACAAACATTACAAAGCAGTGCGCTGGAACAATGCGTAGAAATAGGCTTGCGTGCCACCGATTTTAATGCCAAGCGTCAAGCCCATCGCCAACAGGCTGGACGCTTGCGACGCGGCATCGGTATGTCTGTCATGATCCACGGAAGTGGGATTGCAGGACTGGATATGGCTGCCGCAACTTTGAAAATGAATGATGACGGCTCCTTCAACCTATTGATCGGTGCAACCGACCTGGGCACGGGATCCGATACCATTCTAGCGCAGATGGTCGCCGAAGTGCTGGGCATTCCGCTGGATGATGTGATCGTCTATTCCTCAGATACCGATTTCACTCCTTTTGATAAGGGTGCCTACGCCAGCAGCACCACCTATATCAGCGGCGGTGCAGTACGCAAGGCGGCCTTGCAGGTTAAAGAACAGATCTTGGAACACGCCGCGCGCATGCTTGATATTTCAGAACCCAAAATCCTGAAGTTAGAGAATCGCAGGGTGGTTACCCCCGACAATCGTTCCGTGACCTTGGCAGAAGTAGCATTGAGCAGCCTGCACCAGATGGATCAACACCAAATCATGGCGACGGCATCCCACACCAGTCAGGTCAGCCCGCCACCAACCGCCGCTCAGTTTGTGGAAGTGGTCGTTGATACTCAAACCGGGGAGATCACCGTCGAACGATTATTGATGGTGGTGGATTGCGGTCGGGTGATTAATCCGCTCACCGCGGCTGGGCAGGTTGAAGGCGGTATGGCGCAAGCTATGGGATTTACTCTCTACGAAGAGATGTGCTTTGACAAAGAAGGCCATCAGCTCAATCCGAATTTTGGCACTTACCACATCCCTCGCGCTCAAGAGATGCCACTCATGGATGTTATTTTCGTTCAGACGAATGAACCAAGTGGCCCATTTGGTGCCAAATCGGTGGCTGAAATTTCTACAGACGGCGTAGCTCCTGCTCTTGCCAGTGCGCTTCACGATGCCACTGGCGTGTGGATGCGTGAATTACCTTATTCCCCGAAGCGTGTCCAGCAGATGATCCAGCCTCAACCCATAGAATGAGTGCCCACACTCATTGGAAAGGAGAGAACATATGTGTCAGGCGACAGTTTATCTGGATGATAAAGAAGTTATGAAAGATGTAATGCTTGTCGAACCGTTACCCGAAGGTATTCGTTTGGTTGCTCTCTTTGAACCGGTGCAGGTAATCCCAGCAACTATCCGCCAGATTGATCTGATCAAACATCGAATTTTCCTCATATCTCAGAAAGGAGTGGAAATCCATGAACGAAGACCAGAAGCTGAGGGTACTGATTCCGCATTGGGTTGAGCACAACCAGGAACATGCCCAAGAGTTCCTGCGTTTTATAGAAGCAGCCGGTGATGCCGCGGTTGACCTGCGGGAAGCAGCTGAACATATGGACTTGGTCAATCAAGCCCTGGCTACCGCACTGGAGAAATTAGGAGGAGCGCTTTCCCTTGAGTCAATCTCAAAACACCACTCCCATGGAGATATATAATCGATTCTCTTGAGCCGGGCGATAAAATAAAAATCTAATCTTAGATTCTAAACGAAAGGTTCAACAGCAGGGCGAAAAGGCTGTATTCGGTCTGCCAGCCGGAAGTTGCCCTGTGGTGCGCTTTTTGCGAGGCGGGGAGAAATTTACTCACCGTATGTTTGCCCTGGGTCTTACACCTGGTGTTGGGTTAACAATCGTGCAAAATTACGGGCGTGGACCGATTTTGGTCAATGAGAGAGATACGCACATTGCCCTGGGACGGGGTGATTCACTCAAGGTGCTGGTGGAGGTGCCATGAGCAAAACCAAGGCTTCTCTGACGATCGCCCTGGCTGTGCAGCCTGATGTGGGCAAATCCACCGTGTTCAACTTGATCATGGGGCTGAACCAGCATGTAAGAAACTGGCTAAGAAAAACTATCGAACCGAAGCAAGGTAATTTCACTTATCACGAAACATCCCGGCTGATGAATCTCCCGGGCACCTACAGCTTAACTGCTACTCGAAGGGGTTATTAGCATTCTATGTTGCCATTATTTCTAGGTCTTGTTTGAAATGTACCAGCAGTGATGGGGTCATGTATCATTTAATATCAACGCGCCGGTATGTTAACCATCTTGCTAGTGTATTTACTTCCCTGTATGGGCTGCTTGCCAGTGATGATACTTTCCGACCTACGCGTTATGGATGAACGGCGGTGCTGCGAATCCTTGGACAGGAGTCCTGTTCCCAATAACTTGGTGTTCAACCATGAAACAAGAATAATTTAAGTGATGATTACGCCTAAAAATAAAAATCGGTTCACACATTTCCCCTCTGGACAGGTTGCTCATCGCCTCTCCTTGCTCCATGCATTGGTGTAATTCAGGTAACACTGCCTGGAATATATGGATATGTTGGATAATTTACCTCCACATATAGGATATAGAAAAAAGTGGCTCTCCTGCAATTCTGGAGAGCCACCTCTGATGATATTTTTACCCCCTTATGTTATTTTCTGCTAAATGGCAAGAATGTCGCATACACAAGCTCAGTCCGGAACTGCAGTTCGATACCACCGATCAGTTCACCTTCAATATATCCCTCCACATCGATGATTGACATCCCCCCAGATTCAGCTTGTAGGGCCTTAATCTTCTGACTGGTGAGCATATCTTGGAGCGATTTCGGGCACGGGATGGTCACATGTACCTCGATCACCTGCTCGTCGAAAGGCCCAATCTCCACACTGCCACTGGGCACCGTCGTGACTACCCAGTCAGGAGGCACGTTGAAGGTGATCATGCCAATGTCCAACGTGACGGCGACCGGTGAGTTATTCATAACAGTGAAGGTAAAAACCTGTGTTACTCCGCAAGCAGGATTATCGATCACGTCCACATTGCGCTGGCTTTCCTGCGGTTCATAGATGCCTTGCGGGTCCGTTAAGTGAACGATGACACACTGATGACCTGATTGGATGGGCGTCCACTCTACACTGGGGGTGTCGCTCATCCCCGGGCCTAGCGTGATGGTGTGTGTGTAGGGCAACATGCCGGTTGTGGTAAAGGGAATCCCAACGCCGAAATCCGCCCAACCAAACTCAAGTTCTACCGTGGCCTCCATATCGCTGGTATTATGCACCAACGCGCCCACAATAGTCGTTTCCCCCTCCATTGGTGGATAAGGATCGATGAAAATCTCCGATTCTGAATATCCCTTTTCATGAGGTTTGTGGATTGGAACGGGAGGCATATCCAGCTTTCGGAAGCCCCCCAGGAGTTCACCTTCTACAAAAGCTTCGACATCCACGATCGGCTCACCTGAACCTAGCTTTACGTCAAATGGCGGGGTGACGGTCAGGGTGACCTCTCTAATCTCGCCGGGTTGGACATTCACTAACACATCCTCAGAAAGGCTTACTTGCCAGCCATACCTATGCGGGATCAGCCCCAGGGTGATGGTCACAGGTTCCGTATAGTCACCGCTCCCCACCGGGAAGGTCATATCGTGTGGAACACCGGGCTCCAGCGGCTCGCCAACATCAATATTACGCTGGCTCCAGATTGGCTCATGACCTTCCATTTCCAGAGTTACTCTCACACAGAATTTCCCTTGCCAATCGGGCGGGGTCCAAACAACATAGGCTCGCGCCGCGCCTTTCGCTGGCACATAGATCTGCACTGGATTGGGTGTAATGTGACTGGGATTGAATGGTAAACCAATGCCGAAGGGGGCAATGCTGAAGATGGCTGTGATAATATGGTCTTCATCCGTCGGGTTGAACACTTCCACACTGAGCTTGGTCGGCATACCTGGGATGAGCGGGTATGGATCGACGCCAATTTCAGACTCAGCGTAGACGGGGTCTTTGGGTATGTGGATGGGCACCGGAGGGCGGAAAATCTTGCTAATACCGCCGATCAGATTGCCGTTTGCAAAGGCTTCGACGTCCACGATTGGCGTGCCATCTGGTGGCAAGATTTCAGGAGGTGTTACCGTTAAAGTTACCTCTCTAACCTCTCCCGGTTGTATGTTCTGCAAGACATCCTGAGATAATTCCAATCCCCAATCGGGCATATGTGGGATCAGTCCCAATGTAATCGTGACTGGCTCCTCCAGAGGATTGCCAACCAGGAAAGTCTGTGCATGAGGAACGAATGGCTCGAGGGGTTCGCCCACGTCGATGTTGCGCTGGCTAGCGAAGGGTAGCTCGTACCCAGGAAGGTTTACCTCCACCTTTGTGCAGAACAATCCACCAAATGGGGGTACCCAGTGGATGCACTCTCTGACCACCGAATAGGGAGGCAGGTGCACCGGGCGCCCTCCATCGATGGGCGTGAAGGGCAAGCCGATGCCGAAGTTGGCCCAGGAGAAGTGCACCACCACGTCCTGTGGGTGGTCGGTTGGGTTGCGTAGCTCGACACAGATCTCGGTAGGTTCGCCTGCGCGTGGTGGGTAGGGGTTGATGAAGATCTCCCGTTCAGCATAGATGGGATCCCCAGGAATATGGATAGGTATCAGTGGACGGAAGATCTTGCGGAAACCACCCATCAGCCTGCCATCGGTGTAGGCTTCCACATCGACGATCGGTGTATTATCAGGGGGCAAGGGCTGCTCAGCCGGTGGGGTGACCGTCAGGGTGACTTCCCGTATCTCACCGGGCTGCACCGCGGGCAGGACATCCTGAGACAGCTCGAAACCCCACTCAGGCAGGTGCGGGACCAGTCCCAGGGTGATGGTGACGGGTTCTCCGGAGGGGTTACCCACCGGGAAGGTGAGCGGATCTGGAATACCGGGTTGAAGTGGCTCATTGACGTCGATATTACGTTGGCTGAACTGAGGCTCATAGCCTTCCGCTTCCAGGGTGACCTGCAGGCAAAGGTGCCCGGAGATGGGTGGCACCCAGTGGATGCACTGTTTGACCACCGAATAGGGAGGCAGGTGCACCGGGCGCCCTCCATCGATGGGAGTGAAGGGTAAGCCGATGCCGAAGTTGGCCCAGGAGAAGTGCACCATCACATCCTGTGGGTAGGGGGTTGGGTTGCGCAGCTCGACACAGATCTCGGTGGGTTCGCCAATGCGTGGTGGGTAAGGATCTATCGTGATCTCTCGTTCAGCATAGATGGGATCCCCAGGAATATGGATAGGTATCGGTGGACGGAAGATCTTGCGGAAACCACCCATCAGCCTGCTATCTGCATATGCTTCCACATCGGCGATCGGTGTATTATCAGGGGGCAAGGGCTGCTCAGCGGGTGGGGTGACCGTCAGGGTGACTTCCCGTATCTCACCGGGCTGCATCGCCGGCAGGACATCCTGGGACAACTCTAAACCCCACTCAGGCAGGTGCGGGATCAGTCCCAGGGTGATGGTGACGGGTTCTCCGAAGGGATTACCCACGGGGAAGGTTAGCGGATCTGGAATACCGGGTTGAAGCGGCTCATTGACGTCGATATTACGTTGGCTGAACTGAGGTTCATAGCCTTCCGCTTCCAGGGTGATCTGCAGGCATAGGTGCCCGGAGATGGGTGGCACCCAGTGGATGCACTCTTTGACCACCGAATAGGGAGGCAGGTGCACCGGGCGTCCTCCATCGATGGGAGTGAAGGGTAAGCCGATGCCGAAGTTGGCCCAGGAAAAGCTGACCACCACATCCTGTGGATGGTCGGTTGGGTTGCGCAGCTCGACAAAGATCTCGGTGGGCTCGCCTGCCAGAGGCGGGTAAGGATCTACACTGATCTCTCGTTCCGCGTAGGGAGGATCAATAGGTACATGCAATGGCACAGCCGGTGAATCAACCCTGCGGAATCCACCAATGGATTGATCATTCAGGAATCCTTCCACATCTACGATTGGCAGATTGGAACCAAGCATAATTCCGAGAGGAGGGGTGATGCTCAAAGTGGCGGTATACACCTGGTAGGGATTGACGATGATGACTCTTGGTACGAGGTCGACTTGCCATTCAGGGAGAAGGTTGGTCAGGGTAAACGTTAATGTCCCCTCTGCATCCATAGGGCCGATTTGGAAGATGAGATCACGAGGTTCTCCTGGAAGCAAGGGTTCCCACAGATCGATGTTCCGCAGGCTGCGCAAAGGATCTTGGGCTCCTTCTTGAAACAGCAACACTTCGATGCCCCAACGACCGGATTCAGGAGACATCCACATCGTGCAGCCTGTGGCATAACTTCCAGCTGGTACAAGGATTTCTGCAGTGCCTATGGGTTGGTAAGGTACTCCGATTCCTAACGGTGCGAACCCAAATTGGAGAAAGCCAACGTGGGCATTATTGATATCATCGTTGACAATCCCTGCGCAGATTTCTACTGGGCTGCCTGGCATTAGCGGTTCGGGGTTTAGAAAAATTTCGCCTTGGGCATACCAGGGCCAGTCTCCTTGTGGAAACCTCAATGGAAGTAAATCAGCTGGAGCAGATCTTTGTAACTCTTCACTTAAAACACTTGCCTCAGATAGTTTGCTCGATAGAGGATTTGCTTGTACCAATGTATTTATAACAATGAAAGAGGCCGATATTCCCAATAAGATCACTGATAAGATTAGTATCACACGCCTGTTCTTCATTTTCTCCTCCCTTCCTATTCCTGAATAATCCGAATGACTGGTGAAGGATATGATTAAGCCCCTTTGATGGCAAAGCCAGCACTGCACAGGGAATTGTCGCAGTCTCCATCCTGAAAATAAGCCGTTTTGATTTTGAGCGTCGAGTAATGTGGGTTATATCGGAAAAAGACGCTTGTGATGGGAGCCATATACGTTTATATAATAAAATACCTCAAATTGCAAGTTGATATTTGGTCGTGTTTTTCTAAAGATGGGGAGGTGAATTCAGATAGACAACAAGGCTGGGCATCATTTATTCCAGGCGTTCCAGATCAGCATACGACAGCCCTGTTTACCATCCATGCCAGGATATTAAACCCCTTGTGGACGACCTTTATAGTAAACGAACTGGCGGATTCTGGAAGGTTATATCTTTCTGCTACCGATCCGACTACTCATGTAATTTTCGCTCTAACCGTCAAACAGTATAATCGAACCGATTATCAGCTATTTTTGCTTTTAGCACATCATAAATATCAAGAGGTGCAAGTCCATTGGATATGTACGCGCTGACTCTTGTTCAATCAAATCATTCCATGTACTTGCTTATTTTGTGTCCCATGGATTGCTGTAAAATTGGCAGGAAACTGGATAGTGGAAGCGATTTTTTTGTAGTGTCTTTTTAAGTCAAAGATTTTCGCATTCAAACCATTCGAGCTCACTGGATCGACCATCGGCACTCAGCCATCACTGCTTAGCTTAAAAACCTGTCTGGAGGCAGGTTTTGTGCATACTACCCAGTTTTTTCTTTTTTTGATAGACAGCCCGATCATAAAGTGTGCTAAAACCTCCATAAGGTAGCTTAACTCCAGCGATTTTAACCGGAAAACACCTTTTCTCAACCCTGCCTCCAATTTATTTTGAGATTACTGCATCCCCTTCTCTCTGCAAAAAAACGAAAATGAGTTCCTAATCAGCATAGAGCCAAAAATCACCCAGGCTTATTTGGGCGATTTTTATAATGACAGGGCAATACAGTCACCTCTATTTTGACAAGATTCTAAAATAAATTTAGAAATTCCTGCTTCCCCTTGAAAGAGAGCAGGAAGCAACGGAACTTAACCATCTGGTGCAAATCAAACATTCGGGCATAGTGTGCATTCCCACCTTACAAAAGTGATAATTCCTATCTAAAATGAAAGGCTTATAATCATAATATATCGAATCGTATCCACCAGGCTCCCTGTCCACAGTAGGAAGGATGGATATGAATATTTCCCTAACATTCGCACAATCAACAACCGCCATCAGTTACGGAGGTGACTATGGGTCGCACGAAAATGCCGCGCCTAGCCTTGCGATTTCTTGTAATCCCCCTGTGGATCCT
Organism: Anaerolineales bacterium; assembly: GCA_049287485.1. GTDB lineage: Bacteria > Chloroflexota > Anaerolineae > Anaerolineales > UBA4823 > FEB-25. Next base: position 11,562 of record JBAQFX010000348.1, read on the forward strand.
TTCGAACCTTTGGGCTCAACCGGTAGTTTCTACAAATATCTCAAGTAACCAGGATATTACCCAGGTCTTAATCTATCAAGACAACTTCGAGGATGGCGATTACACCACTGCCGATGGACCCAATGGCCTGACCTGGAGCTTAGTTGCTGGAGGGGTAAGCGTGGATGATGTGGATGGCAGCCTCCAGCTTGGAGTGGACCGCGGATATTCTCTAATCGCCACCGACCAGACCATTGCTGGCGATGAATACACCCTGCGATTTGATGGACGCATCACCTGGAGCGCCCCGGGTCGGATCGTCGTGCTTTATAAAGACGCAAACAACTACTACTCGGTCGGTCTGGGTGAGCAGACTGGGATCTATCGCAAATTGAACGGCAGCGAAGTCCAGCTCCACGAAGACCCTGAAGACTTGGTCCGCCTACCGCATGGGAGAGGTGAAACCGGAGCATTTAAGGTTTATGTCCACAACACCGGCTCATCCATCATCATCAAAGCCGATAAGGCCGGTGATGGCGTTGATTACGATATCGAGATCATCGACACCGATCCTGTCGCGGTGGCGATGTTCACGAATACAGGCATCGGGATGATGAGCGGTGGTGGCGATCCGGACTCGCCCTGGTTTTATATCGACAACGTCACCATCTACGAGGGGCTGGTCCTTGATCCTTATACCCCGGTCACCTATTATGTCGATCAGAATCATCCCAACGCCAGCGATAACAACCCCGGAACAGAAGACCTGCCCTGGCTCACGATCCAAAAAGCAGCCGATACCGTCTGGGCAGGTGATACCGTGATTGTTAAGAGCGGCGTGTACCCCGAGCGGATCAACTTTTCAAATGGCACGCGTGGTGCTCCCGGTCAGGTGATCACGTTTACAGCCGAGCCGCTTCGTTCCGTGACGATGTGGGGCTTCTATACTAAATTCGCTCATTACTTGCGCATGGAAGGGTTTAACATCACCACCGATCCCTCCTTAACCAATTGGACAGACGCCAACGGCGTGTTCATCGCCAGCGATCATGTGGAGGTAATCGATAACTATTTCTATAACCTGGACAGCACCGGCGTCTCTGGTAACTCGGTTGGAGCGATCGTTCGCAATAATCGCATCTACCACTGCCAGGCCGGCCTGACCATTTCCGGGTCAGATTGGCTGGTGGAGGGTAACGAAGTCGAGCGCCTGTACCAATATGGTAACGGTGATTGCGATTATTCACGTTTCTTCGGCGACAACCACCTCATCCGCCACAACTTCTTCCACGGCACATTGTTCAACGAGATTGGTGCTGCGCACGTCGATTGTTTCCAGACCTTCGATAACAACGGCGAATATGCTCATGACGTAACCATCGACGGCAATATTTGTTACGATTTCCACCAGGGCTTCATGGGAGAAGCCGCCTATTATCACAACATCTCCGATATTACCTTCAGCAATAATATTCTCGCTCACGGCGGCGCCTGGGGGTTGTGCGTCCACCAGATCCAAAATGTTACCGCGGTTCACAATGTCTTTGCTGATATTGCCTACCATGGCGCGGGGTTTCGTGACGGCGCTACCGGTTTTATTTGGAATAACATCTTTTACGACGCCGGTTCCAATTATTGGGCTTCC
>JBAQFX010000349.1:0-1562 GCA_049287485.1 Anaerolineales bacterium
GCCAGCACAACATTCTTGCACAACTTGGCATTGATCCAGAGAAGGAATACGGGTACAAGGTTTTGGAACCGCTTCAGACACTACGCAAAGACGGAGTGAGAAAAGTGGCGAAGATTCTGGGCCTCCCGGCTGAAATTACGAAGAGGATTCCTTTTCCAGGTCCTGCTCTGGCTACAAGAATTGTGGGAGAGGTCACAGAAGAGAGGCTTGAAATCGTCCGGGAGGCCACAGATATTGTTGAAAAAGAACTAGGAAAGATCAGGGCCTTTCAATACTTGGCAGTTCTTCTCAATGATAAGGCCACTGGAATCCGGGAGGGAAAGCGTGAGTTTGGGCAGATTATCGTGGTTCGCTGCATCAACAGCGTGGATGCAAGGACAGCGACGGTTACGAAAATCCCCTGGGATAAGCTAAACCGTATCAGCAAGCGCATTACATCCATCAAAGGTGTGAACCGTTGCCTTTATGACCTTACACCCAAACCGCCTGCCACCATTGAATATATCTGATGAATAGGGCAGGCGTTAACCCAGATGTTGCAATATCGAACCCGGACAGGAGTACTTCCAAACCCTTACAATTGCGGATTTTTAAGAAATTAGGGGTTCCAGAGGACCTTACTTTATGGGAAGTCTCGATTTTACCCGGGAACAAATGTAGCCACCTCTCAAAGGTGCCGCTGCAAGGCTTTTCCAGTACCCCCGCCCGGTTTCGATATTGTTTTTATGCAACTGGTGGGTTAATTCTTCATCAATTCTTTCAGTTTATCTATTGCTGGAGGCAAAATGTCTCCGATCTTTTCATCAAAACGTAGATGACAACTCCCATCCATGGGGGTCTCACCCTGATTAATAATGACCAGACAGGCCCCTGATCTCAGGGCTACTTTGGGCATATCATTAGCAGGGCTAACCACAAGACTTGAACCCACCACGATAAAAAGATCGCAATAACTTGAATGCTGAAAAGAATCCTCCATATCCTTTTGAGGAAGAGGATCGCCAAAGTTCACCACGCTCGAAACAAACCTGCCTCCACACTTGCAGGTATCTATCCCCAAAGATTTGTCCACCTGAGTCTGGCAGCGTTGACATTTGAGCTTTGAAACATTGCCATGGAGTTCAGCCAGCAGTTCAGCCCGAATGCCGGAACGCAAATGGAGGTTATCGACATTCTGAGAAATGAGAAACCTTAATTTACCCAAATTCTGTAATTCGACAATCGCTCGATGACCGGCATTGGGCTCGACCGAGGTAAAAGGTCTGGTTTTTGGTGGAAGTCCTTTGTCTTGTCTTGTCCAGACGCCATCCGGTCCTCGAAAGTCGGGCAATCCCGAATCCGTACTGATACCTGCACCAGTAAAAACAACGATGTATTTCGCTTCAAACATCCATTGCGCCAATTTTTTAATCTTTTGTTCTAAATTCGTCATATTCGGTTTCTTAATTCGGAAATTCTTTGTGTGTTATCTCATTTTACACCTTCGAAATAATTTTGTAAAAAAGTTATAATGTTTGACCTTAGGTTAATAGTGAAGGAGAGAATATGAATCACGATAAATG
>JBAQFX010000350.1:0-7039 GCA_049287485.1 Anaerolineales bacterium
TATCTGGCTTCCATTGCTTTAAAAACCCCCATAGCCAAAATGCCCATACCGCGAAACGGATAATTGGAGCATAAAATATCTTCGTTAGATCAATCATTGGTACTTCTGACCAGGATTCGTTGAGAGCAACATCTGCTATGAGACGCACGTCATGACCACGTTTTGCAAACCAGCCAACCCAACGTTGGGTATGGATAATGTTAGGGTTAGAGATGAAGCACAAACGCAGTTTTTTTGGAGCAGGCGAGCCAATCTCATTAAATTTCTCGGGATTGATCATGTTATCAATCCATTAAATAGATCGCTCAACTGGCCAGCCAATTTTCGTCTTTCGAAGGATGAAATTAGATCTATATTTGGTTCAAAGTTTATTGCACCCTTTTCCCACAAGTGATACAGCCTTACAATCTCATCAGCAATTTTGTTGGTATCGGTGGGAGGCACAATACTGCCAGCACGAGCTTTAAGAACCAAATCAGAACAAGCTCCTGACTCTGCCAGGCATAGGATCGGTTTCCTACTTGCCAGGTATTCATATATTTTAGCAGGGATAGATAGTTCGGCACCAACCCCGTAATATGGAAGGAGCAAGAGGAGATCAGCAGAAAACAGGTAATCTAAGGCTTGTCGATGGGGTATGTATCCCAGTAGTTCTACCTTTTTACTCAGTTGGAGTTCCCTCACAATACCCGGGGTTTCTTTATCGATATTTCCTATCAGAAGGACCCGGATTTTATCGGGTAATAACCTGCCGTCCCGAATAGCCTCGTTAAGTGCCTTTAGAAAAAATTCACTTGACCTTGTTTTCCTGTATAGTGAACCGAGATGTACAATAGTGAAGGATGAGTTTATTTGATTTCTCTTATTTATACATTCTATATCTACCTGGTCATAACCGTTGGGGATGGTAATAAACTTTTCAACTGGTAACTGGAAATACTTATCAATGTAATGCTGTCGGGATACTTCAGTATTTAATATCACGCGTTCGGCTGTAGTGAAAATATTCTTTTCTAGCCGTTCGTTTATCCGTCGGTGTAAAGCAGTCGGGAATTTTATAAATGGGTTGTCAATCCAGGGATCACGAAAATCGGCTACCCAGGGCAGCTGTGTCAGTTTATGTAACGAATGTGCAATAAGGTGAGTAGTATAGGGTGTAGAAGTTGAGTAAATCACCTTAATATCACCCTGTTTGATAATTTTTAATCCAGCTGAGATGCCAAATGGCAACCAACCTATTTGTTCATCAATGATCAGAAACCAACGACTTACGAAACTGCGAAGCTTCCATGGCAATCGAGTCGGTAAGCTCAGGATGGGTGTGCGAATGATCGGGAGACTCCCTGGTAATTCATCCATATAGGTCTGATCTTTAAGGCTAGTTGTTTCTTTCACTGTCAATATATGGGATTGCCAGCCGAATTCCATGAGGTATTTAACGAATTTCAGCGTTCGCTGTACACCATTTCCACCCATGGGAGGAAAGTAGTACGTAATCATAAGAACGGAGCAATTGCTATTCGCATCACCAGGTAACTTTTTCATTTGATTTTATCCACTAAGTGATTGGGGTGCACCGTGACCCTAATTGACCAAATATTAGCCCTAAAGGATGATATCGGACGACCTGCCTCCCGGAAGTTGTATTATTACGCCGGTTAGACCCAGACTGTGTACAACGTTCTCCAAAGGGGAATTTCCTTCCCCAGCAATACATACAAAGCCTATTTAAATTCCATATTGCAGGAAAAGCTTTTTGTTTTTTCGGATTCACTGAATTCAAGTGCACGAAATAATTTATGGTACCTAAAAGTATATTAAAAATCTCTGGTGAAAAATTCTGGTTGTGATGGTAAGGGTGAAATTTTCACCGACATACAGGGCAAATCGCATTTTTTTATTTTAATTTTCCATTATATAACACGTAAATTAAAATATAATTACATGAACTCGAAAATATTCTACTAGAGTAGGTTAGTAGATAGATATTCATAGATCCATAAGCACTTCCAGGGTGACCGTTCCATCAAATATCTTATCATCAAGGTGTAAATTGATAGCATTGACTGGTAAGTGCATTATAACGACATAAACTAAGGCAACTCTCCTGAAATCTTATCCTAGATTAAATTGTAAAAGCTCCAGCAGATCAGTTAGAACCACATTGCCGCACCTAAAAGTTAAAATTAACACGGCGCTAACAGTGAGGCATTGTGCTGGATGCTGTCCAGTCTCTTAATTACCAGCACGCGTTTGCTAAACCGTAGGAATCCAGATTTTCGATCGGTGAAATTAAATTTCAAAGTTTTAGGACGTCACGAATCATCCCAAATTTGATTTTCGTAAAGGAATTAACGCGAATAAATATTCTCGCATTTTTTGGTCTTTCGAAATAACAATGGCGTAATAAGCTATGGTGACAACTAAGGTAATCATTATTAAGTAAATGGGGGATGAGCTAAACAGGTTCTTTCCAACTACCAGGACCAACACAGGCAAACTAGCGTATAAGCAATAATGAATAATGGCATATAAAGCAGCCCACTTCACATGTGTAAGCTTGAGTAGCCAGAGAAGCAACCCTCCATAAATGATAACCCCGGTTGCACTCCATATAATCAGCGCAGTAAATATGTTATGCGTTAGGCCACCAATTACCAGAGCAGTAAAACGAGTTATCAAAATAATAATATTTATTATGAGCGCTAACTCCTGTCGCTCCAAGGCGGCGAACAGGTTGCTAATAGGAGATGAAATAAATAGAATGAACATCCAGGGGCTTAAAATTTGAGTATAACGGCCAGCTTCAATCCAATTGGCACCGAAGACGATGGAAAAGAGCTGAGGACCTGCAATAGCCAATACCAAGGCAGGGAATAATCCGATGGCAGCCAGGCGATGAAATACCAGCTCGACCGATCTGGCTAGATTGGCTGGATTAGTGCGTAGCTCTGCAGATCGTTGGTAAAAGACTTGAGCGATTGAACTCCCAAGTAATGTGAGGGGAAGCAGGATCAAACGACTAGATAATGAATAATACCCTACCACAGTTTCGGAGAAAAAATATAACAACATGAGCGATGGGAGTTGCCAGGACAGGTTGTTGATAAAACTACTCCAAGAATCTATCAGGGGAAATTTGCGATAACGCTTAAGATTGATGAGTATACCTGCTCTTTGGATTGATCGGTAAAATAATGACGCACTATCTCGTAATACCTGGACACCAAGCACGGACATGAAAACGAAAGTCCCTGCCACATATGAAAAAATCAGACTAGCACCAGTTGCCTGACCTAATGTTGCAAACAACATGGGGAGAGCACTGGTAGTGACGGAGGCCGATACCCTGGCAATTGAAAGCCTTCCGAAGTGTTTGGTGCGTGTATTCCAGTAGTTAAAAGTTTGAAAAAAACCCTGAATAAGCAAGCTAATTGGGATCAGCCAGAGAAATGCAAAAAGGTTTTGAGCTTTTAAAAGATTTACCAGTGGTTTTCCAAGAATAAGTAATACCAAACCAATCAGGACGCTGATTCCCAGAGCAATCATTATACATAAGCCGACTAAATTGGCTGCATCTGCATCATCCTCAGGCAGGACAATCGCAAATTCATATCGAAGACAGATCACAATACTGATGATTGTGACCATTGAGGTAAATACATTTAACACCCCAAAAGTTTCAGGAACAAACAAACGCGAGATGATGGGGGCGGTGAGAATAGTTATGGCTTGAGCAACAGTTGTGCCACTGACCAGTTTAAGTACACTGGTAAAAAAACTGCTCCGTGGTTTTGAAGATGGGGCAGTCATTTATGCTCAGACTTCTCAATAGGGGAGGGCAAAGCCAGGGCTTTTAACCACATGCTGGCAATTATATACTATTTCAAATCACCCCCATACTTCATGCAAAATTGTGTAAATTGAAGCAATATCCATTTCATTCCCAGACAGCACAGCAAGTAGCACAAGTGGTAAGATTTAAGACAAAAATAGAATATAGACCATTTATGGAGGAACTTATGGATGAAACAATGCAGGCTACCGCCCTGGCATGCCTAAAAGATGAACGAAACGGAGCTTACCTTTATGAATCACTGGCTCAGGTGGAGAAAGATAGCCGTCTGGCGGAAGTTTACCGGCGTATGGCAGCAGTGGAAAATAAGCACGCCGATGAATGGGTAGAGCGGCTTAAAGCAGGCGGAGTGGCAATCCCACCATTTAAACCCAATTGGCGCAGCAAAACCCTGGCCTGGGTAGCCAAATACCTGGGAGTGGCTGCAGTGTTGCCCACCGTCATTGGCAATGAACGCAAAGATTCACGTAAATATGCTCACATACCGGGTGCAGCGGGAATGGCTGCGGATGAATCATCCCATAACCGATTGCTGAACAGTGTGGCTGCAACCATGAAGGGTGGTATGGAAGGTGGAGCCTTGGCTCAACTGGAAGGCAGGCATCGTGCTGGTGGCGGTAACGCTTTACGGGCTGCGGTTCTGGGAGCTAATGATGGGCTGGTATCAAACCTGAGCCTGGTGATGGGTGTGGCTGGAGCGGAGCTGAATAATTCAGCCATCCTGATCACCGGCTTAGCGGGTTTATTGGCAGGTGCTATTTCCATGGCTTTGGGTGAATGGCTCTCCGTGCAAAGCTCCAGGGAGCTTTACAAACATCAGATTGGGATCGAAAAAGCAGAGCTGGCGGCAGCACCAGAAGAAGAAGCGGAAGAGCTGGCCTTAATTTATGAGGCACGTGGCCTGCCTAAGGATGAAGCCCAACGCATGGCCCAACACATCATCGCCGACCCGACATCAGCCCTCGAATCTCTGGCGCGCGAGGAGCTGAATGTGAACCCATCCGAGTTGGGTGGGTCAGCCTGGGAAGCTGCATTGACATCCTTTTTCCTCTTCTCACTGGGTGCAATCATTCCTGTTCTTCCTCATACATTCCTGACTGGCCTCAATGCCGTAGCTGTCAGCATGATCTTCAGCGCAATTGGATTATTTATCATTGGGGCGGGTATTACCTTATTCACCGGGAAGAATGTAGTATCTTCAGGCACTCGGCAGGTGTTGTTCGGCTTGGCAGCAGCTGGGATTACGTTCGGTATCGGCCGGTTAATCGGTGGAAACCTGGGAGGATAAATTAATTATGTAAATCGGGTAGATGCGTGATTTTCATTGATTTGTTATTTCCCACGACCACAATTGTCATTCCGCTTGGGTATGCAAAGATAAACCGCTCCGCAGACATCCAGAAAGACCTCATCAGGAGTGACAGTCATCCGCAGAACAACATTCTAACAGCCCGGGCAACGTTGCACGAAACCCGGGCCTTCCATAAATGCCCAAAGCTACCAATCTCACCTTGACGTCCACAGGTTCCACACTCGACAGTGTATTGGTCATTTCCACAGCGAATAGCTCATATAAAGGGCCGGTCGGTGCATTACCATCCACCATAAGTGAATTGATGTCCTCTACCAGTATGGCTGCCATGACTTTCCTCCCTTTAGTAACCTCCGTTTGAACCATATCGTTCGGTACGTATCCGGCTTTCAGGGATGCCTAATATTCCCAGGTCATTAATCTCGAAATTCCACCGCTCGAGGGGTATATGTAGAGTCGCTCGCGCTGAAACTACAGGAAAATCATCAACCAGATATTGTCCTGGCGGGATCCGGTCAGCAGGGTTCTCGTGGTAGGCAACTCTAACATTCTCAAACTGCTTAAACAAATCTTAAGCAAGGGATAAAGACGTATATATAACAATCTGATATGGTTGCTATGTGAGATGAAGTGCTTAGGAAAACAAAGAAAATAATACCGTTATAACTGGAAGGAGAAAATATATGATCACAGCGTCAAATAATAATCAACCTGACAAGAAAAATATAATTACCGATCCTCCTTTTACACAAACTTTGTTTGGTGATGTGCGGTGGGCATGGATTTGGTTAATTGTCCGTCTTTACGTAGGATATGAATGGGTAACCGCCGGATGGGACAAGATCACCAATCCTACCTGGGTTGGTATAAAAGCAGGGACTGCATTGGCCGGGTTCATCAACAATGCTCTCTCGCTGACCTCCGGCGCACATCCCGCTGTCCAGAGTTGGTATGCTGCCTTCTTGAAGGCCGTTATCCTACCAGCAGCCGGATTTTGGACCTACGTTGTTGCTTTTGGCGAAACACTCGTCGGTCTCGGTTTAATATTAGGTGTATTTACCGGGATCGCAGCTTTCTTTGGCTTTTTTATGAACATGAACTACATGTTGGCTGGCTCATTAAGCATCAATCCCATCCTACTGTTCCTTTCCATCTTCATAATATTGGCATGGAAAACTGCTGGTTGGTGGGGTTTAGATCGCTGGGTGTTAGTCGACCTGGGCACCCCTTGGAGCCCTGGGTTGGCATTCCAAGGGAAGGCTACTAAAAAAGGTAGGGAGCCCAGTACCGAAATAAAAGGTTCGCACTGATAAAAAACCGTTGAGTGGTTTAGAAAGGTGAGATCGTATGTTACAACAAATTTTCTTTATCTTACTTCTGTTGTGGGTTAGTTTGGTTCCCCATCATGCTCCCCAGCCAGTACCTGTGAGAGTTAGATCTACTCGCCGTTCGCACTAACTCAAATTATATGCCGGGTTTCTTAGGTGGGGTGTCATAGCAATTGGGTAATGGTTTACCTAATGTTGTGTTTAGTGCCGATCACCCCACCTGAAGTTTCCCGAGCGTTTTGACTCACGATTCGAGATAATCGCATCGGCAGTTGGATAAATTTTTATTGCTAGTCTAAGTGATCCTTTGACACTCGCTACGCAAATTGATTTTCGGTTTATTGCACTCCTACATAACCGGATGCGTATTTCATTTCATCGGATAGTGTCTACCCTACTTCGGACGGTTATTTTTGGCGCTAATTTGTATACTACTTGTCTCGTCAGAAAAAAATTGTGCAAAAATGGTCATGGAGGTTAGGCAGGCGTGTGGATCAGATTAATGACTCCACTGAAATAACACATATTTACTAACCAAAACCT
>JBAQFX010000351.1:0-52562 GCA_049287485.1 Anaerolineales bacterium
TCCAATGCTTCCAGTTTGAACTCCTGCGAGTATTTCCGGTAGTTCCTGTCGTTCATATCTGTTCTCCTGATCTATTTAGTCTACCCGATCAGGACATTTTTTGTGTCCACTTTTTCGCACAATTCCATTACAGCCACTGGGGAAGGGGCGATTTACCGAAAAAAGGGCGTCCGCAGGGGCAATGACAGGACTCCCTCCCAACCTTCCCCAATTCCAAAGGCAGAATAGGGGGAAGAATATTGCTGTTAGCGATTAGGCTTGATTTTCCGCCCGTTTGGGACTACTATATATGTGTGAAGGATAAGCAATCCAGTATTACCACGTCAGGAATCGCAGCCGCACGGGCGGTTGAAGCGGAGAGGCCGGAGGGGATACGGATTTACTATGATCCGCATGCAGCGAGATTCCTCAACTTGCTATTCCTTCGCTTCAAGCGAATACTTATCAGTACCTGTTATAGCGAGCGCTTAGGGCTGGGCGTTGGAAGCTTCTGGGTAGCCCAATGCCGCACTGGAGACGAGATCCTGTAACCTTCAGGCAAGGATAGGTGTCAATATCGACTGTCAGGTCCGCCATAGGATGAACCAGTGAGAATATTAAGCACGTTTTTGGTATCGCTGATCTTAGTGGGGATGATTACTCCAGGTAGTGCAAGCCACGGACCTTCTGGCGTGCAGGCCAAATTTCAATCTGCAAACCCATTCGTATATAAAGAATCCAGCACTAACGGGGTATGGTACCTGAGGCGGGGGGAAGCATGGGCCGATAAAGGCTGGGGAGTAGATGTGGACCAGGCAGGGAATATCTACCTGGCAGGATTGGAGCAGCATTTCGGAGAGTTATATACTGACATTGGCATCTATAAATTCTCGCCCGAAGGTATACAATTATGGTACACCCCCTGGGGTAGAGATTACACAGACAAGGCGTTCGTCGTGGCTGCATCTGCGCCGTATGTGTACGTAGGCGGTTTAACCCAGACGGAGGTCTGGTTTAATAGCGCAGATATGTTAATTCTCAAGCTAAATGCCATGGGTGGAGCAGTGATTGATGAGTTTACCTGGGACCAGGGTTATGGATATGAAGAGGTGGATGGATTGGTGGTGGAAGGAGATGATATTTATGTTGCAGGATGGACGAAAAGCCAAACCAGCCAGGATATCGGGGTGCTCAAGCTGACCACCGAACTAACCCCGGTTTACACAACCACCTGGGGCTCCCCTGGTTATGATGAAGCCAATGGGCAGATCGTGGTAGATACTACGAGTGTTTACGTGGCGGGATATTATAACAACCACGATGCATTGCTGGCGGCTTTCGACAAGAACACACTGGATTACCAGTGGCACACAACCTGGGAGACTCCCAACGCCGCCGATGCACTAGGGATGACCAGTGATGGAACTCACTTTTACCTGGTTGGGTTGACCTTGATTGGGACGAATGGGCAGTTATTTGTGCTCAAATATGGACCAGACCATCAATTGATCTGGCCAACTATATGGGGAGGGACAGGAGGTGAGTCTGCCCGGGCGATTGCCGTAGACACCGACGGAAATATCCTGGTGGCAGGCAAGACGGATAGCTATGGGCGTGGAGCGAACGATATCGCATTCCTGAAGTTTTTGCCAAATGGATTGCTCAAATGGCAACGAATATGGGGAGGAACAGCTATCGACGAAGCACATGGGTTAATCCTGGATGGTGAATTAGCCTACATTGCTGGAGAAACATTCAGCTTTGGTGCAGGTCAGGCGGATATGCTACTGATCAAAGCGGACAACTATACAGGATTAATGCCCTGGCTGGGTCCATTTTTTAACTACATACCGGTGATGACCAAGTGATGTGGGAAAGGAGGTCAGATTAAGCGAAAATTATCGTTTTTGACCCTGTAAAAGTCATTGAAAAACAAGTAATGCAAGTCCATTGCCTCTAGAAAAAACAAGTAAAGGAGGTCGGCTGGAAATGAAAACTGTGTTTGTAAACCCCGAGCGTTGTATCGGCTGCAAACAATGTGAAGTAGCCTGTGCAGTAGCTCACTCGCAAACGAAAAACGTGTTCCTGGCCGTGTTCGAAAGCCCCACCCCCAAACCACGCATCCATGCTGAGCCTGGGTTGGTGCTGAACTCCGCCTTCCCCAATAAATGCCGTCACTGCAACCCGGCGCCATGCCAGATGGTGTGCCCTACCGCAGCCATCTCTCGGCTGGAGGATCACCCCGAAATCGTCTATATCAACCCGCAAAAATGCATCGCATGTGGCATGTGCGCCATCGTCTGCCCGTTCGACGTGATCACATACTACCCAGCAAAATCGGCAGCGGGACGCCCGGCAGTGGCAACCAAGTGCGACCATTGCATTGACCGACAACGAATGGGGGAGATACCTGCTTGCGTGGAAGCCTGTAAAGTTGGGGCGCTGGCGTGGGGAGAGATCAACGAGCTGGTCAAGACAGCCCGCACGCGCTACTCAGAAGCGGTATCGGTAGCGGTCGGTCAAATACCAGGGGAGATGGTGACACTCCCCGCCAATGTGGAAGCCTGGCATGCGTATGGAGCAGAGCTAAGCCAGCTAAATGCCAGTGGTGAGAAAGGAGCATAAGCCATGACACCGTTCAGTGGGAATGGGTACAAGAAATATAGTGTTAATGAAGACACCTGGGCGATGATGGAAAAAGCCCAGCGTGAAGGTATCGAGATAGTGTGGGACCGCCTGGCGAAACAAGAACCTCAGTGTGGTTATTGCCAATTGGGTACCAGTTGCCGTATCTGCGCCATGGGACCTTGCCGGGTGGATCCGTTTGGGGACGGGCCGCAAAAAGGTGTATGTGGAGCGGATGCGGATATCATCGTAGCCCGCAACCTAGCACGCATGGTGGTAGGAGGTGCTTCAGCCCACAGCGACCATGGTCGGGATATCCTCGAGACCCTGCACCTGGTAGGTGAGGGTCATTCAGATGTATATAAAATTAGCGATTCTGCCAAGCTGCGCCGGCTGGCGGGGGAATATGGGATCGTCAACGAGGGCAAGAGCGACCAGGAAGTAGCGAAAGCCCTGGCATGGCAAATGATGGAGGATTATGGCATGCGGCGTGAGGGTTTGCCGATGGCCAAGCGTGCACCGCAAGCCCGTCAGGACACCTGGCAAAAGGCTGGGACCTACCCACGCGGAATCGATCGTGAAAATGTCGAAATGATGCACCGTACTCATATGGGGGTGGATAATGATTGGGTTAACATCCTGCTGCAAGCAGTACGCACATCGCTAAGTGATGGTTGGGGCGGGTCGATGCTAGCCACCGAGCTATCGGACGTGCTCTTTGGCGTGCCCACACCCAAGATGTCGCAGATGAACCTGGGGGTGCTTAAGGCTGACCAGGTGAACGTCATCCTACATGGACATAACCCGATGCTATCAGAGGTGATCGTAGCAGCCTCGCAAGACCCGGAACTTTTGGACCTGGCTAAATCCAAAGGGGCGCAGGGCATCAACCTGGTAGGGCTGTGCTGCACTGGTAATGAAGTGCTGATGCGCAAGGGCATCCCGATGGCGGGTAACCACCTGATGCAGGAACTTTCGATCATCACCGGTGCGGTGGAATTAATGTTGGTGGATTACCAATGCATCATGCCGTCAGTAGGAGAGACAGCCAAGTGCTTCCACACCAAGGTGATCAGCACCTTTGATAAAGCTAAATTCCCAGGGGTGGAGCATATCAGCTTTGACCCACAGCGAGGGCTGGAGATTGGGAAGCAAATCGTGCGCATGGCAATTGAAAATTATGTTTATCGGATCCCTGCGAGGGTTCAAATTCCTGTCCAATCAGTGCCCATAATGGCTGGCTTTTCTGTAGAAGCGATCTTAGCTGCCCTGGGTGGAACACCCAAACCACTCATCGATGCAATCGTGGCTGGTAGCATCCGCGGGGCGGTGGGCGTGGTGGGCTGCAATAACCCCAAGATCAGGCAGGATATGGGGCACACAGAACTCACCAAGCGTTTAATCGAAAACGACATTCTGGTGGTAGTCACCGGTTGCGCTGCAGTAGCGGATGGCAAAGCGGGTTTAATGGTGCCCGAAGCAGCTGAGCTAGCTGGACCAGGCTTGAAAGCGGTGTGCAAAGCGCTGGGTATCCCACCCGTGCTGCATATGGGTAGCTGTGTGGATAACAGCCGCATCATCGCCCTGGGTGCAGCCCTGGCAAATGCCCTGGGGGTAGATATCAGCGCACTGCCCCTGGCTGGGGCAGCACCAGAGTGGTACTCGGAAAAAGCGGTCTCAATCGGCCTGTATGTGGTCACTTCAGGCATCTTCACCGTGTTGGGGATCGCCCCACCTATATTTGGTAGCCCGAATGTCGTCAAGCTGCTCACCGAGGGGTTGGAAGGCGTGTTCGGAGCGACATTCGCGGTGGAGCCAGACCCGAACCGGGCAGCTGTGCTCATCCGCCGGCGTATCGAGAAGAAACGCCAGGGATTGGGCATCACGGCAATTGACCCGGAAAGTATCGCTATGCCAGAAGCGGAGCTACAGCTGGCTTAGTTGAGGCAGATTGTGATCTGCCCCAACAAAACCGACTGGAGGGCTTTATGAAAATTGTAATCATAGGTGCCGGACCCGCCGGGGTGACCGCGGCGGAAACGGTGCGTACCTTCGATCGGCAGTCTGAGCTGACCATGCTCACTGACGAGCCATACCAACCTTATTCACCACCAGCTTTGGCTGACCACTTCATCCACGGGACTGACCTGCACCTGTGGCGCCCTGCAGACTGGGCGGAACAAACAGGCGTGGTATATCACAGCGGAGTGAGGGTAGCATCGGTTGACCCGGGAGCGCACCAGATAAAGCTAGCTGATGGTGAGCGCATGGAGTATGACCGGTTATTAATCGCCAGTGGTGCACGCCTTTATGCCCCGGTGGAAGGTGCGGGTTTACCTGGCATTTACAACTTTAAATCGCTCAGTGCAGCGGAAAGCCTGGTGAGTAAAGTGCGAAGCGGGCAAGCCAGCACTGCGTTGATCGTTGGTGCAGGGTTCATCGGCATAGAAATCGCCTTGATGTTGCGGGAGCTGGGAGTGAGGGTAACTCAGGTGGAGATGCTCGACCAGGTGATGGCGAGCATGCTTGATGGAGATACGGCGAAGATCGCGGTCGAGCTGATGCGTTCACATGGCGTGAATGTGCGCCTGAACACCAAAGCCGCAGCGTTCACCGGAAATGGAAAGGCGGAGGCGGTCAGGCTTGAAACAGGCGAGGTGCTTAAGGCAGACTTGTTGATCGCGGCAACCGGAGTGATGCCGAATTTGGACCTGCTTCAAGGTAGTGGGATCGCATGCAAGCGAGGCATCAGCGTTGACGAACACTTACGTACCAGTATGCCAGATGTGTTCGCAGCGGGTGATTGTATCGAATCACCCTACCTGCCAACGGGTGAGATCTATGTGCACGCCATTTTCCCAAATGCAGTCGAGCAGGGACAGGTGGCTGGGATGAATATAGCAGGGTACCCGGTTGAGTATGAAGGCGCTAAACGAATGAACAGCCTTAAACACCTGGGGCTCCCCATCGTAGCAGCGGGTGAAAAGCAGGGCGAGCGGGTTTTGCAAAAACGTCATGGAAGCCAATTATGTACAATCTATTTAAAGGGCAGCCACGTAGTGGGCTTCCAGCTGGCAGGTGACATCAAAAATGCGGGAGTATATCATACATTGATGACGCAAAAATACGACGTGAGCGGTATAGAAACCCAGTTTCTCGACCCGAACTTTGGAGAGGGCATGCTGACCTGGAAGGCGATCGGAGCGTACGCGTAGCGATTCTATAAAACATAGCGAAAAGTCCTGCTGGGATAAAAACCCAGCAGGATTTTATTTCTACTCACACCCCCACTTCCAACTCCTCCCCCGCAAGCGGGTGAGGAGCGATAAATCGAAAACCAAGCGCAAATCACCTTGCAGAAGTGATAATCAATTCAAAGCTAATATTCCCGCTAAGTTCCTTATAATATACAGTCTAGATTGCAGATCAAGCGACCTCGAACCAATGCGTAGCAATGGTGCAGATATTGCAACCATTCGGCTGGGAGAGCCCGAGATGCAAAATAAATTGGCGACTCTGGAAGTGCAAGGTTTTAAGAAAAAGAGTGCCAACCAACCGCCGAATGAGATGAAGCGGAAGGAAAGCACGCTGGATACGAGGGTGGAGTTACGCTATCGCGCCATTTTAGACCTAATCCCAGCCATCATTTACACTGACTCAGTGGGGATATTCAACCAAACCCTGTACATCAACTCGCGAGTACAGACGATCACAGGTTACACGCCTGAAGAGTGGCTTGCGGACCGGGACCTGCGGTTGAAGATCATCCACGAGGAGGACCAGAAACGGGTTTGGGAAGAAAACTTGCGAACCAAGGAGACAGGCGAGTCATATAGAGAAGAATATCGCATCCAGACACGCGATGGACAATTGAAATGGTTGCATGATGAAGCCTGGCTGATCAGGGACGGGGAAAACAAACCCCTATTCTGGCAAGGATTTATCATCGACATCACGGATAGAAAGCAAGCAGAGAAGGAGCTCGAGAATCGGGCGGCGGAACTCTCAGCGCTGCAAGAAACCGTACTCAACCTGACCGTAAGACACTCCCTGCCCGAGGTGCTGAACCTGATTGTGGAGCGGGCAACCAAACTAATAAAGGCGAGCAATGGCATGTTGTACCTGGTGAATTTTAATGAGCAGAGCGTCAAGTGCTTGGTCAGCCACAATACCCAAAGGGATTATACCGGGGTAGTTTTACGCTATGGTGAGGATGCAGCAGGAAAAGTAGCGATCACTGGAAAGCCACTGATGATCAAGAACTATATGAAGTGGCAAGGAAGAGCAGAGGAATTTGAAGATGAAGAACCACCCTTCCATGCGGTAATCAGCGCACCGATGATCTGGCAAGGACAGGTGAATGGGGTGCTAAACGTGCTGCGCGACGAAGCATTTACGCAAAACGACATGGATCAGCTGAGCCTGTTTGCTAACCATGCTGCCGTGGCGGTGGAAAATGCACGCCTGTATGAGGCAGTCGCACAAGAACTGGACGAACGCAAGCGAGCAGAGCAGGCGTTGAGGGAATCGGTGGCAATTTACCGGCAGGCGATCGAGTCTACCGGCGGAGTGCCGTATTACCAATCCTATTCAACTGATGGAACATCGTTCCGATATGATTTCATCGGTGAGGGGATCCGTGATATCACGGGTTATGAAGCGGATGAATTCAATGCAGAAATTTGGGAAAAGCTGGTCCTTGAGACCTGCCCAAGTGGTGACCAGACAGGGCATTCCGGCGATCTCTACATTGGAGACTCGGGCGAGAACCCAAATTCAACCTGGAAATGCGAATATCGCATCCGAGCGAAGGATGGAAAAATTCACTGGGTATTTGACTCAGCGGTGATGCTGAAAGATGAAAATGGCACGATCCAGGGATCCATCGGGTTGTACCGGGATATCACCGAAGCCAAGAGGACGGAACAGGTTCAACAAGCGATCTATCGAATTTCGCAAGCGGTGGTGACCACAGGCAGCCTAGAAGAACTGTATCATTCAATCCACCAGACGCTGGGTGAGCTGATGCCGGTGGAAAACTTCTATATCGCCCTATACGACCCGTACGAGGATCTGCTTAGCTTCCCATACTATGTAGACCTTTATGACCAACCACCACCACCGGCCAAACCCGAGCATGGATTGACCGAATATGTGATGCGGACGAAAAAACCATTATGGGCACCTGAAGCTGTGTTCCAAGAACTGATCCAACATGGAGAGGTCGAGGTGGTCGGTTCAGATTCTATAGACTGGATCGGGGTACCGTTGAAATTAGAAGAGCAAGTCACAGGGGTAATGGTGGCACAGAGCTATACCGAGGGGGTACTTTACAACCAGGATGACCTGGATTTGATGGAATTCGTCTCCACACAGGTAGCGGTGTCGATTGAACGAAAGAAGGCTGAAAATGCGCTGAGGATCAGCCTGGAGGATACACGCCGGTATGCAGAGCGTATGGCACTGCTCAACCGGATTGCGCGGGCGGTGAGCTCAACGCTGAACCTGGATAAACTGCTGGAGATCATCTATCATGAGATCATCGCAGCAGTGCCATCTGACTCGTTCTTCGTAGCCCTGTATGACCACGACACCGATCAGCTCGAGTTCCGCATCAGGGTGGACGGCGACGTGCATGAAGCTCCGCACGTACGACCGTTGGGCAACGCCCTCACGGCCCATGTGATCAATCATAAAAAGCCCTTGCTGATCCATGATTACGAATTAGAGAAAGACCACCTGCCAAAAATGACCCTGTGGGGCACTGGGGAGCCGTCGCGATCATGGTTGGGGGTGCCAATGCTCATGGGGGATGATGTGCTGGGGTTAATATCAGTGCAATCCTATCATACCAATGCCTATGGG
The DNA here is from genome assembly GCA_049287485.1 of Anaerolineales bacterium. Classification (GTDB taxonomy): domain Bacteria; phylum Chloroflexota; class Anaerolineae; order Anaerolineales; family UBA4823; genus FEB-25. The sequence continues at coordinate 8,470 of JBAQFX010000351.1, forward strand.
GAAAGAGAGCTTGAGCTACTTACGACGATTGCGGATACCGTGGCGGTGGCAATCGAGAACGCACGGTTATACGAAGCCGAAAAACGCCGGGCAGCGCGGCTGACACAAATTATGCAGCTAGGCACTGAACTGGCTTCTCTGCGTGAAGAAGATGAAGTGCTGGGGATGCTGGTAAAGCGGGCAGCTGAGATCATGGATAGTGCCACATGCACTGTGATGCTCATTGACCAGGAAGATAATGAAGCAGTGCTTACTGCTCAAACTGGCTTACCAGCCAGCACGGGCAAGTTACGAGTAAAGTTAACCCTACCTGTGATTAAACAGCTCGTTGAGCACGGCGAACCACTCATCCTGACGGATATTGATAACCAGGAACCAAGCATACGGGAAATCCTGGTGCGTCCCGATATACGAGCCTTTTTTGCTTATCCAATGGTACGTGGGGGGCATGTGAGTGGGGTGATTACATTAAGCAATCTGACTCCTTATACACCTTCCGCGGAGGAAATCTCAGCCTGCAACCTGCTGGCAGAACGGGCAGCAGCGGCACTGGAAAACGCCCGCCTGTTCGAAAAGACCGACCGCCATTTACAACAAGTGCAGACATTACGCACGATCGACGCGGCGATTGCCTCCAGCTTCGACCTGAAGGTGATCTTGAATATCATCCTGTACCAGATCGTGAGCCAATTGAATGTAGACGCAGCGGATGTACTCCTGCTGAACCCGCACAGCTACGCCCTGGAATATTCGGTAGGAAGAGGTTTTAACTCCTCGGCAATCGAAAGAAGCCGCTTTTTGTTAGGCGAAGGCGTGGTGGGACAACAGATCATGGAGCGACGTACGATGCACATCCCAGATCTAGAGACGGTGATGCATAACTTATTACGAGCTGAAATATTCCGTGACGAAGGTTTCGTGACTTACTCGGCTGCACCGCTGATTGCCAAGGGCGAAGTAAAAGGCGTGCTGGAGGTTTACCAGCGCTCACCGTGCGAGAGAGGCGCTGAATGGGTGGAATTCCTGGAAACGCTGGCCGGGCAGGTGGCGATCGCCATCGATAATTCACAATTATTTACCAACCTGCAACGCTCTAACCTGGAACTCAGCCTGGCATACGACGCAACCATCGAGGGCTGGTCGCGGGCGCTGGATATGCGGGACAAGCTTACAGAAGGTCACACCAAGCGAGTAACGGAGATTGCATTGCACCTGGCGCGGGCGATGGGAATGAGCGAAGCCGACCTGGTGCACATGCGACGAGGTATCCTGCTGCATGACATGGGAAAGGTAGGCATACCGGATACAATCCTGTTGAAAGATGGCGAGCTGACCGAGGAAGAATGGAAGATCATGCGCATGCACCCACAATATGCCTTTGAGATGCTGGCCCCGATCAACTACCTGCGCCCGGCGTTGGATATTCCTGGCAGCCATCATGAAAAATGGGACGGCACAGGCTACCCACGTGGGCTGAAGGGTGAGCAGATCCCACTGGCAGCGAGGATTTTCTCCGTGGTAGATGTATACGACGCCTTGACGTCTGACCGGCCTTACCGAAAGGCTTGGACAAAGAAGAAAGCCTTGCAGTATATCCAGGACGAAAAAGGCAAATCCTTCGAACCACGAGTAGTGGAGGTATTCATGTCGTTACGAGGGGAGCTGGGGCTGGAGGAGGAGTAGACTGTAGAATTGAACCCAATCCTACATAATTAAGATCTGTTTGATAATGAAGGGCGAAGCGTAAATCGGGTGATACAAGCGGTATATTAAGTGCTGCTTCGCCCCAACTGGTGGGGGAAATTGCCTAATGAATGAACTTTTGGTATCACATTTTTCATTCTAGGTAAAATTATTCATGCCTGCTTGGTTTTTGGTAGATAGAAACAGGAAACCCTCACAGGTTTTATTTGCCCGTGTGAGTGTCTATACTTATCAGGGGTTTATTTATGTACTCAACGCCTGATAAAGGGGAGCCTTGTCAGATAACCCAGATAGGTCTCAGATTGAGAGAAGTTATTCAGCTGCTCTAATTCTGGTGAAGAAGTAATGATATCCACAGTGGTCACCACGGTGTTAAACAAAGGAGCGGAGGAAGCCACCTCCACTGTTATGGAGATGGGATAGAAAGTGGAACCTGGGGGGAGGTCAACCAGCTGCCAGACCAGTTGGTCACCGATAGCAACAGGTGGTAGAGAGGCATCCACAAACTCCAAGCCAAGAGGTAAGGTCAGGGTTATCACTGTCGATGAGGCAGGGATGCCACCGTGATTACCATAATCCAACTGGTAAGTGAACTGGTCGCCGGGTTTGGCGACAGGGAGAGCACCAGAGAGCGCAACCCACACATCGCTATGAGCAGCACCTAGAGTAACTTCATCGAGTAAGGCGCTGGCAGGTGGGAAGCCAGTGTTTTCGGTGAGCTGGAAGGTGATGGTGATTGATTGGCCAGACCAGGGAGACAGGTCGAACCAGAAGTGCTGCCAACCACATGAAATAGTTCCCGAAAAGACCGTTTCAGTCATCGTATTGCTGGACAAGAGCAATTGAAACTTGTCACCTGATATATCAGATATACCAGAGAAAGAAGCAAGAAAGGAAATAGTAGGCTCAGTCATCGTAAGAGGGATAGTAATAGATTGAGAAAGACTTGAGAAATCATCCTGAACAATTGGTTGTGAACCAATATAATCGAGATTTACTGTATTCCCATCATCAGAGGCATACACTATATGCACTGCACCTAATTTGTCCAGAGCAATATCAGGAGATCTTACCCAAGGACCTGTATTTGTTAGCCTGGTCGGCGCTTGCCAAACGCCACCGATCATACGCGCAAAACCCACCACACGAGTCTCACCTATTAACTGTTCCCAGACGGCATAAAGATCACCCAATTCACTCATTTTTACCTGAACATACTGAGCATAATCAGGATAGGTAGATATATTTTGTGGAGAAGACCAATTTCCTGCGCTATCTCTCTGGGTAAAATATACTTGGCTTGGTGAATATTCACCGGTATCGGTCCAAACCACAAAAAGTATATCTTCATCGTCGATCAAGAGATTAGCGGAGCTTGTTCCGATACCACCGGATATATCAATCGGGAAAGACCAATTTTGATTAAAATCCTGGTGGGAATAATGCAAGGTTAATTGCTCTAAATCCTCAACCCAAGTTGAATGAGGTAACCCGCTTGAATCCAGGACAATATTTACAAATGAAGCCCATTTTCCTTGTGACAATACGTCAGGTACCGACCAATTCCCATTGGCTTCACGACGAATATAATAAACACCATGGGACATGTAAGAGTTCTCAGACCATACAATGTGAATTGTAGCATCATCACCCACCACAATAGAGCAAGAGAAAACATTATTTGAGCCCGGAACGGGATCGATTAACCAATTAAGTCCGACAGAACGGTTCAGATAGAATAACTCACTACCGGCACCCACCAGAACATGTAGGGTATTCGCATCATCTAATGTCATTTGCCAAACAAATCCATTCGTAACATATTCTGGTGTCGACCAAGTACCCGATTGATCACGTATCGCATAATAAACCATGTAATCAGTGGACCAAAGTAGATAGACATTTCCATATATATCTATATCCATCAAAATATTTTCGATTGAGAAAGAAGGCCGATCAATAAGTTCGATTGACGTCCAACTTCCGTCCAACTGGCGTTGAACATAATAAATTCCATCTGAATTTGGGAAATCCGCCCAAGCTACATGGACTATACCTTGCTGATCCACGTCCATTGAAGAGGAATTAATATAAGAACCTATCGATCCGAGCTCACGAGGAGAATTAAATTCGAGTCGGGGGCCGAATAATGAAGCGTATTCACCAGTGTGAAATACTGTCGTGATTAAGTCTGGAGTGTAATAGCCGCCTGCCTGCCACGACCCTGGCAGTACACCACTTTCAAACCCCCAATCCTGTATTATGTTATCGGCTGGAGGAAGATAAACATCAACATTTACATCTTGAGAGCCAAATGTAGTAGGTGGTAATGTTCCATAATTATTATGTGACCAGGAGATAGTCTTTTCTGGGGAGTTATCGCTCTGGTAAGCGGAAAAACTGCCATATATATCACTTGGAAATGTAAGAAAAGCCGGTGGATCTACCCATACATCTGCGGCAGCGATGGGTACGCCAGTATTATCGCTGACAGTACCAAAGATACGCCAAGTATATAAACTAGTACTGGCATCGCCATCACCAGAAGGCCAACTTTCCACATTTTGGGCAAAATCCCTGCCACGAGAACGAAAGTTATAGGTATGACCGGGCGCGCCAATGAAAATAGCGGTGGAGGTAATCGTGCCTGATAACCAGTCTTTCCAAGTACCACTTAAATCCACCATGTATTGCAAATCATATGTCTCAATTCCAGATCCTCCAATGTCCACGCCATCCCAGGTGAGGGTAGCTTTATTACCGCGAATCAATGGATCAAGCTGGTTAACCCAAGTTAACGGAGGGGTGGACTCAATCCGGGCGGATACCTGATAACCGGTAGGCCAGGGTTGGGTATTAAAGCCTTTATCCCGTCCACGGACACGAAAATAATATTCATGCCCACCAACTCCGGTGAAGATAGCTGAGGTCTCGGTGGTCCAGGATTGCCAATCATTCCAGGCACCAGACGGACCTTCACGCACCTGCACGGAGTAGGTTCCTATCCCTGCTAAATTATCCTGACCCCACCAGGATACAATAAACTGGTATGGCTTTGGAGAAAAGAGAGGGTTCATCCCCGTGGTGGGGGGTTCAGTATCAGCGGTAGTCCAATCCAACTCCCAATCGGTGTCACGGTTGGGATTGATGAGGTAAGAGGAGTTATTTTTAGATAATTTTATAAGCCTGGCGCTATCCCAATACCAATTCCCATAATAATAGACCATGTGTACTGAAGTGTAGGTTAAATATTCACTATCGGGTGACCAACCATTGGCCCAATAGGTGGTGTTATAGGGTGGATCACCACGCATGACCTGGTTTGAACCGTTGGAGTTCATGGTCCAGATCTCCTGCCAACCATCGCCATCCTGGTCGGCGTCATAAACGATCTGAGTGCCATCGGGCGACCATATTGGGCTCTCGCTGTAAGGTTGCTGGGAGAGCTGAGCCTGATTAGCCCCGTTGGCATCCATCAACCAGATGCGCCACTGGGAGTTGCGGTAGGAAGTGAAGGCAATGTGACTGCCATCCGGTGACCAGCTGGGCTCACCATTATAGTCCCCAGAGTAGGTCAGCCTGGTCAGCCCGGAGCCATCTGCATGCATTACATAAACTTCGGCATTACCATCCCGGTACGATTGGAAAGCTATCTTTGTTCCATCAGGTGACCAGGCGGGCTTGACATCATCAGTGCTGTTATTGGTCAGGCGTACCAGGTTGCTACCATCGGTATTCATGGTGTAGATCTCATAATCCGACCCATCGCGGTAGGAAGCAAAAGCAATGCGGCTGGCGCCACGATTCAAGCGCGGATGGATATCAGAAGCATTGTTATTGGTCAGGCGAACCAAATTGGTGAAGCTGCCACTAGCGTAGTAAATTTCCCAGTTATTATCAATATATGACTCAAAGGTCATCTTGCTCCATTGGTCGACGGTAGAATTGATCGTCAACGAATCCAATTCTGGTGAATCCTGTGTGACGAGATGGAGAATTTCCTCCTTGCCGTGATAAGCAAACCGATCGGGACGGACGCGCTCAGCTGGGTTTTCTTCTTGTTTGGATATGGAGGCTGAAGCTGGACGATCAAAGGCAATAATGATGAAAGCGAAAACAAAAAAGAATGTAACGATGAAAAACAGCTTACGAGACATGGGACCCCTCCTCTTATAAACCATCGCTGGCTCGTAGATAACCCCCACGATTGATATTATCATAAATATTCCGTTTATAAATTAAAAACCTGACAGGTTTATTTTGACGTATTTCCCTGTTTTCTCCATAATTTCTACATATTCGGAGAGTATGCTTAACCCTGGTCTAAAAGACCTTAATGATCATAGGGAGATAAAAGATCTTCTAATCCAATCCAGGAGGAAAGTATGTTCCACAAAAAACGCACATTAGCAGTGCTCTCTTTCGTCGTGCTGGCGGCAATGGTCTTAGCGAGCTGCTCGGCGCAGGCAAATGCCCAGACAGGAGGAGCATCCGGAAGCTTTACTGGTTATGGAAATGTGACTCAGGTGAACTACACCGACACCGTTGAAAGCACCGGGCAAATCCAACCACAGCATATCACATCGCTGAGCTTTTCAACCACCGGGACTGTAGCACAGAGCAACGTGCAGGTTGGGCAAACGGTTAAGGCTGGAGACACACTGATGACGCTTGACCCGACATCGGTTCCAGCGAACCTGCTAACTGCCCAAACCGACCTGACGAATGCTCAAAATGCCTTGATTCAGCTGACCAATCCGGACTTATCCACTATTTCTGGCGCCGAAAAAACTCTGTCTGACGCCTATACTAATTACCAACAGGCGCAGATTGCACTTTCAAACGCCATCATCAGCAACCAGAGCGCAACGGATACCAGTCTGTATAACAACTGGCTGGCTAGCAAAACTGCACTGGACAGCGCACTGAATGACCTGCCACTGGCAAATTCATCCATCGACGTCCAGGCTTTTTACCAGGCCGTGCGCGAGACCAGCCAACTACAGAGTGCAGTAGACACGGCTGAAGATAATGCCAGCATACAACCAACTGACACGGTTTTGGCACAGAAAGTCACCGATCTGAAGAATGCGGTGAGCGATAGCCAGACGAAGGAAAGTAACCTGCAAGCCGGACTTTCACCCGATGTGGTCACTCTGGTCAATAACTTGTCAGACCAATTAAATGCCTATGATTTAGCTTCTGTGGATTTCATTGGGCAGGTGGTGACCGCTACCGGGAACTCAAACGTGAACCTGGCATCCTTGCTGGCAGACCTGACAACCAAGCAATCCTCCCTGCTGAGTGAGCAATCCACGCTGACTGACCAACAGAATAAACGAGCATCCATGAATGGTACACGCTGTACTGATGAAACCATAGCTGATTATCAGGCTGCCTACGATAGAGCAGTGCAACGCTGGGATCGTTCAGCACATCTGATTAATAGTCAAGAGTATCAAGCACTGCAAAGCGCGGCGGCGAACCTGACGTGGTGCTCTTCATACTATAGCGCAGCTGACATTGCTACACAAGATGCAGCTATTTCCTCCACACAGGCTCAAATCCAATTACTCCAGGCTCAGATTGCCACCGACCAAGCGCAGATCAATGATTCGAGCAATTCGGTGTACGGTCTGGCGATCAACCTGAACACAGTGTGGGCGGCGTACCAGAATGCCACTCAGACATTAAGCGATGCAGTAACCAGCCTGTATGAACTAGAACGATCTCCAAATCCCAACGATCTGGCTGCGGCCCAGGCGAAAGTACAATCTGCCCAGGCAGAGATGAACAGCCTGATCCTGACCGCCCCGTATTCTGGAGAAGTAACAAACGTTGGTTACCTGCCCGGTGATAGCGTGAGTCAGAGCACTCCAGCGGTAGTGCTGGTAGATCGCTCAAAATTATTTGTGGACTTACAGATTGATGAATCACATGTGGTGAAGCTCAACTCGGGTGATACCGCCACCATTATCCTGGAAGCAAACCCAAACCTGGCTTTGACAGGGAAAGTGTCTTATATCAATCCGGTTGGCGCTTCCAACCAGGGAGTGGTTTATTATGATGTACAGGTTATGCTTGACCAAACAGACCCGAGCATCTTGATTGGGGCGACTGCGGATGTGACCATCCAGGCCGGGCAGCCACAGACCGTGTTAACTGTACCAGTGACTGCAGTGGGAAGCGATACAACGGGTGAATACGTTTATGTCATTGCCTCGGATGGAAGTTCCCAACAGGTCAGCGTGGTCAGCGGGCAGATCCTGGCGGATAATACAGTCATCGTCAGCGGAAACCTGCAGGTGGGTGATACAGTTGGATTGCTGTCCAGCACGTCCACAGGCACCAATAGCAGTGGTATTCGTGGTGGAGGTGGGGGGATCTTTGGTCCATAAACCGCTCACACATCCACTTAAGGAGCTGTAACCATGATCGAACTTGAAAACGTCACAAAAATATACAAAATGGGTCAAAGCAAGGTGCGCGCCCTGGATGACATCAACCTGCAGATTGAAGCGGGTGAGATGGTAGCGGTGATGGGTCCCAGCGGGTCGGGTAAGAGCACCTTGATGGCGATCCTAGGCTGCCTGGACATCCCCACAGAAGGGGTATATCGCCTGGAAGGCGAATCCGTGGAAAAACTTAACGATAACCAGCTGGCACAGGTACGCAGTCGCAAGGTAGGGTTCGTGTTTCAGCAATTCAACCTGCTGCCGCGTACCAGCGCCCTGGAAAACGTGATGTTGCCTTTGCTATATGATGGGGTGCATGGCAAAGCGCGCACTGAGAAAGCCAAGACCGCACTGGAGACCGTAGGCCTGGCAGACCGCATGCAACACCGACCTAACCAGCTCTCGGGTGGTGAGCAACAGCGAGTGGCAATCGCCCGTGCCCTGGTTAATAATCCCACCATCCTGCTAGCAGATGAACCAACCGGCAACCTGGATACCAAAACCGGAGACGAGATCATCGGCTTGTTCCAAAAACTACACACAGAACACGGACAGACCGTGGTTTACGTCACGCATGATGCCTTCATCGCCAGACATACCCAGCGCATCATCCGCCTGGTGGACGGCAAAATTATCAGCGATGATGCGGTTGCTCATCCCCTGGTAGCAGGTACCCCTCGCCCAGAAGAAGCTCTGGAGAGGCAATTGCCATGAAATTACTACATGGATCATAGATAGCGAATACCGTTTGAAGGAAATATCGATATGAACATACTAGAAAACATACGCGTCTCATTCCGGGCTCTGGCAGCGAATAAGCTCCGTTCAGGGCTGACGATGCTGGGCATCATCATCGGGGTGGCAGCGGTGGTGGCACTGATGTCCATTGGGCGGGGGGCAACTCGCAGCGTGACCAGCCAGGTGGAGGGTTTAGGCTCAAACCTAATCTCCGTCTCATCCGCCCGTATCGTGCGCCAAACGGGTGTGGCAGCTCTGCCGACCGCGTTATATTATTCAGATTACCAAGCAATTGCCAAAGATGTAACGGATGTGATTGGGATTTCCCCCACTTACCAAGCCTCAGAACAAGTGGCATATGGTGCTAACCAGTCTCAATTCACGATCACAGGTGTGACCCCAGAATTTGCCTCAGTGCAGGCTTATACAGTAGCGCAAGGACGGTTCATTATGAATGCAGATAATTCTGCTGAAAGCCGGGTAGTTGTGCTGGGTTCACAAGCAGCTACCGACCTGTTCAGTGGATTGAACCCAATGGGGAGGAATATCACCATTAACGGGATTAACTTCACAGTGGTGGGTGTACTGACTTCCAAAGGCTCGACGGGATTTTTCAGCACAGATGAGATCATCCTGATCCCAATCGAGACTGGTTACAGCCGGTTATTTGGAGGCCGGGCATTGGTAAATGGCAAGCAAACGCTCTCCAGTATTTCTCTCTCAGCGGCCAACCCCGATGTGGTTAATAACGTCATCAGCCAGGTGGAATATATATTGCGGAGAGAACACCAGCTGACACTAACCGACACGCTACCGTTCTCTGTTTCCAGCCAAAGCCAGGCATTGAGCACATTGACCAGCATCACCACCACACTCACGACTTTCCTGGGGGCAATCGCAGGTATTTCACTTTTCGTGGGTGGGATTGGTATCATGAACATCATGCTGGTATCGGTGCGAGAGCGGACACGAGAGATTGGCTTACGCAAGGCAGTGGGAGCCAGACGATCGGTGATCTTGATGCAGTTTATTGTGGAAACGATCACCTTGAGCCTGGTGGGTGGGATTTTAGGTATCCTGCTGGGAGCAGCAATCGCCGGAGTGGTAACCCTGACCGGGTTGATCACCACCTATGTTTCATTGGATGTGATCCTGTATTCATTCTTCTTCGCGGCACTGGTAGGTTTGTTCTTCGGGATTTACCCGGCATACCAGGCAGCCTCCTTGAGACCGATTGAGGCTTTGAGGTATGAGTGATCATGAAACAAAATTTTATTACAGAGAAAGGCTTTCGTAATAATATGGGAAGATTACTTTCCCTGGCGTGGCTGGTGATTGTCGGTGACGGATTTATATCAAACGAAGATACCTGTGCGTATCAGGAAACAAAAGCGAATGGTAGAAGATTGCTTCGGTCGCAAAGAACGTCCCCTCGCAATGACAATAAAGAGGGGAGCAGATTGCTTCAGCCCAAAGAACGGGCTTCGCAATGACAATAAAGAGGGGAGCAGATTGCTTCGGTCGCAAAGAACGCTCCCTCGCAATGACAATAAAGAGGGGAGCAGATTGGTTCGGGCGAAGATCGCCCTCACAATGACGATAAAGAAGGGAGTAGATTGCCATAAGTTGGAAATAAAATCCAACCCGGGCAATGAAAAATAGAAATGGGCACAAAAAGACCAGCGGTAATCACTAATGGAGCAATTTTATTGCTCATCTTGAGCCTGTTCGTAGCAGGTCTGGGGGTTGCTAACCAGTTTGGATTGTTGGGTCGAGGTTTAGGAACCCGGCAGTTCGTGGCAGGCCGGTCGGGAAATCAAAATTTCACGCCTCCAAACGGATTCTCACAAAACGGGTTGCCCAATAATCAAAATAACCAGGGTACAACGCCGAACTTTACACCGAACCGACAGTACGGAACAGGCTTAACCACACTGTTCCGCCTGACCCAACCCATTACGATCGGCCTGGATATTGTGTTACTCATCTTATCAGTGGTTGCAGCCATTGCTTTATTTAAAAGTAAACGTTGGGGTGCAATCCTGGCGATCGTAATCTCCATCCTGTTGATCTTGCTTACCATCCCTGGCATGTTACGTATTTTCTCGGCGGTGGTGCTGATCGAGAACCTGGTGCGGATATTGCTGGCGGTAGCAGTCATCGTCTTATTACTCCTGCCTTCTGCACGAAGGGCTTATGCAAGTGCTAAGGGCAGTGTAGAGGAACAAGCAGAAAGAATCGTAAGATGATCCTGATCCCCGGTTTGAGGGTGAGGGATTTCTTTAACAGTGGTATTTTTATGCGATAATGGAGGTGGTATGGCGAAGAAGATTCTGGTGATCGATGATGAGCCAAAGATCGTCGAGATCTGCCAAGACTACCTGGTGAAGGCTGGATTCGATGTCAGCCATGCATATGATGGCCCCACTGGATTAGATCTTGCCCGGCGAAGCCCACCTGACCTGATCGTGCTCGACCTGATGATGCCGGATATGGATGGTTTAGATGTGTGCCGTGAGTTACGGCGCGGGAGTAATGTGCCTATCATCATGCTGACCGCACGGGTGGAAGAAACAGATAAGATCATCGGGTTAGAGATGGGGGCTGATGATTACATGACCAAGCCATTCAGCCCGCGCGAGCTGGTGGCTCGGGTGCGAACCGTGCTACGACGAGGGTTTGGGAATCCTCAGGCAGAGATTATCCATGCAGGAGACCTGATGCTTGACCGGGGACATTACAGTGCACGCTTCCCAGACCGAGAGGTACCATTAACCCCAACCGAGTTCGAACTGTTAGCGACACTGGCAAGCCAACCAGGGCGCATCTTCTCGCGAGCACAACTACTCACGGCAGTGCGGGGAGTAGCATTTGAAAGTTATGAGCGGGCAATTGACTCACACATCCGCAATCTAAGGCGGAAGATCGAGCCAACCGACGGATCAAACAGCCATATCATCACGGTGCATGGAGCAGGATACAAATTCGTTGAGGTGGGGGGATGAACCAGGTCAACGGTCAGTCGATCCGTTCCATCCGTCGACGGCTGTTGATGTTGCTCTTACGGGCATTTGGGATCGTAGTTTTCCTGACAGTATTATTGGTCTTAATCGTTGCAGCTGCGGTCTTAGCCAGGAATACAGGCACTGACCCAATCTACCGAGCACCTACCGCAGTTATTTTAGAAACTTATTACCTGGGACATGGTAGCTGGCAGGGCGTGGAAGCAGTGCTGGAAGAACGCACCAATAACTCCATCCGAGCTTTACGCCCAGATTGGGAACGAGCGATTTTGCTGGATGCTCAGGGCAGGGTGGTGCTGGACCACGGTTCTACGGACAGTGGATTGGTTGGTAAGCTATTTACACCCCAAGCTAATCAAATCAGTGTGCCGTTAATGATCAACAATATTTCTGTGGGGACTTTATTAATGGATCGCGCCATCCTGACTCGCCCGGTACAACTCATCTTAACCCTGGTCGGCCCGACGGCAGTGATCTCGGTGCTGCTGGGAATTCTGACCTTAGTGACGGGACTGTTACTCATGCGCAGGCTGATCAACCCGCTGTCGGAGGTCATTGCAGCAGCGCAAGCAGTTTCACAAGGCGACCTGACGGCGAGAGTACCGGTGCATGCACAGAAGGATGACCTTTCTGACCTGAGTGAGCATTTCAACCGTATGGCGGATGAGCTCGAACGCTCTGACAAACAACGACGTAACCTGCTGGCGGACATTGCCCACGAACTGCGTACGCCGATCACCATCCTGCGGGGTCGATTGGAAGGTATCCTGGATGGGGTATACCCGCCTGATGATGCTCACATCGCACCTGCACTTGAAGAAACCTATCTGTTGGAACGGTTGGTGGAGGACTTGCGATTGCTAGCACTAGCGGAAGCAAACCAGCTACGCTTTGAGATGAAACCGATCAAGCTTGATGAGTTGGCAGATACCATCCTGGGGCTGTTCTCCGCCCAGGCGGATGAGAAGAAGGTCAAATTGCATCTGGAAGCAGAACCAGATCTGCCTGAAGTGATGGTGGACCCGCAGCGATTCCAACAGGTAATTGGCAACCTGATCGACAATGCTTTACGTTATACTCCGGAAAGCAGCAGCATCGAACTCAGTATAAAACGAATTGATCATACGATCGAATTGACGGTATCCGATGAGGGACAAGGTATTCCAGAAGAAGAACTGGCACATGTATTTGACCGATTCTGGCGAGGGGAAAAATCACGTGCTCGTTCCACAGGTGGAGCTGGTCTGGGATTATCAATTGCGCGACAGCTAGTTGAAGCCCAGGGAGGGAAGATAGGCGCCCGCAACCGCGCTCATCGTGGTTTTGAAGTGTATATCACATTGCCGATCTGGACGAACTCTTCAGCCAATTAAATCCGTAAGGGTGTTTTTTCTAACTTGCCCTTACGGGTTGAGAGAGATCGATTCGAGTCGAGCTTTGGTGAGATTCACCAGGTCTTTTACCGGCATACTGATATTCAGTCCCCTTTGCCCGCCGGAAATGTGGATTTGCGGATATTTCATTGCGCTAGAATCCAACACGACCTGAAAGCCGCGGTTGATTAGAGCCAGCGGTGATATGCCACCAGCCTGCAAACCAGTAAGCTGCTCTGCTTCATGCTCCGTGGGTAGGTGAAGCTTCTTCTCATTCACAGCTTTGGCTAAGGCTTTTATATCTACCTCAGCAGTACCTGATACGATAGCCAGGATGGGTTTCCCTTTGCCTTCACGTTTGACCACAATGGTTTTATATACCTGTTCAGGGGGTACATGTAGAATTTGAGCCGTCTCAAGTGCGCCCAATTTATCAGCAGGGAGCTCAAAAACTTGATAGGGTATCTTTTTGGCGTCCAGCAAGCGTGTGACATTGTTAATCGTCATATAGATATCTCCGGTGAATAGGCATGTTATATCACATTTAATGGAAGCAACCTGTTATATGGAAAAAGGTGCCTGCTCATACCCCCAGCCTCGACCCCTCCCCCGTTTTCGGGTGAGGTAAGATTTATCATAAAAAGGGCGTACACGGGGGGTATAGCCCCAGCATACGCCCTGTTTTTGATACCTTTCTCCACTGCCATGGCATAGAAGGGGAGAGAAAGAGAGGCTGGTAAGTAGTTGTAAAGAATGAGTAGAAAATAAGCATGGTAAATATCAGAATATCGATGATAAACTTGGAATATCATAAATTCCTACTCTTGTGACCATACATATACCGACTTTTTATGTTACCTTCCAACCTGATTGGGATTATTCTTGCGGTTAGTTCAGCAGCGGTTTGGGGAAGCGGGGATTTCAGTGGGGGTCAGGCAACCCGCAAGAGTCACCAGTACCAGGTGCTCATGCTGGCAGCATTCTCGGGAATGGTGGTACTGGTGATCAGTGCCCTCATCCGGGGGGAAGGGATGCCGTCAGGGCGGAGCATTTTTTGGTCAGCCATGGCGGGTTTAGCAGGGGCTTTGGGGATGGCGGCGTTGTACCGGGCATTATCCATGGGGAATACAGTCAGTGTTGCTCCCACTTCGGCCATCACCTGCGCAGCATTGCCGGTAATATTTGGGCTGGTGACTGCGGGCCTACCAAAAACAAGTCAACTGATTGGGTTTGTGGTGGCATTCCTGGGGATTGGGCTGGTGAGCAGGTCACCCAAAGCAGGAGATAAAGCCTTTCGAGAAGGGATGAACCTGGCGTTCCTTTCAGGGATTGGATTTGGAGGTTTTTTTATCTTCATCGCTATGGTGGAAAAAGGACAGGTCTTTCTTCCGATCCTGGTAGCCCGGACAGTTACGCTGATCATCGCATTGATCATGCTGGGGTTGAAACGAATACGAGTACCTGGTCTCAGCTCCAACCCGATGGCTCTGCTGGCTGGAGCATTGGATACAGGTGGCAACGTCTTTTACCTTCTGGCCACACAATTCACCCGCCTGGACATAGCGGCGTTACTATCATCGTTTTATCCAGCAATGACAGTGATCCTGGCGGGCATCATCTTGAAAGAAAAGGTAGCGAATACTCAATGGGCAGGCATGATATTGTGCCTGATCGCATTGTCATTAATGACCGTATAGAAGCAAGCAAATGTGTATATTGCACATGAAGGTATGGATCAAGTAGAACGTATTGGCTACCAAATGAGTGAGTTTTCGGTGTGATGAGCAGGTTGGACGTACCGGGAGATATGCACTATAGTGCAGGAAGTTGGACCAGGGATAATGCGTTATCCAAGATAGATTTGATATAGGATTTCATGAATTTCGAAGGATGAACGCTGAGAAAGGAACCATTTCCATGGAGCAGATGACAAATATCAACCCAACCCAAAATAGCCAACATTATATCCAGATAAGAGATGAATTATTACGTGGAGATTGGGAAAGGCTTTACCAAACAGCAATGGAATGGCTAAATGGAGAGCCAGGGCAACCTGTAGCAACATTTTTTCAAAATATGGCTTGTCTGTTCATCAATCCACCAGCGATCATCAAGAATAAACGTTACCTGGAAAATGTAGGAAATAAAGATTGGAAAGCAGTGCTGAAATGGTTCACAGAATTCCAGACTGAGAGTGAGAGGCACAACCCATACTTCCAGGCGTTGGATTTCATCTTGCAACCGCCTTCTAAAAAGAAAGCAAGCATCGAAACCGCGTTGCAGGAACATCCCAATCAAGCAGAATTGTTATTCCTGCAAGCCATCTCCTTACGCGATAGAAACCTGTCCATCGAAAAACTAAAGCTGGCAGTACAGAACAAAGTTGATTTCCCAGCAGCTTATTATTTATTGGGCATCTTCTCGCTGCAGCTGAATCAGGTGGAAGCAGCTGAGGGTTACCTCAAACAGGCAGTTGCACTTGCACCAGATTTTTTAGAGGCGCATTACCAGCTTGGATCCATGTATGCACTATATATTCCCGATTCAAACGAACAATCCAGGGAGCATTTCAAGAAGGTAGTCGAGCTGGACCCAGAAGGTGGGGCGGGTAAGGATGCGAAAAAAGTGCTGGAGAGCAACACGGCACCTCAGTATGGTCAACGCGCGGGCAGCGGAGCAGGCGGTCAGAGAGGTGGCATGTCGATCCTGACCATTCTGGGCATCTCACTGTTGACAGTGGTGCTGTTTTCAGGCCCAATCGCTTCGTTATTCAAGATCACCAGTCCCTTGGTGGGTATGTTGGCAGGGACTTTCGTTTTCATCGGGCTTTATTCAGCCTGGGGCAGGAAGAGATAGGAAAGAAGACCAGAATTAATCATTGTTCTGATATAGTTGAATGAGGATGCAGGAAATTGGTCAACGAATGGTTTCGCGGATTAGGGAGTGTAGAGGAAAGAGACGGCTGGACAGCGGATGGATTAGCGGATATTGAGCAAATTGTGGCTTGTCAGTTGATGATTTAGCGGATTTGCGGATATCAAGGAAAGAAATAGCTTGACTACGGATTGCTTAGAGGATTAGCGGATAATTTGGAAGGGATTGGTAATCGTCTGAGATTTAACTTTAGAAATCAAGCAGCTGTCCATACGAGGTGGATCAAGATCGTTGAGCTTTAGTATTGATCAATCAGGGACGGATAAAAAATGGTTTACTCATAGGAATGGTTAAGGAGGAATTTCTTGTGAATTGGAAAAGCCAACTCAATAGAGATCCGGTCAATTGGTTATTAGAATCAGAAAACCCCGGCGTGCGGTATTTAGCGCGGCGCGACCTGCTGGATAAAGCACAAGATGACGAGGAGCTCAAGGTGGCCAGGCAGGAAGCGCATACCAAAGGACCCATCGCGGAGGTATTGGATAAGATGCAGCCGGAGGGGTATTGGGCAAAGCCAGGGCCAGGATACACGACGAAATATCGTTCGACGGTATGGGCGTTAATCTTGCTGGCCCAGCTAGGGACGCAAGCCAACCAGGATGAGCGCATCAGTCGTGCATGTGTATATTTATTGGAGCATGCGCTGACATCCAGGGGACAATTCAGCATCAACGGGGCTCCCTCCGGTACGATTGACTGCCTACAAGGCAACCTGTGCTGGGCACTGCTTGAGCTTGGGTATGACGACCCGCGGTTAGCAAAGGCCTTTGAATGGATGGCGCGCACCGTT
This sequence comes from Anaerolineales bacterium, assembly GCA_049287485.1. Taxonomy (GTDB): domain Bacteria; phylum Chloroflexota; class Anaerolineae; order Anaerolineales; family UBA4823; genus FEB-25. The sequence goes on from JBAQFX010000351.1 coordinate 25,487, forward strand.
ACAGGGGAAGGCATGTCAGATAAAAGCGATAAGGAAACCGAGACCAGATATTATGCTTATAAGTGTGGACCGCTTTTCGCTTGCGGTGCCAACGGAAACCAGGCCTGTGCGTGGGGCGCCACCAAGGTGATGCTGGCGTTCGGGAAGCTCACAGAAGCTAAGCGCACAACAATGATCAAGGAAGCCATCCAGCAAGGTATAGATTTCTTCTTGAGAGCCGATCCAGTGAAGGCAGATTGGCCGACGCGGCTGGGGGATAAACCCAGCCGGAACTGGTGGAAATTTGGTTTCCCAGTGTTTTACATCACGGACCTGTTGCAGGTGGCGGAAGCACTGGTGGCGCTGGGATATGGGAATGACCCACGTTTAGCGAACACGATCGAGCTCATCCAGAATAAACAGAATGAGCGGGGTAGGTGGCCATTAGAGTACGATTATAGCGGCAAGACCTGGGTGAATTTCAGGGATAAGAAGCAGGAAAACAAGTGGGTGACGCTGAGGGCGGTGAGGGTGTTGAAGAGAATTTCAACTTAGGGCACGATATATCATGCCCCTACAAGCAGATCAAAAATTTATACCGGCAATATCAATGTGAAGAGGGCGCCACCTGAGGCATGATTGGTGGCGGTGAGGTCACCACCGTGGGCACGGGTAAGCTGGCGGGCGATGGCTAAACCCAAACCGGTGCCGCCTTCAGCACGGGCGCGTGATTTATCCACCCGGTAAAAACGCTCAAATATATAAGGCAACGATCCTTCCGGAATGCCTGGGCCGCTGTCATGAACGCTCAAGCAGACAGATCCATTTATGGTAGAAAGAGTGAGCTCGATGTGCCCGGCGATGGGAGTGTAGCGCAGGGCATTGGAGAGCAGGTTGGTGAGAACTTGCTCCAGGCGGATGGGGTCGGCTGAAATCTTGGGGATGGAAGTGAGCGGTGGGAGCAGAGATAGACTCACCTGCTGGGAGGAAGCCTGGGGTTGGAAACGCTCCACCACCCGCTCGACGAGAGCAGTTAAGTCAGTAAGGGTTCGCTCGAGAAGGATCTGACCGGCATCAGCCAGGGCGAGGGTACGTAGATCCTCCACCAGGCGGGTGAGCAGGTGATTCTGCTCGATGACAGGGGCCAAGTTCTCGGCTGTGAGCGGGTAGACACCATCTTGCAATGCTTCCAGGTTGGCACGCTGCACCGCCAATGGGGTGCGTAATTCATGGGCGATATCGGTAGTCATGGCACGCCGGGAGTCCTCGGCTTGCTGGAGTGAATCAGCCATCTGATTAAAGGTGTGACCCAAGGTTGCCAGCTCATCCTCGCCATGAACTTCCACACGATGAGAGAGATCCCCTTGAGCAAGCCTTTGAGCTGCAAAGGTGAGAGCACGGACCGGACGCAGAAGTGTATACGCCAGCACAAGTGCCAGGACCAGTCCCAAGAAACCAGCTAATAATCCTGCCAGGAGAACTCCGCGGTTCAGGCGCTCCAACACAGCCTGTTGATTGCCCTGGTTGATGCCCAAACCACCCACAGCAATCAGATATCCTACCGTCTTCCCATCCACCTGGAGAGGGATAGCCGCTTCAAGCTCAGCAGAAGACAATTTATTCCCGACCAGCAAACCCTGAGTATCAGCCAGAACCAAACCTGAAGAATCAGCCAGAAGCAGGCGTTGATTCATCATCCCTGGCATCGCGTTCATCCCACCTCTGATGGGATTGAAAATGGATAGGACACCCTTCCAGGTGCCATTGGTATGGTAGTAGTTTTCCAGGCTGGTGGTCAAATCACTCAAGCCATACATGCCACCCCGGAACACGAACGAGCGCACCTCGTTGACAGCTCCGCGCCTGGCAATAATGGCAACGAGCGAAACGGAGATCAGTACGATCAAGGTGAAGGAGAGAAAGAGTTTAAGGCGCATAAGTACACTCTGGTAGAAATCATCTTAAAAGCGAGAAAAGCGATATCCGACCCCAAAAACCGTTACGATATATTTGGGTTTACGGGAATCAGGCTCAATCTTGGCGCGCAGGTTCTTGATGTGGGCGTCGATGGTACGCTCATAGCCTTCATAGGCCACTCCCTGGGCTGCCTCGAGCAGCTGCAAACGGCTGAAGACGCGACCGGGTTGGCTGGCAAGGGTGACCAACAGGCTAAACTCAGTGGGGGTGAGCTCTATAATCTCGCCATCTCTGGTGAGGGTATGGGCGGCCTTGTCGATGACCAAATTGGCGATTTGTATCGGCTGACCCAAGGGAAGGGACGAATCAGAACGACGTAATAAGGCTTTGACGCGAGCGACAACAATGCGGGGGGAGAAGGGTTTAGGGATGTAATCATCAGCACCAAGCTCTAAACCAATAAGCTGGTCGGTCTCATCGGTACGGGCAGTGAGCATGAGAATAGGCGTGCGGCGTGTTTCATTCTGGCGAATGCTCCGGGCGACATCCAGACCATCCATGCCAGGCAGGTTCAGGTCGAGGATAACCAAGTCGGGGTGTTTATTTTCCCAGAGGGTGAAGCCGGTATCACCGCGAAAGGCAGAGAGCACGTTGTAGCCAGCCTGTTCCAGGTAGGAGCGCAGGACGCGCACCAGCTCGGGTTCGTCTTCTATGATGAGCAGGGTGGGAGGCATGGAAAGAGTATACCGCTAGAAAAGAAAAACCACAAAGGTCACCAAGGAAATTAAAGTTTAATATAAATATATTTTGTTGAGGCTTTTGTAAAAATCATTGAAATTAAAATATAATCAAAGAAAATCCTTGATTTTCCGCCATCAGAGGCCATCCAGACTGTTATGGTATGTAGCGAATAGCATACCAGCAATAGACGAAATTTTTGCAAAATTATGGCCGTATAAATTCACCAGGAGATAAGCGCATGCCAAGCATTCAAGCACACTTGCTAAAGTTATTTTTTCAAGCCCAGCATTTGATAGCTCCTCCCCCAAAGGAACTTGACCTGGTGAAGGAGCGGGCTTCCTTAGATAGCTTATCCCATATGTTCAGGTCATTGGCTGAGTTAAAAATCACTCAGGTGGATATCCGAAGCATAGCAGGGGAATGGATCACACCCCCACAAGTGACCAGCAAGCGAACGATCCTATACCTGCATGGAGGATATTATCTCAGTGGTTCTATCCAATCACACCGCAACCTGGCGGGGAACATTGCCATCGCTGCACAGGGGCGCGCACTCATCATTGCCTACCGATTAGCCCCCGAACATCCATTCCCTGACGGTTTGGAAGATGCCTTAGCCGCGTATGATTGGCTGCTCGATAAAGGGATACCAGCAAAGCAGATCTTCCTGGCAGGGGATTCGGCCGGGGGTGGGCTGGTTTTATCTGCGCTGTTGGCTCTGCGCGAACGGGGAAAACCTTTACCAGCGGCAGGCATATGCTTATCACCAGCCACCGATCTGAGCATGAGCGGAGAAAGTTGGAAGTTCAACGCCAAAAAAGAGCTGGTGGTTAACCGCAATATCGCTGAAAAAATTCAAGTACTATACCTTGGCGACACAAAACCAACATATCCACTGGCATCACCACTTTTCGCCGATCTGCAAGGCTTGCCACCTTTACTGATCCAGGTTGGCTCAGATGAAGTGCTTCTATCAGATTCCACATCCTTCGCGGAGCGTGCTCGTCAGGCTGGGGTCGAGGTTACCTTAGAGGTATGGCCTAGGATGCAACACGTCTGGCAGTTTACCGCCAGTTTTATGCCTGAAGCTAGGCAAGCGATTGAACAGATAGGAAAATATATCAAAAAAAATAGCACTACAAGTCAGTAAAATAATAGCAGGTTGGTTTGCGATCAAGAAAAAGCCATGTTAAATGAAACTTGATAGAGGGCAGCATTCCAATAGACCCGATTGCTGAAAACACGATTGCTGAAAACCACTTGACAGCATTTTCACCCGATGATAAACTCAGACCCGCATGTTAAATACTATGATGAAAGGAGTGCGTTTCATGTTTAATGTAGTCTCGGTAGTTGCCTTAAAACTCGCATGGACGCGCGCCTGCTGATAGGTTCGAACTAATATTATTAACTGGTCAACCTGCCACGGGAGCGTTCATGCCCCGTGGCTTTTATTTAAGCTGCGCACAAGAAACGAAACCGTGAAATAACGGAGATATTTCTTGTTAGGTTAGCAGCCAAACATCATCAAAACTATTCATTACACCAGCCACGGGAATCAAACGTGGCTGGTTTCGTTTAATCTAGGACAGTTTACAATGCACATTCGTTTTTCTGACACGTACGACGGAAGATCTACCTTCACCGGTGTGGTCTTCAAAAAAACAATCGGGAATTACACCGTTCATAGCGATGGCAGGGTGGTGCTATGCGAGCTATCTAACCGTCTCCGCAAGCAGCTGATCTACCCCACGGCCGACCCTGCCTCCCTGCCCCACCGGGTGCAAAAGGTGATTGAACTCGAGCAAATGGACCCGTTGGCTGTTGGGGATGAGGTACGCTTCATCCAGGCTGAAGATGGAAAAGGCTTGATCATCGAGCTGCTGCCCAGGCATAACAAGCTGACCCGCCGAAGCGCGGTAGCTAAACCCATCCATCATGGGGCGCATCCGTTCGAGCAGATCATCGTGACTAACGTTGATCAGGTGGTGCCTGTGATGTCAGCGGCACAACCTGAGCTCAAATGGAACCTGCTGGACCGCTACCTGGCGTCAGCTGAGGCGAGTGGCGTGCGGTCGTTGATCTGCATTACGAAGATGGACCTGGTGAAGGGTGGCGAAGAAGAACTGCTTGAATCGCTCAAAGAGTATCGCCAGATCGGATATCGGTTTGTGCTCACCAGCATCATTAGCGGTGAGGGGATTGAGGATTTACGTGAATCACTCACCGGGCGCGTCTCGGCGATGATCGGTAAATCGGGCGTGGGGAAGACAGCCGTGTTGAATACCCTGCAACCGGGATTGGGACTGCGTGTGAGGGAAGTGAGCCAGGTAACAGGCAAGGGAAAGCACACTACCACCAATCTGGAGATGTTCGCACTGGATGGCGGCGGAGCAATCATAGATACGCCGGGGACGCGGGAATTTGGCTTGTGGGAGTATGGGGATGATCTGGCACTGCTTTTCCCAGAGATGAAGCCGCTAGTAGGCACATGCAAATTTGGTGTGGATTGCCAGCATGACGAAGAACCGGGTTGTGCCATCCGTAAAGCTGTGATGGCAGGAAATATCAGCCCGCGGCGTTATCAAAGCTATTTGCAACTGACCAAGGAGTGGTCGGATGTATCCAGAAACCTATAACCGAGTTGACACTACTCGACACAGACGATGGGGAAGGCAACTCTCGGAGCAGGTGTTCATATGCCGGCATTGCCATGCATGGGTGTACACCCACCCGCTGATTTCGGGCGTGCAAAACCGGAACCATTGCCCCTATTGCCTGTGGTCGCGACATGTTGATCAATCCCTGGCAGGAGACCGCATGTCGGCGTGTAAAGCCATCATGCAGCCGATTGGGTTGACCATGAAGCGAAGCTACAACAAATATGGGCAGGCAGTGGAGGGTGAGCTGATGCTGATCCACCGTTGCCATGAGTGCGGTAAGCTATCGATCAACCGGATCGCGGCAGACGACCAGACAGAGCGGTTGATGGATATTTTCTACGCATCGCCAGGGCTGGAAGGGCGGATACTGGAACAGCTCATGGCAAGTGGTATCAGGCTGTTACGGGAAGATGAAAGTCTGCTGGTGATAAGCCGGCTACAGGGAATCTCACAATATTAAAACCAGAGACACGGTACGAACCGTGTCTCTGGAGTGGAAAGTTATTTCAATGATCAGATCAAGGTTGGACATCGCCCCGATCCCACATAGGGCGATCCCTCAGGCCAAAACCAGGACCGAAACCCAGACCTGAATACTCATTCATCTGCTGGAGCATGCGGTCTGCCTGAGCCTGGGTGATGACACCATCAGCCACAGCCTGATCCAAGGCTGCCTGGTGCACCTGTGACCAGAGAGCAGGTAAGTCAGCTTCAGCAGTACCCTGGGCAATGGCGATTTCCTTGGGGGTCTCACCATTGGCCAATTGTGTGTCCACTTCTTCAACGGTCAGACCGACTGCCTTGGCGAAAGCAGAGATCATGTAATCATGCATGATGCCCATGTCGCGGGCGATTTGTGAACCACGCCCACCCTGCATGCCAGGACCAACACCGCGCGGACCCACCCTTTGACCAGGACCGTAGCCGTCCATCGTGCCACCCGGGCCGTAACCATCCCCACCCATCATGCCTCCGGGTCCATATCCAAACTGGCGAACGATCTTATTGCCATTTTGAACTTTGGTTACGGTGACGGTGGCATTATTTTCCAGGCCGCGGACACGGGCGTAGACGATACCCGCTCCACCGACCAGGATCAGGACCAGTGCGACGATCAAACCAATAATTAAAGACTTCTTCATGAAGAATTCCTCCGGGGTGTATTTATTCCAAATTTATAAAAATATCTTATTGCAGTGATATATACTAACAGATATTTATGAAGAAATTATGAAGGAATCGGCCTAATTGTTGTTGTTTCGTTATTGGAAGCATATTTTAATTGTGAGATAATGCAATAATAAAAAAGGGTGAAGGAGAAGACAGAGTGATATTCAGGTCGATTAGAAAATACATAGGTAAGAAATCTAGATATAGAGACAGAGATGGAAGCAGCTTTGAATCAGCTATTGTGATTAACTCAACGACGCATTCAAAAGGCGTTCACTCTGAATATGAGTATATCTCACATATATTTGGCCAAAGGAATGTGGATTGGACTTTTGAACGTCAAAGTTTAATGGATAAATTTGATAAAAAGTATGATGTTCTTGATATCAGGTTGAGCAATGGCGAGAAAAAATCAATTTATTTTGACATTTCTCGATTTTTTGGTAAGTTTTAATTTTTCCTTTATGAAATAAGCTAATTCAGAATGACAATTAGATAATTTGAACTAATGTTGATTAGTATATACTCACGCCCCCACCCCTGACCCCTCCCCCGTTGGCGGTATAGACCCATGTCACAAGTCTATATAGCCACGAGGGAGGGGAAATCTTTCGAAAAATGGGCTTACGCAGGGGCTACGCTCCCTGCGTAAGCCCATTTCTCGACTACATTCTCCCTGATCAACACAGGGCAGAAGAGGTATTTGGTGATTGGGGAGTAATTACGTTGATTTATTACCTACTCATGATTATATAACTTCAGCTCATGAGTCATTTTTGTATTTATGTATCTAAAGAAGTATATTTACAGGTAATCTCAATCAGAGAAGGATTTATACGAACTAGAGAAGAATTAATAGAAAATGACAAGCGCACGTAAAGGAAGTTTCCCTTCGTACGAACGTGAACATCCTGAACGCGATTAAAATCGCACCTAGCAGGGTGACAAAGCCCACATGGGTAGTCATATTCAGCGTTATTCTTCCCCGGCGAGGTAGCGTATCCGTTCCCAGGGAGGGGCGTTGGTTTCTTCGGCTAAAACACCACGCAACTCGAAGATTTCGTCACGAAGCACGGCAGCTTTCTCGAATTCAAGCTCCTTGGCAGCCTGCTTCATCTGTTCCTCGAGCTCGGTGATCAGGCGCTTGAGCTCGTCCTTGGGCATCTGGGCTGGCTTGATGGGGCGCTCCCCGCGTGCTTCAGCCTGAGCTTTACCACCCAGCTGGTCGGTGAGGTCACGCACGGCTTTGACGATACTGGCGGGTTCGATGCCATGTTCTTCGTTGAAGGCGACTTGCTTGAGGCGGCGGCGATTGGTCTCGTCGATGGCAAACTGCATCGAATTAGTCAGCTTATCGGCATACATGATGACCTTGCCGTTCACATGGCGGGCGGCGCGACCGATGGTCTGGATGAGGGCAGTGCCAGAACGCAGGAAACCCTCCTTATCGGCATCCAGGATGGCAACCAGGGAAACTTCCGGCAGATCCAACCCTTCACGCAGCAGGTTGATGCCCACCACCACGTCAAAAACGCCCAGTCGCAGGTCACGCAGGATGCCTACACGCTCCAGGGTTTCAATCTCGGAGTGCAGGTAATGCACCTTGATGCCCAGCTCCATCAGGTAATCGGCGAGCTTCTCTGCCATACGCTTGGTGAGGGTGGTGACCAGGGTACGCTGTCCGACCTCCACACGCTTGCGTATCTCGGCGATCAAGTCGTCCACCTGGCCTTCAATAGGACGGACCTCCAGCTCAGGATCGACCAGACCGGTGGGACGGATGATCTGCTCGACCACCTGCTCAGCATGCTCCATTTCGTAGGGTCCGGGGGTGGCAGATGTGTAAATGGTGTAGCCCATGTGGGCTTCGAACTCCTTGAATTTAAGAGGGCGATTATCCAGAGCGGAGGGCAGGCGGAAACCATATTCCACCAGGGTCTCCTTGCGGTTCCGGTCGCCATTGTACATACCACGGATCTGGGGGACGGTCATGTGAGACTCATCGATGATGAGCAGGTAATCGTGGGGGAGATAGTCAATCAGGGTCCAGGGTGGGGTGCCCTCAGCGCGCTGGTCGAGGTGGCGAGAGTAGTTCTCGATGCCGGCGCAGGAACCAATCTCGCGTAGCATCTCCAGATCATATACTGTGCGCTGTTCGATACGCTGGGCCTCCAGCATTTTATCGTGCTCACGAAAATACTTGACGCGTTCCTGCAGCTCGTCTTCAATATCCAGGATGGCCCGTTTGAGCTTATCCTCAGCGGCGATGTAGTGTTTGGCGGGGTAGATGGCAACATTATCGAGCTGCTGGCGCAGCTCACCGGTAAGGGCATCGAACTCGACGATGCGCTCGACTTCATCACCAAAGTAGGTGATGCGGTAACCGAAGCGATCCTGGTAGGCGGGGATGACTTCCAGGGTATCGCCGCGCACTCGGAAGGTGGCAGGCTTGAGCTCCATGTCGTTACGCTCGTACTGGCTTTCAATCAGGTCGCGCAACAGGGCGTTGCGGCGGTAGATCTTCTCCTTCTCGATGTTAATCACCACCCGACCGTACTCAGCCGGGTTACCCAAACCATAGATGCAGGACACGGAAGCGACGATGATCACGTCCTCACGGGACATGAGGGCAGTGGTGGCAGCCAAACGCAGGCGCTCGATCTCCTCGTTGCGCTCGGTCTCTTTCTCGATGTACAGGTCGTGACGGGGGACATAGGCTTCGGGCTGATAATAATCGTAATAGCTCACGAAGTACTCCACAGCATTATCGGGGAAGAATTCCTTGAACTCGGCGTAAAGTTGGGCAGCCAGGGTCTTATTGTGGGCCATCACCAGGGCCGGGCGCTGCACCTGGGTGATGACCTGGGCCATGGTGTAGGTCTTGCCGGTGCCAGTGGCACCCAGCAGCACCTGGTGCTTGTAACCCTTGTCGATGCCATCCACTAACTGGCGGATGGCTTCCGGTTGATCACCGGTGGGTTGGAAAGGGGCGACTAGGTTGAAGGGCATAGGGGGATATAATACCGCGAAAGGGAAGATAGAACAAGGGTTCTAGGAGTGGTTTTTTTTAATATACTCCACCTAAACATGACTTATTGCTACACCAGTTAAAGGTTTTTATGGAATATCACAGGATACATTACTGATCTCACCTACCTCAGTAAAGCGGTAGGGTTGAATGAAATTGGAATAGTAATGTCGATCTGGTAGTAGTTCTAAATCCGCCTCGAAATATGTATCGAGGATTAACCTGAAAGTGTTTACTGGACTAATCGAGGGATATAAACTTGTTGGATTGATCCCAGGAAGCAGGTAAGCATTGAGGATGCTAAACCTTTCTTGCAGGCAGGTTTCATTGATTGTTTGTCGGTAAAAAGCACCAGGACCATGATCACCCTGCAAAATGATGATCGGTATAGACGATGATCGACTCAATAGGATATCCAGCGATTTTTCAAGTTGGCGATTCAAATAGGATGCCTGTGATATATACCCAGAAATATATTGCTGTGGAGTACCCTGGAAAAAATCTGCATCTGACAGGGTATATACCTCATTGGGTGAGATAAGCCTTTCACTATTAAATATAAACGGTGGATGAGGAATAAGCAAATGCAGAAAAACGAACTTTGGTCCGGGTATTTGAGCCATTTTCTCTAATTGAGAAAGATTATTCAGGATTAAATCCTGTTGTTCGCCATAGGTGGCAAGCGGTGCCTTTACAAGATTTAGCTGCATTGGCAGTGAAAGTATAGAATTCATCATTAACAAGCCAGTCAAAGCATATGTTCGCGTTAATTTAGTTCCGGCATAGTAATGGGATGCCCGGGTGATGTTCGTAGCTTCATAAGGCGTTTGGAATGTATATGTTTTATATCCCATGGTCTCCAGAACCTGGAACAACCGATTATGTTGGATAAAATAAACCAGTGGACGTCCATCGCGTGAGTTTTCTGGAAGACTCGGCAGGTAATCAAAGTTCAATGAGCTGGAAAGAGACAGACCAGTTTGTATATAATTGGTCTGACTCTTATCGGCGATGTAGAAATCTTTCTCCACCAGGTACCTTATAAATTCGGAATTGTCCCAATCGTAAATCTCGCTCAGCATATCCGCTTGCCCGTATCCATCGACAATGATGTAATAAATATCTGGTGGGTTAGCCGGAATCTGCAGGGAACTAATCTCAGGAAAAACATTGCCATAAACGCTTAGGTCCAACTGCCCGCTTTGGTATGACCTTATACGAAATAGAGATAATCCAAATAAAATAACCATTAACAGGTTCAAATAGATGGTGATAGTGCCGGGTTTATGAACATATCGCCAGACCCAAGGGCTTCCTATCAAGCCAAATATAAAACTCCAGATGAACAAGAATATGATCTGCTGCGTCGTATTCATCGATAGTCCTGTATGACTTCTTATTATGGAGACCACTAATCCAAAATAAGCTGCCCATAAAGTACCCAAGAAAACTGCTACGGTGTCCATCACGAATAATCAGGTAAATTAAACCGAAAACAATTCCTGCGAATAAACATACGAAAATCGTTGCCTGAGCAATCTCGATATAGGACAGGTTGACCAGGTTAGCAGCAGCCAACGTCAGAACAAGATTCGCTGGAAACAGGATTGGATAAAGGTAAATGGAATCTAAATATAGCTTTTTCATTGTCTATGATAATAACGACCTATTTCCATAACTTCACCTACTTAATCAGGAAAATATATCATCATCCTTTCCAGAAATTGGCTTGTACTTAGCCTACCCATTAAAATAATCATATTGGTCCATCAGAAGTAAGAAAAAAATAATATCTTGATTCCGCTAACTTGTATGTCTCTCAACGAAGGCATATGCCTAAATAAAATTAATCATCTCACATACACCGGATTGCTATAAATCCAGCCGCGCTTCCTGCCAAGATAGTAGATATACGCTTCTACTCGGTAGACACCAGGCTCGGTGGCGATGTGGGTGCACAGCTCACGGTTGTGCCAGTTGCGCAGGGGTTTGCCATCCTTGAGCAACACACATTCGGTCTTCCTGGGCAGACGTATCTGGAAAGTCACCCCGCCTTTGCAATCAAGCTCATCACCCATCTGGGCAGAAGCCTCCAATCCGTGGGCGATAAAGTTAAAACCACGGGTAAAAGCGGGTAGATCATAGCCTATGAAGCAATGTCCCTGTCGAAGTGCCTCCAGGATCATATTGGTATCGGATGCAACATCGTTGCCAAGCGGGCGGGGCACAAATACATGAGTATTGATGGCCTTGAAATGGAATTCATAGGGGAATACCGTACGACGTAGGGGTCCCAGGCGCATATGGTGGGAGTGAGCATCCGAGCCGCCTATGGCGACCACTTTTTTTCCGCTGGCAAGTAGTTCATCCCACCTACGGAGTGCCTCAGGGTGTGGTCCGCGGGCAATGCGTTTGGGGAAAAAGGCATAGTAGATAGCATGCAGCTTTGACTTGATGCGTGGCTTAAACTCAGAGAAACCATTCCAGAGCTCAAGTCCGGTGTAACCGCGCACATTCCAATCCACCCAGGAGATATCCCCCTCATTTACAGAAGGCGCAGCTGGGTCAACGGGATGGGCGATAAAAGCAAGCCCTCCTGCCCTTCCAACCGCATCCAGCAACAGCTGCGGATCGTAAGCATAAGTAGCCAGCTCACGGCCTGCTCCAAACACCAACATATGGTTCTTCTGAGGCTGGCGCGCCTGGTCGTGGATCTCCTCTCCTACCAGCAAAAGCACACGCTTATCACCATCCTGATAATAGCCAGCTGGTCCATTGACCAGCACATTATGGTCGGTGACGATGACTGCGTCCAGACCCGATTTCATGGCAGCAGCAGCAATATCAGCGTGCGAGCCAGATCCATCGGAATAACGGGTGTGCATATGCAGGTTAAGGATGATTTCGGGCATAGATGTTTTCTTAATGTGGATATTGACTTATTATATATGGGATTGCTATAAGGTGCTGTGCACGCTAAAATTTCGTTTGACGATTCGGTCAAGCGAAGGTATAATCCGCAAGCTTCGGCATCAGACTGCGCAGATCAGTCTCTACCCGCTGTAAAACTCATCCGGAGGTTTAGCGTGATCACGGTTGTCCATCTATCGCTGGTTATTATTTCAGTGGCGCTCATTCTCAGCGTTATACTACAGAGCAAGGGTGCAGGCCTGGGAGGCCTGACCGGTGCTGATACAGGAGGCATCTTCACCGCACGCAGGGGAGTGGAGAAAACCCTGTTCTATGTAACCATCGTCCTGAGTGTCGTGTTCTTTGTCTTAGCCATCTTATCCGTCAAATTAGCATAACTTCGTTCAATTGAGCGCAATGGATCGGTCCCAACTACCTGGCTTTGAGGGAGTTGGCAGTTTTTCCAAAGCGCTTTTTCTTTTCATTTTTATTAAGGCCATGATAAACTTGGGCTCATGAAAAAATTACGCTGGCCGTTGTTGATTGCGATCATTGCACTGGCTGCCATCTCGATCCTCCTGATCAACCAAAAACCTGATAGCTTACAGCCAATTATTGCCCCAGTGGTTCAACCAGCTGAGGGAGGAATTTATACCGAAGGTCTGGTAGGGTCATTTATGCGCTTGAACCCCGTCCTGGATTACTATAATCAAGCCGATAAAGATGTGGACCGCTTGATCTACAGCGGGATGTTAAGGGATGATGACCGGGGCATACCCCAAGCCGATTTAGCTACTTCGTGGGGGATCTCCAGAGATGGCACAATTTACAACTTCTCACTCAATCCAAAAGCGGTGTGGCATGATGGTGAACCGGTGACAAGCGATGATGTCATCTTCACCATCCAAATGATGAGCTCGGATGATTCTCCATTACCAGCGGACAGGCGCGATTTCTGGAAACAAATCGAGATCACCCGCCTGGATGATAAAACCCTTCAATTCAAACTTCCTGAACCATTCGCTCCCTTCCTGGATTACCTTACCTTTGGTGTATTGCCTTCCCACCTTCTGGGTGACCTGACGATGGCTGAGCTGGTTGATGATTCATTCAATATGATACCAGTTGGAAGCGGTCCATATCGCTTCGACCATTTGATCACAGATGGAGGCCAAATCACAGGGGTGGTACTATCTGCTTTTAAAGATTACTATCTGCAAGGAGCCTATATCAATCAGATTGCGCTGAGATATTATCCCGATGCTCAAGCGGCATATGTAGCTTACCAATCAGGTGATATTGCAGGCATCGGAAACGTGAGCATAGGCATCCTGCCGCAGGTACTATCAGAAAAAGCGCTAAATTTATATACCATGCGCTTACCAGTCATGACGCTGGTTTTCTTGAACCTGGAAGACCCACAGGTGGAATTCTTTCAGGATGTGAATGTACGCAAGGCACTCATGCAGGGACTCAACCGCCAGGGGATGATCGATACGCTGAGAAGTGGGCAGGCGATCCTGGCAGATGGCCCGATTTTCCCTGGCACATGGGCTTATTATGACGGGATTGAGCACTATACATACAACCCAAACCAGGCAATTGATTTGTTACGAGAAGCAGGCTACACCATCCCAGCAGCTGGTGGGAATATCCGCACCAGCGAAGATGGCGCCCCCTTGGCCTTCGAATTGGTATATCCGGACGATAATGAGCATGCCGCTCTGGTAAAGATGATTCAACGGGATTGGATGGGCCTGGGGGTACAAGTGAGCCTGACGGCTTTACCTTACGAGCAACTTGTTTCCGAGCGGTTGGATACGCGCAATTATCAAGCTGCATTGATCGATTTGAACCTGTCCCGATCACCAGATCCCGATCCATACCCTTTCTGGCACCAAACACAAATCGCCAGTGGTCAGAATTATTCCAATTGGGACGATCGTCAGGCAAGTGAATACCTGGAGCAGGCGCGAATTACCACCGACATGGCGGACCGAATACGACTGTATAATAATTTTCAAGTGCGCTGGAGCCAGGAACTCCCTGCCCTGCCGTTATATTACCAGGTTTATACATATGCGGTGAGCAATGACGTTCAGGGTGTGAGCATTGGACCTATCTTCGACCCTGCAGATCGGTTCAATCACGTGACAGATTGGTATCTGGTTACAAGCCGAACAGGTGAGGTGGCGACTGCCACACCCTACCCGTAGTGCAATCTTAACCTGATGGGGATCATTAAATTAGTGATGCTCTACTAATTTCTTTATTTTCAGTAGAGATGAAAACTCCTCTTTAAATATTTGAATTATTTGTGGATCAAATAATGACTCGCTGGCACCGGTAATCAGGCGCGAGGCATCCTCAACTGAGATCGCTCTTTTGTATGGGCGCGGTGTGGTCAGGGCATCAAAGACATCAGCGATAGCACACAGGCGTGCGCCCAGGGGAATATCTTCGCCCTTCAATCCCGCAGGATATCCCGAGCCATCCCAGCGTTCGTGATGGTTCAAAGCAATGCTTTCACCAGTTTGGAGCAAGGGTGAGGGAGAATTGTTAAGGATCTCAGCACCGACGGTGGTATGCTGCTTTATTTTTTCCAGATCAGCAATAGTATATTGCCCCTGTTGAAGCAATAACCCCTCAGGGAGACCTATTTTACCTATATCATGCAATTGGCTGGCGATAGAGATGATCTGCACTTCATTTTGGGTTAAGCCCAGTCCACGCCCGAGGACCTGGGTATATCCTTTAATTCGCTCCAAATGAGCCAGATTACCGCCTTCACGGTATTCCGCCATATAAGCCATACGCCAGATTGCGTCTAATAACTCTTTGTTGGTATCGTATGAGAACATGCCTCCTGCCTTTCCACGTGCTGGTGTAACGAAGTAATGAGTTAGACGTTTAAGTCAGATAGAGTTGATGCAATAATTATGCTAGTATTTTACAATACTTCTGAGACCAGAACAGTCATCATCTCTATAAATTACCTATCATTTTTGTCAATAAAAATATTTGTAGACAATGCTATAATTTTTATAATTCACGAGTGAACTGGTAGTAAACCTCTTTCTGATAGGATATTATATCGAAGCAAAGTACAGGACATCTACTGAGGAGACAATATTCCTATTTCGATAGGGGGCGCACTATTGAACAACAAGTATTATCATGGGTCTGATGAATTTAGCGTATATGGCAATAAAGAGAAGTAAAACCTTGTTTATAGACAGAGGTGGGCAGAGTATGGTGGAATTTGCCCTGATTTTGCCGTTGTTTGTGCTGTTTATCATAGGGATTTTTGAACTGGGGCGAGCATTTTTCGCGTATATTGCGATAACAAATGCAACCAGGGAAGGTACGCGTGTGGTAACTTTTTGGCCAGGCAAAGCCACCATAGAAGATATAAATTCAGCGATGGAAGCTGAGATCGGTAATTCTCCAATGGTTAAATGGAGCAATATTATTTCTCAACCGATTGTGATCGAGTGTGGAAATTCCTACACACCAGTAACCACGGATGCACAATTACATGGCTGCCCTTCTGAGCAGCCAATACGAGTTACACTTACTTATCGATTTGAATTTATTCTTAAGATCTTTTTCACCCAACCCTTGATACTACGACGATCAGCGGTAATGATGATACCATGAAAAAAAATCTTCATTCGTCTCATCTTGGTCAAACATTGGTCGAATTTGCTCTTATTCTTCCAGTTTTTATATTTTTGGTCGTAGTAATATTTGACTTTGGGAGAGCAATATACTATTACAATGCTATTCATAATGCTGCCAGGGAAGGAGCACGTTACGGAGTGATCCATCCTAGTACAACTGATTATGATAATATAAAAGCAGTAGTGGTTAATTATGCAGTTGGAATGGGAATAACCAATGCCAATGTAACAGTTCAACCAGGTCCAATTGAAAATGTAGGAAACTTTGATAATCCAACGATAAAAGTAACTGTATCCTTCGATTTTTCTCCGGTCGTACCCATCATTTCAGTTTTTATGCCATGTGGATGTAACCAAATTACATTAATAGGTGCTGCGATCATGCGGACAGAAGTATTGCCTTCACCATAAATATCTATATTATTTTATAAGGAGAAAATAATGAAGGCACATAAGATAATACCCGAAAATGGTCAAAGCCTGGTGATCATTGCATTGGGATTAGTAGCCTTCGTCGCAATGTTAGCCCTGGTGCTGGATGGTGCTAATGCTTACGCAGCCAAACGGCAAGCACAAAATGCAGCAGACGCGGGTGCTTTAGCGGGTGCGACTTATATGTGCAAAAATCATGATATGGCCGGAGGAATAAACCAGGCGGAAATATTTGCAGTGAATAATGGGGCGGTTAACCCTCCAGAGGTTTATGCCAGCTTAAGTGCTGGTACAGTAGTTGTGACTGCAACCGTTGAAAGAAATACTTTTTTTGCAGGAGTCATCGGTTTCGACCAGGTAACACCCAGGGCGGTGGCTGCTGCGGAGTGTCGCCCGCCAGTGGGAATGGGTGTCTTACCGGTAGCATGGGCATGCCGTTCTACGGTAGTGGGTGGAATGAATGTACCCGGCGAAGACTGTGCACAAAAAATAATCGATGACTGTGGTGGTAATCCATACGATTTGAATTGCACTTATATACTCATGGATTCTGTAAAAGTACAAACAAATAAAAAAGGCGGTAATTGCGATCCGGATATTACAGATCCAACTGACCCTAAATATTGTTACAGCCAAAATGATTTAGTTTGTAGTGTTCATGGACCTGATGTTAATCCTGCATATGCTTGTGATTATGTAGCTCCGAATACCACGGATTGTGACTTGAATAACGACTGTATTGATGAATTAATGACAGGCGGTGCACGAAGCTGGCTTGACCTGAATGGAGGAGGAGGTGGGGCGAGTGAATTATTGGATTGGATTAGGAATGGATTCCCAGACCCAATCCCACCTCATAAATGGATCCCCGAAGAAAGTGGTGTGGCAACCAGCATATTCCATACCGTAGCAAGCGCGGTTGTTGGTGAAGATGTGATCCTACCAGTATTTAATAATGTTTGTAATGGGGTGCCTACCACTTTTGAAAATCCAGAATTATATACACAATGCGCTTATGGACCTCCTGATGATCTATCCCTCGCATCAAGTTCAATGAATTTTCATATCATCACATTTGCTCAATTCCACGTGACCTGTGTGCAAACTGGTAAGAATAAAGTAACTGCAGAACCGGGATATGTATATAACAATCATAAAAACCATTGCAATGGTCATGAGGCAGCGTTAAATAATGGTTCAATTGATGATAATGATAAGACGATTGAAGGATATTTTGAAGAAGTAGACCTTGGTGGTTATAGCGGCCCAGGTGATTGGTTTGATACAGGCACTTTTACCGTAGTTTTGATCCGTTAAAATTAATCTGCTCATAGTTACATTCGCAACCTAATACATTAAAATTTAATAACGGATCTGGTATGCAAAATGCATCAGGTACCTAGGTATAATCCATTAGTAAATACTTTTCAAGCAGGAGGGTCTCCTTGAACCGACGAGTACTCATTGGAATAATTATTGCGGTTGTGGGTGTTGGCTTGATCGGGCTGGGCATCCTGGCGATCAATAATGTGCTCAAACAAAGCTTCACTCCCCCTCCACAACCCACCCCTATCGTCGAGGTGACAACAGACGTTATCGTCACCACCCATGATCTGGGGGTTGGGTCAGTCATTACTCGGGAGGACATTCAGATTACCTCAATGCCTGTAAGCCTGGTGCCCCGCGATGCGCTATTAACCATAGAGTCAGCCCTGGGTAAAATGACCATCGCCCACCTGATCCAGGGAGAAATGGTGCTGGAACACCACCTGGCAGACCCCACCAACGTTTCTCACGATATTGGGTACATTATCGCGGATGACCAGGTGTTGATGGCATTTCCATCGACTGATTTAATGAGCGGCCTGGGTGTGTTGCAACGCGGTGATACGGTGGATATCTTTGCCTCCATGACTGTTGAAGTGACCCCCACGAATACCACAGCCGGCGTAGTAACAACAGCAGAACAAGAACAAACGATCACTCGCATGTTTACTTTCGATGCGTTCCAACGTGTGCAGGTGACGGCAATTGTGGCAGATGTGATCGAGGAACAGGGATCAACCACCCCAACACAAGGGGGGGCACAACCCACTCCAAACCCGGCGAATGTGCGCGTTCGTGCCTACCTGCTGGCGATGGACGCACAGGACGCGTTGGTGCTCAAACACATGCGGGATTCCGGAGCTATCTTTGATTTCGTACTGCGATCACCAACCTCTAACGAATCGTTTGAAGTCAGCCCGGTAACAGTTGATTATTTACTACAGCGTTATGAGTTAACCATCCCCAGATAGACTGGTAAATAGCACTAACACTTATGCGAAGCAAAAAGATGAATAATAATAGAGGTGAATTAGGATGAGCCCAATAAATAAACAAGTACGTATCGTTGCGCTGTGCGACCCAGGCGCCACCCTGCAGCAAATCACCGAAGCTTTGAATACACAAATTGAATTTACCCTGGCAGATGTCATCGCCTCCAAGGATAAACTGGCGAGGCAAATACGCGCTATTGAGCCAGACATTCTGCTGGTTGATTCAACACTTGGTGGAGAAACGACCTTAGATATTATTGATGACCTGGCTTTACAATTCCCCAACACTGCAGTGGTGGCAATCCTGCCAACCAATGATCCATTGACTGCCCAGCAGGTGATGTTGGCAGGAGCAAGAGCGTTCCTGATTACACCTTTCTCACAGATCAACCTGGTAAGTACACTAAGAAGGGTATCGGAGCTGGAAGGTCGCCGCCAGCAAACACAAACTTATGTTCCCACTCAAGTATTAGAATCTACCAGACCACTGCGCTCAGTTACCGTGTATAGCCCGCGTGGTGGTACAGGCGTCACATCGATCGCCGCCAATACTGCCATCGCTCTGGCTGAAGAAACGGGCAAGAAGGTACTCTTGTTTGAGGGTAAGGTGTTTTTTGGTCACCTTGAGGTGATGCTAAACCTAAAAGTCCAAAATGCATTATCTGATCTTATCCCTCATGTGACAAACCTGGATGAGGGTTTGGTCCGAGATGTCGTCTGTCCCCACCCGTCAGGAATTCACGTATTGCTAGCACCTTCGAACGTGCAGATCGCTCAAGGCATTCGTGCAGAAGATATTTACAATATTTTCATAGGCGTCTCACGATATTATGATTTTACAGTGGTTGATGCAGGGGGACCATTGAACGATATCTCAGTAACTTTGATGGATGCAGCAGATCGGATATTATTAGTAACCACACCAGACCTGGCTTCACTGCACGATACAAGCCGTTTTCTACAATTGAGCAGGTCGCTTGCTTATCCAGCTGAAAAAATCCTGATGATCTTAAATAAAGCAGGTGCAGAGGGGGGCGTTAAACTCAAAGATATTGAGTCAGTATTGCATAATCAGATCTACCATCAAATCGCCAATGACCCGGCGAATGTAACGCGTAGCATCAATCGGGGAATTCCATTCCTGATTTATTACCCGCGGAGCAACGCTAGTAAATCGATCCAGCAACTTGCCCGAAATCTTACCTCGATCAACCTGAGGGAAGTCAGCCATGAAGCAACGGTCACCTCGGGTGAAAAAGCTGGAAGAGATCTATTACTTGCCTCAAGCAGGTTAGGATAAGTGATGGGCAAATTCTACAGGAAGATTTGAATGCCTTCTTTTACTGTTCTCCTTGTTGTCCTTAGCATCATTGTCATCGTCATCCTGATTGCATATGGACTGGTAATCTATGGTCTGCGAGATATATTTTTTGCTGGACAGGAAATAGGTTCCCGCCTGACAGCATACGTGACCGTCCCTGGAGAGGTAAATCAAACCATGCCAGGGCAAAAAAGACGCGCTGGCATAGTGCGCTTTCGGTTACGTGTGAACAATATGCTCTCGGGGTTGTCATCAGAAAAGCGAAACCTACAATTGACGAGCGCAAACTGGCCAATCACCGAGACGGAATATATATTAATACGCCTGGGAGGAGTCGTCCTGGCGTTTGGATTAGGCTGGCTGATTTCGTCCATCGGTGCTTCTGGAGGGGAAAGCCTTACTTTGGGGATTGGAGGGAGAATTCCCCGGGAGTTCGTAGCTGGGATTGGCCTGGCAGTGATTGCTTTCTTTATCCCCGAACTATTATTAAAACGAGCAATTTCACAAAGACGGATAAATTTTGGAAAACAACTGGTGGATGTACTGGTACTGATGACTGGTGCAGTACGGGCTGGCTACAGTCTTCCACAAGCTATTGAAGCGGTGAGCAAGGAAATAAAAGCACCCGCGTCCGAAGAATTCAAGCGTGTACGGCATGAAATTGGATTGGGATTATCTTTAAACCAGGCTTTAGCTAACCTGGTTACCAGAATGGAAAATGATGATCTTTATCTGATGGCTACAGCCATCAATATCAACTCGCAGGTCGGTGGAAATATCGTCACCATGTTGGAAGCGGTTGCTGGCACAATCCGTGAAAGAATACGGTTATTCAGCGAGGTGCGTGTTCTAACAGCTCAACAGCGGTTTGGCAGTTACGTACTGACCTTCATGCCCGTGGCCATGGCAGCAGCGATGTTCTTTATTAACCCAGATTACATGATGCGTTTATTTGACCCACAAATATTGTGCATCCCCATTGGGGCGGTAATCATGGTAATTTTAGGGAATATTGCCGTCAGGCGACTAGCCAAGATCGAAGTGTGAGGAAGTTATATGCAACAAACTATGCAAATTGGAATAAGCATATTTTTGGGTATTTGTGGAATAAGCTTTTTGATTCTTAGCGTGCGCTGGTTAAGAACGGAAAATCTTTCAAAACGACTTGTCCAATATATCGAGGAACCCTTAGATGAGACCCACACCAGAAGGAATCCGGTGCGGATCCAGCCCAGGATTATCACTGGCTCACTCAGCAGCCGTATTTTGATGCCTGCTATTCACGGGTTGGGCCGATTTTTTGGTCGGATCACTCCGGCTGGTTCGATTGAAAATCTGGCAAAAAAAATAATCACAGCAGGCAACCCGCTGGGACTGGGAGCGCGAGAATTCTATGGTATCAGTATGGTCTCCACTTTACTAGGAGTGTTTCTGGCGTTTGTCATCTTCAGGCGTGGAATGACTGTTCTCAACCTCGTCCTAAGTGTGCTGATATTGGTCCTATTCTATGCGTTCCCAAAAGTATGGCTGCACAGCCTGGTGACCAGCAGACAAAAAGGAGTGAGAAGAGGTTTACCTGATGCGCTTGATATGCTGAGTGTGTGTGCTACGGCTGGATTGGGTTTTGACCAATCCTTACAAAGGGTGAGTGAATATTGGGATACACCGATTGGTCATGAATTTGGGCGAGTAATCAATGAGATGGAAATGGGATTGACACGTCGCGATGCACTACGAAACCTGGCCGACCGGTTGGACATCCGTGAAATATCCAGTTTTGTAGCGCTGATCATACAAACCGAGCAATTGGGGATGAGTGTCAGTGATACATTACACGCTCAAGCGGAACAGATGCGGATTGAGCGCCGTCACCGGGCGCAAGAGCAAGCACAGAGAGCTCCAATCAAGATGCTCTTACCTATGGCACTGTTGATCTTCCCTGCCTTATTGGCTGTAATCCTTGGGCCTGCCATACCTGCGTTTATCGAGATATTTGGTAATTTATAAGCAAGGTTAAAAAGCGTCAATGAGGTGAATTGATTTTGGAGGAAGCATGAGTTTGAATGAGACCGAATCATACATGAACTCTCCGTTATTTAAAGAGGCGATGGGATATTTTTGGATAGGAAAGTGGAATGAAGGCTTAGATAAACTGGGAGAGGTCGAGAAAAAATTTCCGATTGAGCCCGAACTAAGGGCCATCCGCCTGGAGATGGAAGTCCGTTCACATATTTCTGATTACGAGATCGAGGAAAATCGTAAAAAAAGGCGCCAGAATTTACTGAAGAATGGAGTGCGACTGTTATTGGCTCTGGTGGTCATATTTATTGTAGTTGGCGCGATAAGCACCTATTCTGGATGGATCCAAAAGCAGATTGCGCAAGCACAAAGTAGTTTTAACCAGAATGTGGAGCTGGCTGAGCTTAGCATTGAGTTTCGGAATGCTCAACAGCTGATCATTGCCGGAAAATCAGATGAAGCACTGACCGCTTATGAGAATATAAAAGCCAAGGACCCGAACTTTCCAGGTTTATCCGATGCAATTGAACAAGCGCAGGCATTAAAAGATATCGAAATTAAATATTCGCAAGCAATGAACCTGCTTAAGGTGGGAGATTCAGCCCAGGCGCTGGATATTCTCAAAGAAATCAGCCAGAAGATGCCCAACTACCGGGACGTGTCCTTGCAGATTAAGAGCTTACAAACTCAAACAGAGATGAATTCCATTTTACAACAAGCTGACCAAGCATTTTCAGAAGGTCTTTATGAAGATGCAATATCCGAATATGAATCTCTACGATTGATGGATTCATCATTTGAAACGAGCCACGTGGAAGAAAATCTCTTCCAGAGTTACATTCATGCCGCTCAATTGCTCCTGCTTTCACCTGTGCCTAACATGGAAACTTTACGAAAAATAGATAGCTATTTCAGCAATGCACTGGCACTGCGCCCGTTGGACCGTGAGGCTCTAGCCGCCCGCACTCAAATCCGCCTGGTGATTCAAGACAGCATGATCGGAGAATACGTAAGCCAGGCCCAGGGAGCACTTGCCAGTGCTCCGGATTCGCTGGAAGCTCAAAAATCGGCTGAGCAATATCTGAGCATGGCCCTCTCAGTAAGATCGAATGATCCAGACGTATTACTTCAATTCCAATTGGCTCAGGCTTTTATCCAAGCGGTGAGTGATTTTGATAGTGGCAAATGGGATTCAGTGATAGAACTATTAGAATTTGTGATCGGGAAACAGGCTGGCTATGCCAACGGAACTGCTCTACAAACACTTTTTGATGCATATATCGCACGCGGCACAGATTACATCGCCTCTGGAGAGTACGCCCTGGCTCTGGAAGATTTCCAGCGCTCTGCGGTCTTAGCCCAGCAGCTCACTGAGGGTGAGATTTTATCTTTCGAAGCCCAAACCATGATTGCTGAGGCACAAGGTTCGCTCAACCATTTCCAGGAAGCTGTGTTTATCTACCAGGATGCCTTAGCCACGATTGGTCTGCGTGACCGGATTTATGCCTTACAAAATTCACTTTCTGATTCCTTGACCTATGCAGAGTATTTGACGAACAATGGCAATTACCAAAGTGCCTTTTATGCATATCGTAATGTAGTTCGCAGCCGGGTGAATGCTTATGATCAAACAACAGTGGTCACAGTTAAAAGTGGAGATTATCTTACCTTGCTGGCTCATCGTTACAATACCACGGTAGCTGCGATCCTTTCAGCGAACAATATGAATAACCAACCACGGCTAACTCCAAATACCCAGCTGATCATACCAACCCTTCCGTAAAGGAAGGAGGGAGAACCTGTAATGTTTACGAACAGACCTGCGAAAAATGTACGCACACTTTCATCGAATGAATATGATACTTTAGGCGAAGCCCAAGAGATAGGAGGTGGCGAACAGATCTCGGCAGATGCTTACATGATCCGGGAGCGTGTTCAGCGTCGATTATTGACTGAAGCTGACGGTGAGGTGGATCTTTCTCACATTCCTCAGATGCACCAGATGATCGAATCGTTATTCAACAAGGTA
The DNA here is from genome assembly GCA_049287485.1 of Anaerolineales bacterium. Classification (GTDB taxonomy): domain Bacteria; phylum Chloroflexota; class Anaerolineae; order Anaerolineales; family UBA4823; genus FEB-25. The sequence goes on from JBAQFX010000351.1 coordinate 49,697, forward strand.
CTCACAGAAGAAAACCTGCTGTATACCAGGGCGGTCCGCGCTCGCCTGCTGGATTGGGTGATTGCTGATATCCTGGGATTTGGTCCCCTGGAACCATTATTGCGTGAACCATCCATCACAGAAGTGATGGTTAATGGCTATGACACGGTATATATTGAGCGCTTCGGAATGGTGGAAAAAACCAAAGTCGTATTTGAGAATGAAACCCATCTGATGCGGATCATCGATCGTATCGTCGCCCCATTGGGCAGGCGGGTGGACGAATCATCGCCAATGGTGGATGCACGTTTGCCCAACGGTTACCGTGTTAATGTGATCATCCCACCACTTTCACTCATTGGTCCAATGCTGACTATTCGAAAATTCGCCCAAACACCCTATACCGCTCAGGACCTGGTGGCGAATGGCTCACTGACGACCTCGTTGGTAAACTTCATGAAAGCATGCGTGGAAGCACGGGTGAACATTGTCATCTCAGGTGGTACAGGGTCTGGTAAGACCACCCTCTTGAATGTGGTATCTGCTTTTATTCCCAGCCATGAGCGCATCATCACCATTGAAGATATTGCAGAGCTTCAGCTGAAACAGGAACACGTTGGGCGGCTTGAGAAGCGACCCTCGAACGTGGAAGGCAAAGGAGAGGTGACCATTCGCCAGTTGGTGATCAACTCGCTGCGTATGCGACCTGACCGGATCATCGTGGGTGAGGCGCGTGGTGGTGAAGCCCTGGACATGCTCCAGGCAATGAACACTGGACACGATGGCTCCATGACCACCATCCACTCCAACAGCCCGCGTGACACCTTACGGCGTATTGAAACCATGGTATTGATGGCAGGGCTTGAATTGCCCTTGCGTGCTATCCGCGAGCAGGTGTCTTCTGCAATCGAGCTGATTGTCCACATGGAACGCCTGCGCGACGGTACGCGTAAAGTAGTGCATGTAGCAGAGGTACAGGGAATGGAAGGGGATACGATCCTAATGCAGGATTTGTTCCTATTCGATCAGACTGGCATCCAGAATGGGCGGGTGATAGGAAGCCTGAAATCCACTGGGTTAAGGCCTAAGTTTGCTGAAAAATTCGCCATCAATAATATTGAGCTACCCGCAGAGATATTCAACGTAGGTATGACGGTTTAATCATCCTGACAACGATCCAGATATCTGAGATTTGAAATTTCACTACAAATGCAGGTTAGTTGGTGTAATAAATTTATCAGTCACTTGCGAAAGAAATTTTAGTAATCTGAATAAAAATACAGGAGCTGACCGGAGATAGAAAAGGTCAGCTCTATTAATTTGCGATACTCCATCAATTACTACCGCTTTCTATAACAATTATCAGTAATACCCATGAAACCCTCGTTTATGGACATTGGAAAGAGAATATCTTCAGATTCTGGTCTACATGGATTGCCAAGTACTGGTTATCGAAAGACCAATCTGTTTCGGTCGCGGTGCTATATTGACCAATATCCAACGGATAGAGGTTGCCTGCTAGTGGATTAATAACCCAGGCATTACCATTCTCATCGATATAAGCGATCCGACTTTCATCCGGTGACCAATTTAGCTGGCCGGGTAAATCAGCATATCCCGGGGGCATTATGGACGGATGATAGGTATGAACTGACCACATATCCCACGATCGTTCAACAGGGTCTCCCACCGGTGTGGAGAGGCCACTCAATACACCAAAATCCAACATCTGCATACAATTTATCCCACATGACGCCAGGACTCTCAATCGACCTGTATTTATCCATTCCAGGATAGCCTTTTGACTGGAATAATCATCGGTTCGAGCAGCTTCATCCGGGAATAGATCTCTATAGGCACGACCGTTGGGATAAGCCAAACCAATGGTGTAGAGATCATCACTGCGACGCAAGCTCAGGTAAGCGATCATGGTGCCATCCGGATCCCAAGTAAGCTCCCCTGCCACCTGGGTTGCCAGGCGAATAGGAGGAATAAAATTAGGAGGTGAAACCAAATCCAACTCTCCCACATTCCAGCTTGACCCCTGAGTGGAAGCAACATAAACGAGTGAATCATCTGTGGGTGACCAGGCAATCAGGTCACCTTGAGGGTGTTCCACGCGGATCATCCCCTGCTCTGCCACCTGGCAGGCTTGAGGTGGGATGACTTGCAGGTTCTTTACGCTGGAGGTTGGCTGGGGAGTTGGAGTAGCATCAGAAGATGCCCCACCCAGAACAGTACATGCAGATACCCCCAGTAAAAAGCAAATGAAAAATATGGTTAACTTAGCTACGAAGGTAGATCGCATTAATCCGTCTAGAAATGATCCAATATAGAGGCCTGTGTAGTACGGACGTAATTATAAGTCAACTTAGATGTGGATTAAATCAAAGACCTGCCGGTGTGGCAGGTCTCGGTTGGCATTTTAGTAGTAACGTCAATTACATGGGGATGACGTTAGCAGCCTGCAGTCCTTTGGGGCCCTTCTCGATGGAGAACTCCACCTTCTGGCCTTCCTGGAGCGTGCGGTAACCGTCAGATTGGATTGCAGAGTAGTGGACGAAGACATCCGCGCCATCGGGCTGCGAAAGGAATCCATAGCCCTTGCTCCCATTGAACCATTTGACTGTGCCGACAATTCTTTCAGACATTGATTTTACCTCCGTAAGGTATGAAAAAAGATATGTGGTGCGCCTTCAAATCCATCGGAGCAGTCAAAATAAAACAGCCCAAGGAGCGAGCCTTGGACCGTCTTCATTACTACGTGCAACGAGAACTTTCTGGCTTTCCTACAGCGTGGAAGTTTACCAGTGAATCACCAAAACGTCAAGCAACAATGGAGTGATTGTTAGTGCAAAGTAGTAAAGTCCCCTTTGTGCAAAGTTAA